>CAYFTI010000212.1:0-3936 GCA_964346065.1 uncultured Hyphomicrobiaceae bacterium
GCCTTCGACCATCATTGCATTCAGACCCAGCGCGTTCCAGAAGCCGGAAAAATCGCCGTTCGCGGCGAGCGTGAGCAGCAACGCCAGCAACAGGCCGAGCAGCACCAGCAGAAAAACCGCGCGCGGCTGGCAGAAGTCGGGCAGATCGACGGGCGCGTCGGAGGAAGGGTTGGGGAAGTCGGTCTTCAAGATGCCAGAACGCCGCCAGCAGAATCCCAAGCCTACGCGCAAACCCGGATCGGCTCAAGCGGTGATCGTGCCCGATCGAAGAACAGCGCAGGGGTCGAGAAACTTTAAATCGAGCGGTGAACGCTTCTGGCTTTCAGTTTAGACTCTTTCGAACAACGAACTACGAACAACGGCAGTTACCAGCAATCCTCGACGCTGCCCGAGCCGGAAACCCCTTTCTTGCCGGTATGATCCAGCTCGAAGTTCTTGCACTCGGTATCCTTGGTTTGATTCCCTTGGGGTGCTGCGGTGAGTTCGAATTCAGTCGCGTCAACTGACGTTACGGTCACCTCATACTTTTCATTCTCCGACATGACCGTGTCGCTCGCACCCAATGCACAATTAGCGTTGTCGTAGGTGCTGAAGCGGGTGTAACACCGTTCCAGCGTCTGAGCGGCCCCGTACAGCGCCGACTTGGCATCGGCACGGCCCGACTTGAGCACGTAATTCTGATAGCTTGGTATCGCGATCGCGGCCAGTATGGCGACGACTGCGATGGCGATCATCAGTTCGATGAGCGTAAACCCCTTGATGTGTCCTAATCTCTTCATATTTAAATCTTCCCCGTTTCGGCTAGACCTGAATCTGGCCGCCAATCGAGGGCGGCCATGTTCGCTGGCTGGAATAGTGTGTTCTAACGTGCCTGCCTCCAGATCTGCCGGCCGTCACAAATCGTTCCGATTGGTATAAAGCCCTCACCGGGCGCCAGAAGGAGGCGGTCGGAGCACCAGCCGGACAATGCCCCGACATCGTCGACACCCGGAAGCTCCGGCGGGTCGCCATCGCCAGAATCCGGATCGCCGATAAGGTCCGAGTCACCGGAGGGCTTTGACGGCCTGAGGATAATCGCAGGCTCAACCGGTCCGCCGGGATCCAGCTCGACGACGCCGCAGTTCTGGCACTGCTGGTTCAGTCTTCCGCGTCCGCTCAAGGCATCCAGAACGTAGATGCGCGGAATGCCCAGCGCTTCGCAGATGTCGTCCTGCGGTTCGAACGTCGTGAAAATAAGGTCCCCGAATTCGACCCGCGGTCGTGCCAGAACGCGTTCACCGTTCTTATTTCCTTCTTCTGCGAGTTCAAGCCGCCAACCGTTAGTGACATCGGCCGGGCTGGTTACCGTAATGTCGGAGCCGGTACCGCTGGCGCTGGCTTCGCCCAAATCGCCGATGGTGAGCGTTTTCCCTTGATCGCGTGCCGCAAAAAATTGTTCCAGCGGCGGATCGGTCTGGAGCCGGTCTTTGGTCTCAATCAGTTTGCCGGTGCCGAAAAACACCATCAGCCCGCCGCCGGGGTTGGGTGCGAGTACTGGTGGCGAAACAATGGGGCGGGCAACATTGATGAACGGGCCGGTGAAGCGGTTTGAAGCAATGCCAGTGTCGTTGAATTCGATGGCCCACATGTTGCCCTCGAGGTCGCCGGCGTATACGCGCCGGGTGAACAGCCGCGTTTGCGGATCAATCAGAGCCGCTGTGCTTGCAAGCCCGTTATCTCCGGCATCGCCCAGCGCCAATTTCTGTTTGACGGTCCCGTCTTCCAGATCAACTATGAACAGGTGCGCCTGGTCGTCATCGCTATTGAATCCGTTGGCGAAGATGGTGACCCAGTCACCGTTGGGCAGGCGCGTCACGATCGGCTCGTCGTAGACATGACCTATATCGCTGTCGTCGTCCGCAGTCAGTTCCCACAACACGTCGTCGTCAGTGAAAGAGCCGGGCTTGGTGATATTCAGCGCGTAAATGCCGCGGCCACCGCCGCCGAGGCCGCCGACAGCGACCGTGTTCCACCCATTCTTGTTGTCGTCCTCACTGATCTTTGCATCCGCAACACGAATCTGGCCGTCAACGTAATATTTATGCACGTAGTCGGGATCGGCCAGCGCCGGCAAGCGGTCGTGCACCATCGAAGGCACATACGCAAACAGTTCATTACCGCCGCTCGCGCTGTCGGTGGCGTCAAAGGCATGCAGCATGCCGTCGTTGGCGCCAACGAGCACGATGGGATCACGATCCTGTTTCAAATCGTCGAGAAATTCGAGATATCCGGAATCCAGTCTTCCCCAGCCCTCGTTGCCCGGGCCCGAGAATATTGGGCGGGAATTTGCGATATCCCCGAGCACGCCATTTCGATCGCGCAGTGTGCCACCATTCTGCTCCTCGTCACCTCGCTTGCCGCGCAGGTATTTGATGATCGCCTTCTTTTCAGATTCGCTGAGCGGAGAGCTAGCCCCAAACATGCTGTCTTTCAGAGCTGTGTTGCCGATATTGAATTCGCCTGCGCTTCCACTTACTGAAGTGAAAATATGATCCCTGGCATCATGGTCTGGAATCCCGTCTTCCGCACTCCACTGTTCGCTTTGATCCTCGGTCGCGAACGCCTTCAGGCTGCCGGACCATCTTGAAGAATCAAGGTTAGCTTGGAAAAACAGGCTGTCCTCGTCGACGCGGGTGGCTGATGCCGAAATGCCAACCGGCTGAATCCGGGCTGCAATCTCGCGCAGCACGGCGGAAAGCACTTCGACCAGTTCGTCCGGCCGGGTGGCGGTGAACATGTTGCCTCTGGAGTTCAGAGTGGCATGCCATATATCGTCGACCGCGTTGGGATGGCGCGTCGGGAATGAGGTCGGCCAATCCGAGCTGGTCAATTCATTCAGCGGATCATTGGTTGCGTCTTTATCTCGACCGAATATCAAGCCCTTCGCACCGAGCGTAACCGCGAACAGGTTCATGTGAAGGTCGTCGTTGCAGTCAAGTCGAAGCGGCCGATTTGGATCAAGACCTTTATCGCTGTCGCCGTCGATAAAGCAGCGCGAATCTACTGGGAGAGTGCCCGTCCCGATGTCAGTTCGCATGGCCGTATTATAGAAATTGTAGGCAATGTCGGCCATGGTATTACCCTCACCATCGGACAGGAGGGTGCCGAACTCCGCAGGCTCACCGGCCGGGGTAGCCCCATCGGCGTTGCCAACACCGGCACCGTTCCAGCCGTTCGAAAATCCGTCCGTAACCAGCATGCCGAAGTTGCGCTGGCATGCTTCCAGAATCGGAGCATTGCTGCCGGTTCTGTTGGCGAACTGGTCGCCGATGTGCTTGACTGCCTGTTTGTTGGGCGTGCCGCCACTGCCTTCCAAATCATACTGCCAGTCGAAGTATTCCTCTCGCTGGCTGCCAATTTCCATATCCTGCATCGTGACGTTGTTGCGGCTGTTGATGGTCGTGAAGCCCAAACGCAGGAATTCCGTATCTACAAAAGAGCGACCCATCGCCGCCCGCGTCAGGTGCACACGCTTGCGGTAGTACTGGAACCAGTTGGCAAATTCCTGAATCATCTCGTCATAATTGCTGAAGTTGCCTGGCGTGATCTCATAACCAACCATGGCAGATCCATCCGGGGTTTCGCCCCCTGTTAGCGCTGTCCCGGTAAAGCCAGCCGGTGCTGGCGACGTCGCCTTCAGCCAGAAGGTTGCCGGGTAATAGCTGATCGCAACGTCGCAATCCTCTTCCGTGATAAGAATATCGCTTGAAATAGTCTTCCAATTAGAATCAATACCACCGCAGGCATTGTTGTCAGCCTTCTTGATTCGGGTGCCCGACGGGATGGTCATACCTTCGTAGAACGTAAACGTCCAGTGTCTACGGCTATCCTCTTTATTTACGGTCAGATTCCAGGTCTGGCTGCCGCGCTCGGGGTCTGCTTTCGCAGCGAATTCAT
>CAYFTI010000213.1:0-3899 GCA_964346065.1 uncultured Hyphomicrobiaceae bacterium
TGCTATACCAGGCAGCGTAGCGGTTCCGGCCCGAAAATTTATGCAACGTTGGGGTTAGTATTGCAGCGTTCTCCCGGCCTTCAGCGCGGGGTGATGAGCCGAAGTTGACGCGGACCATGCGACCGGGTAGATTACTGATCAAGGGGTGGGTTCAACAGGAGCCACGCGATGCGCACAGCGAAGTGTTATCTGCCCTGCGGCAGCCTCTCAGTCATCTTAATGGCCTGGCTTGCTGCAGGCCCGGCATTTTCAGCGTCAATTGACCACGGCAGGGCTGCGCTGGCTGCTTCTGACAGCCGAGTCGTACTCCCAAGCACTGTCGGTCTCCGGGCGAGTGCGCTCGCCGATCCGGCCTGGATAAGACCGTTCGACTCGCTGGCGGCGATCGAATACGATGGTCATCCTGACGCTCTGGCCCTGGTTGAACGTTACGGCGCGATCGAGGGGGTTGGCGGTCGGATGTTGGCACTCGGGACGGGTCGTGTATCAGGGAACGCTGCGCGGCCGGGCGCGGATTTCCAAACGCGCGAAGGGCAATCACTGGAAACGACCCTGACGCTGCGCTTTGAGCCGCCGCCGGGCGCGCGGCATCTGACGATGCGCTATCGGTTCCTGACTGCCGAATATCCCGAATTCTCGGCCGCCGGTTTCGAGGATGTTTTTTCAGTCGATGTAGTCGATGCTGCGGGGCGACGCACGGTCGCGCGAGAATCTTCGCTCAGCAAACATCTCTATCCGGTCGCGGCGTCACTCACCGGTGGGTCGCCAATGGATCTTTACAGCAGCGATTCCGGTGCGTTGACTGGGAGCTTTAGAACTGGTCTTCCCGCGGCCGGGTTGACAGACTGGCAGCGAATTTCGGCGCCGATTGAAGCTGCCGGTCCGGTCGAAGTTATCTTTTCAATTCGTGATGGATCGGATGGTCTGGTCGACTCTACGGTACTGATTGAACAGCTCGATCTTAAGGCTGTACGGTTGGAGGCGCCTGCGCGGATTTCCGGCACCGGGAACCGTGGCGGTGACGTGCCAAGCGCCCTCGAATGTATCTTCCAGGGCGGAATTGTGCAGGGCGCGGTGGCCGATGGCGTCACGCCAATCAACGTGATTTTCTTCAATCTTTCCGGTCCCGGCACCGCGACCTATTCGTTCGCCGGCGGCCAGGCCCCACAGGATGGAGGTTTCGACCAAGTCGGCGGTGATCAGCGGCTGGAAAGCGTAACTGTTCAGTCTGTGCTGGGTTCGAATGGTTGGGAAAGCGTGGCCCAATATCTGGTCCCCGAAGAGTTCAATCGAGGCGGGGATGAGGGTTTGGGTAATCGGATCGTCAATCTACGAATCGATTTCATCCCGGACGATCCTGACGAACCGCCGGTCGGGGCGACTCTGCCCTTTAATCTGCTGCGCCCGGCCCTGATTTTGATGCACGGGCTTTGGTCAAGTGCGACGACGTGGGACGGCTCGCCGTTGCTCAATGATGCAAGGCTTCGGATCCATCCGGGCGATTATCGACCCACGCATGCCGCCAGGTTTTCGACCAATACAACACAGCCGGCCAAGCCTATACGCGAAGCATGTCAGTCGCTGAGGGCCGATGGAATCGCAGCGACTCAGTTCGACTATGTTGGCCACAGCATGGGCGGGATTGTCGGGCGAAACTTTGACAATCTGGTGCCGGATCTGATCAACAAGTTCATCAGCCTGAACACCCCGCATACCGGCTCACCGCTGGGCAATCTTGTCGTCTCAGTACGCGATAACGTAATCGCGAATCTGTTTTTCGAGCAGAAGATTCTCGATTGGCTGCGCGAAAATGAAAAGGCGATTGACGAAGGCGCGCTGGATGACCTTTCGGTCGGCAGTGCCGCAATCAACAGCATAGCAGCGACAACCGTGCCCAGCCACGCATTGGTCGGGATCGGTGGCTCGGATCTGGTTGGTGATGCGCTGGCCCAGGCACCGGGCCAGGTCGGCGTACTTTTCAAGATTCTCAATTTCCTCGACGACACCACTGACCTGTTTGCAGGCATCCAGCATGACTTCATTGTTGGACGGTCCAGTCAGGAAGGTGGAATCGCATCCTCTGCGTTCAGCGTTTTTGATGGCCTCGAGAGCATCCATACCAGTGCACCGAGCAGCCCCGCCTACGCCGCGCGCATCGTGGAGTTGTTAAACAGCGATGCCACCGGCGCCAGTTTCGGCAGTTTCCCCCCGCCATCCACTGTGGCTTCACTGCCCGCCGCAGTGCCGTCTTCAGTGACGGTGCCACGAATCGCGGGGACGGGGGATATCGGGCTGATCCTACCGGACGGTGCTCAGGCGGCTCCGGGCGACATGTTGCCTGTGGAGGTTACGGCCGGAAGTGATTTCGGCCTGCAGCGGGCGCTTGTCGTCAGTCGCTTCGATGCAGTGCTGCTAGAAGGCCCGGATTTCGCAGGCGCGCTGAAGGTGCCGGAAGACTTCCTCGGCGAAATCGAATTGCTGGCCTTCGGCGTCGATGCCTCCGATACGTTCACTGTGATCGACACGCCGGTTGTAGTCAGCGTCACGATCGACATCGAGCTGACCGGATTGTCTATCCTCAACACCGATATGCTGCTTGTCGAAGCCGACGATTTGCGCCAGGTGTATGTGACCGGCACGTTTGCCGACGGCCAGACGCGCTCGGTCACGGATCCGGGAACCGGGACGGTCTATGCCAGTGCTGATCCGGATATCGCCGAGGTAACGCCAAATGGTGTAGTAATCGGTCTCGTCGCCGGGGTAACGACCATCTCGGCGGCCAATAGCGGGCTGCAGGACAGCATCAGTGTCGAGGTTGTAAACGGCCAGGTACTGCTCCGCGACGGATTTGAATAATCGACTCACCGGCGGCGACGGTAACGGCCGATCGTACGTGGTCGTGTGGTTGATCGTATGAATACGACGCGGTTGGGAATTGCCGGAGCGCTGGTTCTGTTGTCTGCTTGCGGTGAGACCATCGACCCCAGGAGCGCCGGCGCCAGCCAGCTCGTTGCCGTTGCAGGCCTGCAATGCGAGGGCAGCCGGCCGCTTGCGTTCTCGCCGGACGGGCGATGGCTGGTGTTCTCACGCACAGCGCATATCGAGGGGTCGCACGTGCCGCGCGAACATCTGGCGCTGCTGGAACTGCCCGACGGCCGGGTGATCTGGCCCGAGCGGGAAGGAGAACCAACCGGCTTTTCCGGCTTGGGCAGCGGGCCGCGTCCGGAGCAGGCCTGCTGGAGCGATGACGGGGCGGTTTACTTTCATCGGCCTGCTCCGCCGAAGCCGAATGAATCGCAGCGCACCGGTCGGGTGGCCGCCTATATCCCCCCGGCCGGATCTGAATCCCAAGCCGCGAGCGGGTGGCGCATCCTGTTGGAAAAGCCCGAGAGGCTGCTACCGGCTTCCCGGCCAAACGACTGCGAAAAGAATCGAAACCATCAGTGGCGATTCGAATTGCCCGAGCGAGCGGAAATTTCACCTGAGCGTCGTATTTCTCCGGCGCATCCCAAAGGCCGCGATTCGATCGTTTTACGTTCCGCCGACGGTCGGCCGTTGGCTCGTCATGAGACCCGGGCCGTAACTTCCGATCAGATCGTGCTCGCCGCCTATGCATGGGCCCCCAACGGGCGCCGCCTGGCCTATTTGATATCGGAAAGCGCGGGCAGTTTTAGTCGACCGGGCAGGGCCTGGTTGCGCGACCTTGAAAAGCAGACGTCTTCGCCACTTGGAACCGGGCTGTACAGCCTGCAATGGCGCGATGACCGGACGCTTTTCGGTTGCGGTCGAATCGGCGGCCAGCGGGAAATCAGCATTGTTCGCTGGCGATTTTCTGAAGCCTGAGAGCACGGCCGGGAATCCGCGTGAGCGTCATATTCCTGTAACGAAGTTGTAGAAGA
>CAYFTI010000214.1:0-3858 GCA_964346065.1 uncultured Hyphomicrobiaceae bacterium
GTTCACGCCCCCGCCGTGGGCGGCGGGCGGTCATACCCGCAAGTCGCGGGTTCAAGGGGCGAATTCACGATGACCCCCTGGGAGGGCCGGCACGCGCCGGCCCTCCTTCGTCCTTGCGGTTTCGGCCAATCCTTGACCGGTCGTTCACGCTCGCCAACTGTGAGACGGTATCTCGGAGCGCCGTTGCGCAGGCGGCTCTCGCCGTGCTTCGACCTGCCGGTGTGCTTGCGTTAAAATCATGGAACAGCGCGGTGGCCTCGCATTTGCGATAATCGGGAAGCACGAGGCCGAGGAGTGTGACAATGATCGGCGCGATCGCCGGAGACATCATCGGATCCCGCTTTGAAGGGCATCCGTCGCCGCCAAGGGATTTTGTTCTGTTCCATCCGGATTGCCGCTTCACCGACGACACGGTCTGTTCGCTGGCCTTGGCGGATGCTGTGATGAGTGGCGCGGACTTCGCATCGACCCTGCGTCGGTACGTACGCCGTCACCCGAACAGGGGTTATGGTGGCATGTTCCGCCATTGGGCGTTATCGGATGATGCCCCTGCTTACGGCAGTTGGGGGAACGGTGGCCCCATGCGCGTCTCCGCCATCGGTTGGCTTGCCCGGAGTGCCGAAGAGGCGGAAAGCATGGCCGCGGCGCAGGCCGGCGTCAGTCACAGTCACCCTGATGCAATCGCTGCCTCAAAGGCCGTCGCGAGAAGTATCTTCGACCTGCGCCGCGGGATATCCGTAGATGCCGTTCGCGCGTCGCTGAGCGATACGTTCGGCTATGATCTCGAGCCAGGCCGGGCGCTGGCCGTTGACGGGGTCGATGTCAGTTCGGCCGGTACCGTGCCGCCGGCTCTGTCCGCGGCCTTCGCGACCGGCACATGGGAAGGCGCGGTTCGCCGTGTGATCATGCTCGGCGGCGACACGGACACGGTTGCCTGCATCTGCGGCGCCGTGGCGGAAGCCATCCACGGCGTTCCCGCGGAAATCGCCGAGCAGGCGCGGAACCACCTGACAGACGACCTGCGGGAGGTGCTTCAGCGCTTCGACACGCGCGTTGCGGCTTGACGCCAGCCGTTACGAGAGTGTGCGGATTCCGGTTGCTGTTGCAAAAGGCGCGCTCAATCCGGTTGTCGGCGATCTCTTGGAAGGATATGACCCGGACAACCTGGCTCTGAAGCACGCGCCGCTGGCCCGCGGGCCAGACTCAAGCCGACGGGCTTAGGCAATTCCATTTCGTGATCACCCGAGAGACGACGATCTCTTCCACGTCGGCACTGAACGCCAGGAAATGATCGGAGGCGAGATGCGCCTCGAACGCGTCCTCATCGGTATACCGCTCATACAACAGGAATAGCTCGGGTTGCTCCGGCTTCTGGCTGACCTCGAACAAAAGGCATTCCGGTTCCAGGGAAAGAGAATCCCGGGCTTGCCGGAGAACGCGATCACGAAAGCTGCCGGCTGTTTCAGGGCTTACAAGGAATTCGACCGTTACAACGAACATGATTTGATCTCTCGCTTTCTGGGGGAAATGATACTCAAGGTTGGCGATCTCGCTTTCTCTCAGTTCTCCAACCGGCAATCCGCGCATCGTTGCTCCGAGATGAGAGACCACGGCACCGTCCGTTTCACCGCCCGTCACGGTGAGCCCGGGAAAGTCATGCTCGACGGGCGGTGCCTGCGAGCTGCGCACAGCGCGCTCACAGCCCTGCCGTGCCCGCAGGGATCGTCTCGATCCGGTCGATCAGCGCGGCCGCAATGGCTTTCGTGCCCATGTCACCGCCGAATTCCATCGGGCGGATGATCTGATCGGCAAAACCTGTCTCCACAGCGGCTTCGACGAGGCGGGCCGCGTCCGCGGTTTTTTGCGATCCCGTGTTCTCAGCCAGATAATCCAGCATCAGCGCCCCGCTCAGCACGGCCGCGAGAGGATTCGCCTTGTCGTGTCCCGCAATATCGGGCGCACTGCCATGCGCCGGCTGGAACAGCCCGTGTGTGTCCCCGATTTCGGCACAGGGGGCCAGCCCCATACCGCCGACCAATCCGCCCGCAAGTTCGGAAAGGATGTCTCCGAACATGTTTTCCATGACCAGCACATCGAAGTCCCACGGTCTTCGAACGAGTTCGAGCGCCATGGCATCGACGTATTGATATCCTGTCCGCGCCTCAGGGAATGCCTGTGCCCGCTCGTCAAAAATCCGGCGGAACAGCGCCATTGACCGAAAGACGTTTGCCTTGTCGACGCAGGTGACCATTCCCTTGCCGCCGTGCGCGCGCCGCTTTTCGGCCAGCCGGAACGCGAAGTCATGGAGCTTTTCGGTGGTCGCGCGGGTGATGCGCAGGACATCGCGCACCTCGTTCTCATTGGCTACCGGGCAACGATCGTGCACGGCAGCCGAATAGAACAGCCCTTCGGTCGACTCCCGGACGACGACCAGATCGATGGACGCTGCCCGCAGATCGGACAGTCTGCGCGGCGTGTTCGGGTAGGCTTTCACGGGCCTGACACCGGCGTAAAGCCCCAACTCGTCCCTCAGCCTCAGATGCGGTGAAATTTCGGTGCCGTCCGCATGGCGCACGGACGGCAAGCCGATGGCACCCAGGAAGATCGCGTCAGCAGAAACGGCGGCATCTTCAGCGCCAAGGGCGATATCCCTGCCGGTGTCTCTGAAATACGATGCCCCGGCGAGCAATGAACGATAGGCGAGTTTGATGCCGCCGACCCGGCCGGCTGCGGCGTCCAGAACCGCCAGAGCCGCTTCGCTCACCTCCGTGCCGATCCCGTCTCCGGGAATAACGGCAATTGTATAGGTCTGAGATGTCATGGCAGACGCTTCGAGACGAAGGCTTGCGTTTTTCAAGATCCAAGGCTGTCAGCCGCGCCCGTGAACGCGGCCCTGATCGCAGGTTAGGCCGGCTTGAACGCGGACAACAAGCCGTTTCGAAATACAAGACTTTACACCGGCCTATCCGACAGGAGGCCCGCCTCCGGAGGCCGGACCCGTCTCGAAATCCGCACGCCTATCGAAATCGGCAAGCACGCCCGGCGATGAGGCGGGAACACGGACGACATGATCGGCATGACGGCTCAGCACATGGCGCGCGCCGACATCGCCCGTGAGCCCCGCAAGCGCGTCCCGGTAAGCCGCGCCGAACAGGACAGGGTGGCCGCGCTGCTCATTCCAGACAGGAACACAGATTCGCGCGGGCTGCGCCTCGTGCGCTTCGGCCAGCCGCCGATAGTCCTCTGCACGTATCTCCGGCATGTCGCCCAGGACGACGAAAATCCCGGCCAGGTCGGCGGAAAGGCTTTCGACGCCGGCAGCGAGGGAGTGCCCCATTCCAGCGGTCGACTGTTCATTCCGCACATGGCGAAGTCCTAAACCCATAGCGACCGGAGCGACGCGTTCGGCGTCGTAGCCGACGACAACGATTGCATCGTCAAGACCGAGCGATGCAACGGAGCGCAGCGTATGCGCAAGCAGCGGCCGGCCGCGATAATGCCTTAACAGCTTGTTCTCGCCCGGCAGCCGCCTGGAGAACCCTGCCGCCAGCACCACCGCGCCGTAACTACCCAGATTGCTCATGCCAAACCTGCGCGGGACGTGTCCTGCCAATCGACACTGCTTGATCCCGATCGCGAAACGTATTCGTGTGGATGTCAGCCGGTGCATTTCATGCGCGCCCGCGTCGCTCGCCTCGATCGCGGGCAGAGTCTCCTATACTGGCATAAACGATTTGTTGGGCGAATGCTTGGGTCGAGAAACCGGCTTCTGCCCGCCAGCAACTGCAGCACAGCGGTCTTTGGCACCAGTGATCATTTGCAAGGCTGGCGCTGGGCAGCGCAGGCTGGCAATCATGG
>CAYFTI010000215.1:0-3857 GCA_964346065.1 uncultured Hyphomicrobiaceae bacterium
TGCCGCTGATCATCCCCCTGGCACTCGCCATCTGGTTGTGGCGGCGGTAGGATGGACGCGAGTTTGATCGGGACATCTACGTAATGACCGACACGGCGAAACGCCAGGCCTGTTATAAAGACCTCCGCGCGCTGCCGGAGAACATGGTCGGCGAGATTCTCGGCGGCGAGCTGCATGCAACGCCGCGCCCGGCGCCGCGGCACGCACGGGCGTATTCGTCCATCACTGGAACTCTCTGGGGCCCGTTCGACCATGGTCGGGGCGGCCCGGGCGGCTGGTGGATCATCGACGAACCCGAACTGCACCTGGGCGGTGACGTGATCGTGCCCGATATCGCCGGCTGGCGCAGATCACGCATGCCGACCCTGCCCGAGACCGCGTGGTTCGAGCTTGCGCCCGACTGGGTCTGCGAAATCCTGTCGCCATCGACCGCCAATACCGATCGCGCCGTCAAGATGCCGATTTACGCGCGCGAAGGCGTCGAACATCTGTGGCTGGTCGACCCCGATGCCCGCACCCTGGAGGCCTATCACCGGCAAACCGACGGTCACTGGCTGTTGCTGGTTACATTGAAAGACGACGACGGCGTGCGCCAGCCGCCGTTCGACGCGATCGAATTTCCGCTTTCTGACCTCTGGGCCGACCCGCCGGCCGAATCGAAACCCGAATCGGAGGACACCTGAACAATGCGCTATCTGCACACCATGCTCCGGATTACTGATCTGGATGACTCGCTGGACTTTTTCTGCAACAAGCTCGGGCTGGTCGAGATCAGCCGCAAGGAGTCCGAGACAGGCCGGTTCACGCTGATCTTTCTCGCCGCGCCCGACGACGTCGAGCGCGCCCGCGAGGAAAAGTCACCGATGGTGGAACTGACCTGGAACTGGGACCCGGAAGAGCTGACAGATGGCCGCAATTTCGGCCACCTGGCCTACCGTGTCGAAAATATCTACGATATTTGCCAGAAGCTGATGTATGCCGGTGTGACGATCAAGCGCCCGCCGCGCGACGGGCACATGGCGTTTGTCCGTTCGCCCGACGGTCACTCGATCGAATTGCTACAGGAAGGCGAAAATCTGCCGCCCGAGGAACCCTGGGCGTCGATGGAAAATACCGGGAGCTGGTAATGCTCCGCGCCGGGTACTTAGCGTGCTTGCGCAACCCAAAAGCGTTGCATCGGGGGACTGCGGGCCGAGTCAGGAAAACCGGTTAGCCTTTTTATGCCCGCGCGTATAATCTGACGGCAAGCCTAATCCTGGCGCTCTAGGATGACCGACCACGGGAACCTGTTTCAGAAACTGATGGCCAGACGGGTTCCGCAGATCCTGGGGCTCTATGTGGCGGCGGCCTGGCTGACGGTCGAGATGGGAGAGTGGATTGTCGGTTTGCTCGACTGGCCCGAGCAACTGGTTGTCTACGTTTTCGTGCTGCTAGTGGTGATGCTGCCGAGCGTGTTCATGCTGGCCTGGAACCACGGGGCGCCCGGGCGCGATCGGTGGCCGCGGGCCGAAAAGATTGCCGTTCCGTTGAATGCCCTGCTGGCCGTTGGCGTGGTCGCGGTTGTGGTGGTTTCCGTGCCGTCGGCCGATTCCGGTGAAACCGCCGAATACGCCGGCTCGGCGGTCGCCGAGCGCACGCTCGTCGACGAAACCGGCAACGAGCGGGTCTTCAAGATCGCGCGCGAGGGTTTTCACAAACGCGTGGCTGCCTTCTTCTGGACGCCCACCGAGTCCGCCGGGCTTGAAGAAGACCACTGGTACGGCTATGCCATCGCCTGGCTTCTGTCGGTCGATCTCGGCCGCGACCCGCTGTTGACCGTCTTTACACCCTACAGTCGCGACTTGATCGAAGACCTGCGCTCGGCCGGCTTCGACCGCGCGGTCGGCGAACCGCTTTCGCTCGACCTGAGACTGGCGGGCGACAACGATGCCGAGTTTCTGATACGGGGACGTTACGAGGCGATGGAAGACGGCATTCGCCTGATCGCAACTGTCGCTGATGTCGACAGTGGGCAGACCGTGGGCGAACGCCGCGTCGAGGCCGGCTCGCTGGTGTCGGCCGTCGCCGAGCTCTCCGACCATCTGGCCCCCGATTTGTATGGAGAAGTCGACCGCGACCCGGACGCCTTTGTCGATATCCGGCTCGGCGAAGCCGCGACCGGCTCGGAAGCGGCGCTGGAAGCGCTGATGCGGGGGCTGAACGCCTTTCAGTTCGACCGCGATCTTGAGCGGGCGGTGGTGGCGCTTCAACGGGCCGCAGAGATCGACCCCGAGTTCGCGCTGGCTTATGCGATCCTGTCGGGGATCCACCGCACCATGGGCGACATGCAGGCTTCGGCCGGGGCGATCGAGCAGGCGCTGTCGCGGGACTACAAGCTCGATTCGCAGAGGCTATTCAGACTAAAGGCCAACCGCTACGCAGTCCTCGGTGATTACGACCGGGCGGTCCGGGTGCTCGAAATGTGGACGGAGATCCATCCCGAGAGTTTCCAGGCGCATATTGTCCTGGCGCGCAATATGTTGATTATGGGTCGCATCCAGGCGGCACGAGAGCCGCTGGAACGGGCGGAGGAGCTGGATCCGGACAATCCCGAAATCGATCGTTTGCTGTTCAGCGTCGAGAAGCTGTCCGGTGATCTCGAAGAGGCCGGCGAACGGCTGCGGGCTTACATCGAAAGCGAGCCGCAGGATGCCCAGGCCCGGATCGATCTCGGCAACCTGTATCTTCTCCGCGGGCAATTCGAGCGCGCGCGACGGGTGCTGGAGGAGGCCGAGCTGATCGCCTCGGAGCCCTTCGAGGCTGAGCGAGCCCGGATGGTGGTTGACGCGCGCTCGGGCAGGCTGGCCGATGCGCTTGCGGCAATGCGTGCAGCCATGGATCGGATCGATCGGCCCGACAAGATCGGTGAACTGATCTTGAGCCGTTATCGCGCCCTGGCGATGGCCGGGAGATTCCGGGAAGTGATTGACATGGTCGAAACGAATCGCGACACGCTGAGGAATGCTTTTCCAGCCGCCAACTACTGGCTGCTCGTGGCCGAGATGCTGGCCCAGGCACATAGCGAGTTGGGTGAGGTTGATGAGGCTATAGCGGTGATCGACGAAGCCGTGGAGCAGCTTGGCGAACCCATGGGGCGCTATCTCTCGATGAATCGAATCCAGATAATGTACCGGCACGACAGCGATGCCGCAGCTCTTGAAAGGGATCTGGAGCAATTTCGGTTTTTCGAAGACAACTTTTCTTTTTCGGGTACCGAGGCCTACGTGCACCTCGGTGCTGCGCTCGTCGCCAACCGGCGAGGTGATACCGCCCAGGCAGTCGAGCGCATGCAATCGGCGGTTGAGGCCATACGTGCTTCTTCGATCTCGCTCGACCTGTTCGTACTCGACTATTTCGATTATCAGCTCGGCGCGATCCTGCGCGCCGACGGCCGGCTCGACGAGGCTCGATCGGTACTCGAAGCGCTCCTGGAGCGCCACCCGGCGCACGGCATGGGGCGCCTGGAACTGGTTCGCGTGGCGCTGGCAGAAGGCGATCGCGAAGCGGCCTTGGCTCAGTTGGAACGATTGATGGAGCAATGGCGCAAGGCAGATTCCGGGTATCTGGCTTATCGCGAAGCGCGCCGGCTTCTGAATTCGCTGACAACACGTTGAACGACTGCGTTTGAAGGTAAAAGGAGAGGGTGGAGGAGAGGTGGCGGACGGCCTAACCCTTTAAATTTCTGCGTAAACCGCTCGACTGGAGCCAAAGCCCCCCATCTTGAAGGCCCGATTTTGTCGGCAGAACGAGCGCTACAGGCCGACGGTATCTCGCGAGGCGACCACTCATCATTGCCTTGGCACTCGCCATCTGGCTGT
>CAYFTI010000216.1:0-3847 GCA_964346065.1 uncultured Hyphomicrobiaceae bacterium
CGGTCGGTCAGCAGCATGGTGATCGCGCCAGCGAACACCGGCAGCGACAGCAGCAGCAGGAACGCCGTAATCAGCATGGACCACGCGAACAGCGGCATCTTGTGCAACGTCATGCCGGGGGCGCGCATGTTGAAGATCGTGGTGATGAAGTTGATCGCGCCGAGGATCGACGACGCGCCCGCGATATGCAGCGAGAGGATCACCAGGTCCATCGCCGGGCCGGGATTGCCGGAGGTCGACAGTGGCGGATAGGCCGTCCAGCCGCCGCCGAAGCCCGTGCCGCCGGGCGGGCCCGGAACGAACAGTGACAGCAGCAGCAGCGTGAACGAGAACGGCAGCAGCCAGAACGAGATGTTGTTCATCCGCGGGAACGCCATGTCCGGCGCGCCGATCATGAGCGGGACGAACCAGTTGCCGAAGCCGCCGATCAGCGCGGGCATGACCATGAAGAAGATCATGATGAGCCCGTGGGCAGAGACGAGCACGTTGTAGGTGTGCGGGTTCGTGAAGACCTGCATGCCCGGCTCTTGCAGCTCCAGGCGCATGCCCACTGACATGGCCCCACCGATAACCCCCGCGATGATCGCGAAGATCAGGTAGAGCGTCCCGATATCCTTATGGTTGGTGGAGAAGAGCCAGCGGCGAACGAAGCCCAGCTGCTCTTCGTGATGGCCTGTGGCGTCGATGCTCGTCATGTCGCGAACCGTCCCCTTTCAAGATCCCCTGGTCTCAGCGCTCGTCGCTCGCGGCGGCCAGCCGTTGACTCGAGCCGACCTTCAGCTCTTCGCCCGTCGCCAGCTTCGTCTCGTCGAGGCGCCCTTTCTCCGCGTATTCCTGCTGTGCCTTTTCCAGCCAGGCTTGGTACTCATCCTGCGTGACCACGCGGACCGCAATCGGCATGAAGGCATGGCGTGTGCCACACAGCTCCGAGCACTGGCCGTAAAACGTCCCCGTCTTGGTCGCTTCGAACCACGTGCGATTCACACGGCCGGGAATCGCGTCGATTTTCGAGCCGAAGGCAGGCACTGTCCAGTTGTGCATGACATCCGCGGCCGTCACGAGCACCTGAACCGTCTTGCCGACAGGCACCACGACTTCTGCATCAACCGACAGCAAGCGCGGCTGATCCGCCTCCAGGTCGGCATCATTGAGCATGAACGACCCGAAGGAAAAGCCCTGCTCGGGATACTCGTATTGCCAATACCACTGATAACCTGTCGCCTTGATGGTCACGTCGGGCTTTGGATAGCTGTGCTGGGCGTAAAGCAGGCGGAAGGACGGGATCGCGATAACCACGAGAATGAGGATCGGCACCACGGTCCAGAGAACTTCCAGCGTGGAATTATGGTGAACCCGCCCCGGCTCGGGATTGGCGCGCTTGTTGTAGCGCACGATCACCCAGAGCAGGAGAGCGCCGACGAACAAGCAGATCCCGATGATGATTACGAGGAGCAGGTTATGAAAATCATTCATCTGCTCCATGATCGGCGACGCGGCCGGCTGCAGATTGAGCCCCCAAGGCTCCGGCTTGCCAGCCATCGCGCCCGGCGCACCGACACTGGCGAGCAATGCTGTCAGACCGCCGATGCGCAAACGGCGTCTCAGCGCGTCGATTCTCACAGCCCCGACTGTCATTTGTTCGCGATCTCCTGTTGTGTGCGTCCCTGCCACCGCCACGCCGCGCTCCTCGGCCCACCGATGAAGCGCCACTCATTTATCACTCTCAGGTAGCGACGATGGTGCACGCTTTGCAACTACCCAGATTAACGCACCCCCGATCTCGGGCATAAGCGAACCTGCGCAAGTCATTTATGCGGCAAAACCACGCAGCCACCACGACTCCGGGAAGAGGAACGGCGTGTCGGGGGCCGGGGTTAATGTCGCAATTCAGCCGCAATAACCCTGCAGCCAACGAAACGGTTCCATCCGGCCGGCTTCCGCGCACGGTTGCGGACCTCGTGTCCCTGCGTACAGCCTCGGCCGACTCTCGGGAAACCCCGATTACAAGATCAAGTCGACATTCAAAAGCGATGAACTGGTTCCAGGCCCACAGAATGAAGCCGCTGCTCAGCTACGCCTTGCTGACAGTCGTCGCGGCAGGCTTGACGCTCCTCGCGCCGGTACCGTCCACCGCGCAGTCTCCCTTCAGCCAGACCGAACTCAAGGCAACGGTGGGAGCGTGGCAGGTTCGATGCACCCGACCACCGGGGGCCAAGGCAAAGAAATGCGCCCTGTTCCAGTGGGTGCAGGCGGCAGACCGCGAAAATGTGTCGCTGATGATCATCTTCCTGCGTTCATTCAGCGGGGACAAGAAGCTGCTGCGTGTCGTCGCACCGCTGGGCGTCATTCTGCCGACCGGTCTCGGGCTGAAAATCGACGGCCAGGATATCGGTAATGCCCCGTTCCTGAAATGCAATCAGAGCGGATGCGTGGCCGAGGTCGTTGCCGACGACAAGCTGGTTGAGAAGTTGCGGACCGGCAAGAGCGCCATTTTCATCGTGTTCAAGACCGTCGAGGAGGGCATCGCAGTGCCTATCGACCTGAGTGGTTTTGCCGATGGTCTCAGCCAGCTGAATTGATGTCGAACACCGCCAGTGCCTGGCACCAATGGGTTGTGTCCGCGCCCCGCGCGACGTAATCTCTGCGGATAGTCAGCCGAAGTCCGCGCCTGTGGCGTTACGGCAGAAAATAACGTGTACCCCGGGAAAGACCCGCAGCGAGGAGCGCTCCTATGACCGTCAGCGATTTCGAGCCAGAGACGAAGTTTGCAACCTCTGAACAGCCGGACTTCTTCACGAAGTCGCTGGCCGAGAGCGATCCCGATATCGCCGAGGCTGTGGGGCTGGAACTCAAGCGCCAGCGCGAGGAAATCGAACTTATCGCCTCGGAGAACATCGTGTCGCAGGCGGTGCTCGAAGCGGTCGGCTCGGTGCTGACCAACAAGTATGCCGAAGGTTATCCCGGCAAGCGCTATTACGGCGGCTGCCAGTATGTCGATATCGCGGAAAACCTGGCGATCGAGCGCGCCACGCGCCTGTTCGGCTGTGGCTATGCCAATGTGCAGCCCAACTCCGGCAGCCAGGCGAATCAGGCCGTGTTTCTGGCGCTGATCAAGCCGGGCGACACGATCATGGGCCTCAGCCTCGATGCCGGCGGCCACTTGACGCACGGCGCGCCGCCCAATGTCTCCGGCAAGTGGTTCAACGCGATCCATTATGGCGTGCGCAAGGAAGACGCGCTGATCGACTATGATCAGGTCGAGGCGCTCGCCAGGGAGCACCGCCCGAAAATCCTTCTGGCCGGGGGCTCGGCCTATCCGCGCCAGATCGATTTCTCCCGCTTCCGCGAAATCGCCGACAGCATCGGCGCCTGGTTCATGGTGGACATGGCGCACTTCGCCGGGCTGGTCGCCGCCGGGGTTTATCCGAGCCCGTTCCCGCACGCCCACGTCGCCACGACGACCACGCACAAGACCTTGCGCGGCCCGCGCGGCGGCATGATCCTCACGGACGACCCGGATCTCGCCAAGAAGTTCAATTCAGCCGTCTTCCCCGGCATGCAGGGCGGGCCGCTGATGCATGTCATCGCGGGTAAGGCGGTCGCCTTCGGCGAAGCGCTGCGCCCCGAGTTCAAGGTCTATTCGCAGGCGGTGATCGACAACGCCAGGGCCATGGGCGAGACGCTCAAGACCGGCGGCCTCGACATCGTCTCCGGCGGGACGGATAGTCATGTCGTGCTGGTGGACCTGCGCCCCAAGGGCGTCACGGGCAAGGCGGCCGAGGCCGCGCTCGGGCGCGCGCACATCACCTGCAACAAGAACGGCGTGCCGTTCGACCCGGAAAAGCCC
>CAYFTI010000217.1:0-3842 GCA_964346065.1 uncultured Hyphomicrobiaceae bacterium
GGACATACCGCCCGCTATGCCTGGATCTATGTCGGCATCTTCGCCGGTATTCTGGTCGGCGTGGCCGTTCTGTTCACGCGCCTGCCGGGCGGCTTTCTGCCGGCTGAGGACCAGGGCTTTGCCCTTGTGCAATACCAGCTGCCCGTCGGCGCCACGCAGCAGCGCTCCCTGAAGACGCTGAACAAGATCGAAGCGTACTTTCAGGAGCAGGACGCGGTACAAGGGGTTTTCGGCATCGCCGGGTTCAGCTTCTCCGGGCGAGCGCAGAACGCGGGGCTTGCCTTCGTCAATTTGAAGCCATGGGGCGAGCGCGATCCGGAGACCGAGAGTGCCGGCGCGATTATCCAGCAAGCGAACCGCGAGCTGGCAGGGCTGGTGCGCGATGGACAGGCGTTTGCCTTCAACCTTCCCCCGATCCCCGCCCTGGGGCGGGCCCTCGGCTTCGAGCTACAGTTGCAGGACCGCGGGGCGATCGGCCACGAAGCGCTTATGGATGCGCAGGGCCAGCTTCTGAAGCTGGCGAGCCAAAACCCTGTGCTGGCTAATGTCCGGCCGGGCGGACTGGCCGACAATCCCCGGTACAAGCTTGAAATCGACCACGAAAAAGCGCAGGCGCTTGGCGTGTCCCTGACAGATATCAGCCAGTTGCTCGCGGTCACGTGGGGATCGCAGTACGTCAACGACTTTCTCTACGAAGGCCGCATCAAGCGGGTCTATCTCCAGGGCGATGCCCCTGCGCGAATGCTGCCGAGCGACTTCGACAAATGGTATCTGCGCAATGGTGACGGCGGCATGACCCCGTTGAGCGAGGTCATCAGCGGGCACTGGACCTATGGATCACCGCGCCTAGAACGGTTCAACGGCGTGCCCGCGCGCAAAATCCAGGGTGAGCCCGCGCCCGGGTACAGTACCGGCGAGTCGATGGCGGAGATGGAGCGGCTGGTCGCGAAACTGTCCGACGGCGTTGCGGGCGCATGGAGCGGCATGTCGTTTCAGCAGCGTCAGGCCGGGTCTCAGGCGCCGTTGCTCTATGCCCTGTCGATTCTGGTCGTGTTCCTGGCATTGGCGGCGCTTTATGAGAGCTGGACCATCCCGATCTCGGTCATGCTGGCGGTCCCGCTGGGCGTGCTTGGAGCCGTGCTGGCCGCAATGCTGCGCGGCCTGCCGAATGACGTGTTCTTCCAGGTCGGCATCCTTATTACCGTGGGCGTGACCGCGCGGAATGCCATTCTGCTGGTGGAGTTTGCCAGGACGCTCGAAGACCGCGGGATGGAACTTGTCGAGGCCACGCGGGAGGCGGCGCGTGTGCGTTTGCGGCCGATCCTCATGACATCGGTTGCCTTCAGCATGGGCGTCGTGCCTCTCGCCTTCGCGACCGGCGCCGGCGCCACGACCCGCACCGCCATCGGCACGGCGGTTCTGGGCGGCATGATCTCGGCGACCATCCTGGCAACGTTCTTCATTCCCCTGCTCTACGTGGTCGTCCGGCGAACGACCGATTTCCTCCGCCGGCGCTTGTCACGCAGCGGCTCTCGCGAGCAGACGCCGGGTCAAGACGGCGCGCCCTCCTGATCCTGACGGCGGGCCGCCTGCGGCAGACCTGTCAGAGACGCCAGCCTCCCGCCCGGCCAGTCCGCCTGTCTCCCCCACGCTGTCGGCTGGTCGTCATTGGCGATCGCCGGACATTTCCCGAGGCCCCAGGTCCTTCACCAGCGCGCGCCAGTCCTCGCGCTCTATCTTGCCCGGTTTGCGCTCGCCGAAGAACTGCGCGAAGCAGAAGCCGTCCGGGTCGAACAGCTCCACGGACGTCACGACACCATCGCGGGTGGGTTTGCGCACGATCCAGGTCTGTCCGATCGCGTCCTCGCGCAGATGCAGGTTGAAGCTCGGATCAAGCACGTTGAACCACGGTCCCATCGCCTTCAGCGTGCGCACCGGTCCGGTGTGAATCTGGATGCAGCCCGGATTGCCCACGAAACACATGATCGGGACGTTCCGCTCCGCCGCCAGGCTCAGCACCCGGCGCAGCGTGTCAGCGGGCGCGGATGCGGCGAACTCCTCTTCGGCCAGACGCATCGCCTGCGCGCGGCCCACCCCGAAATCGCTCAGCATTCCGAAGAAGTCGTGCGTGTCCTGCAGCGCGCGCCAGTGCTGGTGAAAGTTGCCTATGTCGATCTCCGCATCAGGGCGATCCGCCCGGCGCGGCGGGAGCGGCGTCACCGTCAGTTCCGGCGACTGATCCGCCGCGCGGAAGCCGTTCGCCAGAGCGTCATAGGCCGCCTTGTCGGACTTGCCGGTGACATAAACCTTATGGACCGCCGTCCCGTCGATGTCGAAGAACTGCAGGCTGTGGCGCAGGCCGGATTTCACCTCCTCCGAGACCGCAAAGCCGAAATGCCAGTGGCTCAGGAACAGGCGCAAGTCAATATCGTGATTGAGCACCATCCCGTGCCCCGGCCCAATCGAGATCTTGTCGAAGACGCCATGCTTCTCGTGCACGCAGTGTTCGTTGCGGGTCAGCGCCATCACCTCGCCGAGCCCGGTGAGCGAGCGGAGCATGTCGCCCCAGTCGCCATCGAGACGGGTGACGCCGTCACCACAGCGGCTTGCGACGAGTTCGGCTTCGCTTACGCCAAGCGCGGATGCGAGGTCGCGTGCCCGTACGCCCGGATTGTCGTGCCGGAACTGCTCCGCTGCAGCGCGCAGCTCCCTGCCCTTCAGCCGCGATTGCGTGGTGTCGCTGGTTGCTCCATCCATGATCAGCCCTCCCTGCTGGCAGTGTCACAGTACCACATTCAGATATCGACTTGAGAACAATTCACGTGTCGCCGGACATCTCCGCTGCTAGCGTTCATCGGCATTATGCACGAGAAATCAATGACTTAGTCTGAAAGCTTCTCAAGTATCGGTTTTCGTCTCGTGCATCCTGCGAAGCATCTGCGTAACGCGCGCCGAAGCCGCCGTCCGGGCACTGACGGAGCTTCGGCCGAGCACAGTATGAGGGAACCCATGTCTGAGCGCAGCCGATTTCTGTCCGGAGTTTCCATAGCGGCGCTGGCCGCCGCGCTGGCGAGCGCGCCAGCCTTTGCCCAGAGTGAGACGGAGGGGGAAGGACCTGCCGACACCGCGCTTGCCGCGCCGGGCGTAACCTATCTCGATCCGATCTCGATCTTCGCCACGCTCAACCCGATCGCGTCATTCGAGTATCCGGGGCAGGTGAGCGTGGTCGAGCGGGATGCCATCCAGACCCGTCAGGCCTCCGACCTTGAGGACGTGCTGCAGCACGTGCCGGGCGTGCTCGTTGATGGCGGCGCGCGGCGCTCTGGTCAGGCGCCGACCATTCGCGGGTTCCGCGAGGAAGATATCCTGATCCTGCTCGACGGTGCTCGGCAGAACTTCATTTCCGGGCATGATGGGCGGCTGTTCATAGAGCCCGACCTGCTGAAATCTGTCGAGGTGGTGAAAGGACCGATTTCCTCGCTCTACGGCTCCGGCGGGCTTGGTGGCGCGATCGCGCTGACAACCGTGGACCCGTCAGACTTTCTCGCGCCGGGCGAGACAATGGGTTTTCGCACCAAGGGCGGCTTCCAGAGCGTCAACGACGAATTCCTGTTCTCGCAGACAGCGTTCGCGCAGAGCGAAGACGGACGGCTCGGCGTGGTCGGGAACCTGTCCTATCGCGACTCCGGCGACATCGAGCTGGGCAGCGGTTTCACGTTGCCTGACGACCACGAGATCTACTCGGGCCTTCTGAAGGGCACGGCCGAACTGACCCCGGCGCTCAGCTTCGAGACATCCTGGATTTTCCAGCGCGATGACGCCGTGACACCCGGCAACCCGCA
>CAYFTI010000218.1:0-3804 GCA_964346065.1 uncultured Hyphomicrobiaceae bacterium
CTGGCGATGGTCGTTGCGGTGTGGATCGGATACCAATAGGCACGGGCGGCATCCGGACCCGGCCCCGGGCGGCTCATCACTCGAAACCGTCGTTGAACACGAATTCCGGTTCGCAGCTCTGGACCACGACGTCGTCGATCAGCCAGTCGTCCTGAGCGATCGCCGCGTCGGTCCCCAGCCGGAAGCGAAATCGCAGGGCCTTGCCCGCCAGCCCGTCAAGATCGACCACCGTGCGGGTCCACTCCTGGATGCTGCACCAACCGGACTGACCCGCCAGCGGACTGCTCGAGCCGCTTTCGATCGTTCCGGTATAGGTGTTGTCCAGCAGATCCTGGTCGGCGAATCCAATCCAGGTCTGGCCGTCGTCGTCGGAATATTCAAGCACGCCGGCATCCCAGCAACCGCCGCCGCTGGGCTCGAGGCTGAAATCGGTGAAGAACTGCAGCGTCGGCTCGGATACGCCCGCCGGCAGCGTGATTGCCGGCGAAACCAGGCGCTGGTCGCCGACCTCGGCCAGCGACCGGGCCCGCCATGCCGCGACCGGGCTGTTGGCATCGACGCTCTGCAATTCCCAGGTGTCCGTCTCGCCAGCCGCCGAATGAGTCCAGCCGTTCTCGCCGGATTCCATGTCGTCGGCGAAATACTCGACCCTGCGCGTACCGACCGCGCACTGGCCCGGCGCCAGGCCGGTAGTAAACGATGACTCGGCCACGCCGCCGGGGCCGCAATGGTTCGATGGCGTGACGCGCCAGAAATACTCACTGAGCGAATGGAGATCGAACGGCATCCGGAACGAAAGCCCGGTCGCGACCTCGCTGACGATGACTTTATTAAAACCCGCATCGGTGGCGAGTTCGAACAGGTAGCTGTCGGCTTGGTCGGCGGCAAGCCATTCGAATGTCGGCGCCAGCATCGTCCCGGTGGCGCCGGCGCCGGGGGACTGCAGCGCCGGGGGCGGCGGGCTTGCGTCGTCGACGATCGCGGCAAAGGTGATTGCCTGCTCGCCGGCATTGTCCGAACTGCCGACGATGGTCAGGTTGTAGACGCCGCTCTCGACATTCGCGCCGGCCGAGACGGTGGCGATGGACTGGGCTGGCGGATCGACCACGTCCGGACTGATCGAGATCACGCTGAATTCCGGCGGTGTCGACGGTGACGGTGAAAACGCAAGCGTAACCGGGTCGGCAAAGCCCGCGACCGACTGCACATCAAGCGCGACATCGAGCGATGCGCCGTCGGAAGCGGTACAGATCGGGGCCTGCTCGTCTTCGGTATCGAGCTCGAAACCGGATTCGCGAAGACAATTTAAGCACGCCAGCGCAAAATCCTGCCGGGTCACGCCGGGTTCCGGGGCCCATGGTTCCAGCGCATCGGCGGCCAGGTTGGCGGCGAGCACCTCTAGACCGACCGGCTGGCCCGCGTGCTGGTCCGGCGACAGCATCACGCCTTCGAGATTGTTGATGCCGTCCGGCTCGCCGCCGCTTTCGGAAAGCCCGCTACCGGGGTTGATGTTGTTGCCGTAATAGGCATCTCCGTCTTCGGCGGTCGCGATCAGGTCCAGGTCGTTGACCCAGGCCGGGCTCGTGCCGCCGGTGCCCGGGCCGGGGGCGTCGGTCCAGGCCAACATGATGCGCATCGGCGCGCCGGGATCCTCGGGCGTGAAGGTCCACGTCCAGGATTCGCCGGTGGCGTGAAAGACTTTGGTCTGATCGACTGTCTCCAGCCGGTTTCCCGGGTTGATAACCGCATCCAGGTCGATACGGCCCCAACCCTGTTTGCGGTCGGGACGATGCTGGAGCATGTTTGCGTCGGCGTCGAAGTTGCCCACGAGATCCATCGCCGCAGCCGTGAACACGGCCTTGACCAGGGCGGGGCTGGGCCGTGCGCCGGTGTCGGCGGCATGTTTCTGCATAAACAGCGAGACCGCGCCGGCCACCACCGGCGAGGCCATCGACGTACCGCAGAAACTCGAACTGTAGGCCGCATCATTGGCCGCGACCGTGCTGTCGGTATTGCAACCCGGCGCAACGATGTGCGGCACCAGCCGCCCGTCGCACGCCGGCCCATGCGCGCTGTTCGAGGAAATACTGAAAACATCCAGGCGCTGGGAACCATCGGAATTCTGCAGCCAGGTCGACCCGACCGCGAACAGGTTCTTGGCCTCGTCGGGGGCGCCCAGTGACGACGGCGAGCAATCCTGGAAACTATCGCCGTTGCCGTTCATGACAGACCAGACCGGCAGCAGCGGCTGCCGGCCCGGCGTCTCGGGGTCGGCGTCCCGAACGATCATGTCGACCTGCATGGTGGGAATGTTGTAGCCCTGCGGCGTCGTCGACGATCCCCATGAATTGTTGGTCAGCTGCGCGCCCGAGGTGGACGAATCGCGAAAGATGCGGAGCATGCCGTCCGGCACCATGCCCCCCGACTCCGTGCCGGAAAGAAACGGCTCGAAGTGTTGCTCGACCAGCGATACCGCAGGTGCCACCCCCTGGCCACGCAGAAAACCGTTGCCGTCTGTAACCGCGGATATGCCACTTCCACCCACGGCGCCGGCCACGTGCGTACCGTGGTCGCTGTCGCCGGTGGTGCAGCTACCCTGATCGCCGATGCAACCGGTCATCATGTTGCCAGCCAGGTCCTGGTGGGTTGCGCGCACCCCGCTGTCGACAACGCCTACGGTAATGCCTGCGCCGTCGAGCCCGGCGGCGTTCAGCCAGTCGGTATAGCCGGGCTGGATATTGGAAGGTTCTGTATATCCGCCGACGATGGACTGGTTGCTCATCTCGCCGCGCAGTCCCGCATCCCGGGTGATTGGCTGGACGGTGTAGACGCCGGGAATGCGCGCCAGCGCCAGAACGTGTTCCGGGGGGAGACGCAGTTCCAGGATATGGAATCGGCTGTCCAGGGGGACGCGCGACAGAATACTCGCGCCGGTTTTTTCGATGGCGCTTGATGCCCGCGCAAGCACCGGCCTGAACACCAATGCCATCGCATGCAGCGCGGGCGCGCGCTGCTTGGTCGCGGAGGATGCTGCATCGAGCTGTAATTGCTCTGCCGTCCCGGCGGCGCGTGCGCGCATGGCCGGCACAAAATCGCCTGCCCAGCGCACCGGCGACTGCGAGCGAACCGCGACCAGTGATGCCTTGTCGGCCCAGACCACGTAACTGAATGGATGAATGTATTGCAGCGGCTCGATACCGGCGCGCCGCAGGCGGTTCAACCACGCCGACTTGACCGGCCCGCGAAACTGGATGATGCGGAAATCCGGACCCTCGCCACCGGTGGATTCGTACCAGGGCCCGGCTTCCGGCAGCCCTGCCAAAGGATCGCCAACGAACTCGCCGATGGTCATTGCGAACGGATTGGGGAAATGCCGAGTGTTTTCCCGCTCGGGCATTGCCGCAAGTGCGTTCGCCGGCATCCAGACGAATCGACCGTAATCGATGGCACCGGGCGGCAGGGCCGTACGTTGCGCTGCGTCAGGCTGCACGACCCTCACCCGGGGCTCGGCGGCATTCAGATCAGCGACAACTGCAAATATCAGGCTGAAGGCAACGGCAACCGGTAATCGGCCGACGCTTCGCCTCACGCTTCCAAGACACCTCCGAACGACCCGACACAGGCGCCGCGTCGGTATCTCCGGAATATTCATGATTTTAGCGGGCGGAAAGCAGTGGCAACGAGACGCCGGCGTTTCGAGACGAAGGAACCCTGACCAGGATTTTTTAAGCGATCCCTAATCAACATAAAGCGAGCTGACCGATTCGCCTTCTGCCATGCGGCGGATGGTTTCGGCCAGCATCT
>CAYFTI010000219.1:0-3799 GCA_964346065.1 uncultured Hyphomicrobiaceae bacterium
TCGATTTCGACGGTAACGAGATCGACCCGAACAGCCCGATCTTGGGCGCAGTAGATGTGGAGGTGCCAGAGTTAAGCTGCGACGGTTTCCAATTCCCGATGGATCGGGCCGTGACCGTCAAACGCTCGCCGTTCGGCGGCAATCAGCCTTCGGTACTTCCGTTCACGATGCGGCTGTTAGACGAGGCCGGTGTGCCCGTCTTTGGCCAGGATCTCTCCAGCCCGCCTGTTCTGGAAGTGTTGTTTGACGGCGAAGAGGAATGGGGGGCAGTTCCCGAAGAGCTGCCCTTCATCGGTTTTGGCGACGACGGCAACCGGTTCGAATTCGTCAACAGCTTCTGGCAGTTCTACGCCGCCACGAGCGGGTTTGGCTCGTTGGGTACCTACTACGCCGCGGTGTTATCCGGCGACGAATCCGAGTATTTGGTCGATCCGACCTGTATGGCGACCTTCACAATCACCAATCCTTTCAGTTTTTTCAGCAGCTGGTAATGAGGCAACCAAAAAGAGCGGACCCCGGGTCCGCTCTTTTTTTACTCACGAGCAATTAAACCATTCAGCGGACGCAAGGTGGGTGGAATCTGGGCAAGTCCTGGAAAATGTTGACACCACCGGCATTGCAATAGATCTCCCCTGCGCGCGCCAGTGAGGCATGGGCCTGATCGGACAAGCCAAAGTGCCGGATCAACAGGTGCCGGCTGCAGATCGGACTTGAGTACCCGTCGCGCCTCAGTGCTCGAGGGGTTGACACAGGCCTCGTACGCCACACCCGGCGCGGAAAAGATGAGGGCCAGGCCCGCTTTGCGATTGCGTGTGGCAAACTTGGCAGATGACCAATAGCCACCCCATCAGCCTGATCGGTTCCCCAGCGTATTCGTCAGCCACCGTTTGGGCACCAGTTGCCTGCGAGACATACCGCAGGCTGCCGCCCTGGATGCCGTGATGACGGGAACGCGCGCCGAACGGCACCAAATATGGCGGGGCCGGCGCGTCGAGCGCGGTGCCGTGGTCTGCGAAAGCCCGGATTCGGCATGACCGCGGCCATCCTGATATCGGGCTGCCAGCGTAGCGGCACGACACTGATGAACCTTGTGTTCGACAGCCATCCGCAGGTTCGCGGGGTCGACGAGACGTATTTCCGTCGTTATTTCACGCTGACCAAGTTGCGGGATCGTCTTGCCGACGAGCATGAACATGCCTTAATGAGCTTCAAGATTCCGATGCAGTCCCATCTGGTCGGCCGGCTGCTGGACCAGCTCGAGAGCCCGCCGCGGGCGGTCTGGATGCTGCGCGACCCGCGCGCCGTGATCGCCTCCATGGTCGATTTGCATTTGCCTTTGCCGAGCAACCGTTTCGTCTCGGTAAGCTGGGCGGCAAGCTTCATCCACAAGGAAATAATCAACGTACTGCAAGCCTTGCCCGAATCTTGGCTGGCGCCTTTTGAAGAATGGATCCACCGCTTTCGCCTGATCGAGAACACGCCTTCTATTCTTCGTCCGGCCGAGGATATTTACTTTACCGCCGCGCTATGCTGGCGGCTGAAGCTTTTAACGCTCGACTGGCACGAGTTGAACGAAGTGCCTCTTCGCCTGGTGCGCTACGAGCAGCTTGTCGGATATCCGGAAACGACCCTGCGCGGGCTGCTGGCCGATCTTGATATCGATTGGGATGAGCAAGTTCTATTCCATGACCGCCACGCTCGCGTCGGCGTTATCGGCGGCACGCTCCGAGACCGTCCGATTTCCCCGGACAGCCTCGATAAGTGGCGCCAGTCGCTACCCGCATCGGCGCTGACGGTCGTAGCGGAGGTCTGCGCCGAAGCCGCCGCGGCGCGGGGCTATGAACTGTAAGCGGTTGACAGTGCGCGATTGCAGCCGACGGTAGCGCAGTATTAATCGGGGCTGCCCACGGTAGCAGCGCGTGATAAAACAGTTACTTTGCAGGCCAGGAGCGGGAATTTTGCTGAGCATCGTTGTAATTTTTCACAACATGCGCCGCGAGGCGCGACGCACCCTTCATTCACTATCAACCGCCTATCAGCGCGGGGTGCATGCCGAACAGTACGAAGTCATCGCCGTCGACAACGGTTCGTCACAGCCACTAGACGGCGATTTGGTGAAGACGCAGGGGCCAAATTTCCGCTATCACTTTCATGCCACCGATTCGCTATCGCCGGCCGAAGCGGTGAACCTCGGCGTGGAGATGGCCCGCGGCGAGTTCGTCGCCGTCATCGTAGACGGCGCTCGAATGGCTTCACCCGGATTGGTAAAAACCACCCTGCAGGCGCTTGCCATGTATCGCGAACCGGTCGTCGGAGCGCTCGCCTGGCACCTTGGCCCGGACGTGCAGAACGCCTCCATGCTGGAGGGTTACAACCAGCAGGTCGAGGATGAGTTGCTCGAATCAATCGAGTGGCCGGCTGACGGCTACCGCTTGTTCGAAATCGCGGTTCTGGCGCAGTCTTCGGCCATGGGTTTTTTAGGCGGCATGCCCGGTGAACTGAGCTGGCTTTGCCTCCGCCGGGTTACATTTCAGCGCGTCGGTGGCTTTCGGCCCGCATTCCGCAGCAAAGGCGGCGGACTGGTCAACCAGGACATCCGAAATCGATTGATGATGCGTGAGGGCATCACACCGCTGATGCTGCTCGGCGAAGGTGTATTCCACCAGTTCCACGGCGGCGTGGCGACCAATGTGCCGATGGCGCAGCACCCCATGCGTGAATTCGAAGTCGAATATGAGGCCATCGTGGGTACGCCGTTCAGCCCATCGCCGACGCCGCAGGTGAAGTACTTTGGCACCATGCCCGAAGTGGCACGCCGTTTCATCAACCGCGGCCCGCGGTCGTGAGCGATGTATCTGTTGGCGCGGGTGCTTCTGCCCCGGCACGTTGGCCTTCCGAGGTGCCTGAATTCGAGCGCCGCTGGATACGCGGCGCGGCGATATGCAGCCAGACAATCTCGGTGAAGAGCACCCGCTCAACATAGTCGCTGGCCTCGCCGAGTTTTCGCGTTCATCGTTCTGCGGGCGCCTCGAAACCGTCCGCAAAGATCACGTCATCGGGCGTATTCTGGAACGTAACGGCCGCTTCGTCTTCCGGCAACGTGCCGTTGCCTTCATCATCGGTGAGCGCCGCGGTGAGCCTGCGTGTAACCGTTTCACCGGGCTGGCCGGAAACCGTCGCGGTATACGTGCATTCATAGGTCGCGCCTGCCGCGATGCTCACCGGCAGCGAGCAGGTGCCCTGACCGTCGAGTTCACCGAGCACATCGTCGTCAAGATCAGTAAGCGATAGCGGTTCGGCATTGCCGTTGTTGCGTAGGCCCACGGAATAGACCACTTCGGCCCGGGGCGCCACCGGATCGGTCGGCGAAGCCGCAAGATCGGCGCCGGCGTCGGGGAGCACGTCGCCGAAGGTTACAGTGGCGTTGGCAAAAATACTGACGCTCACCCCATCGGCCGACAGCTTTGCCTCGGTGGTGCTCGCGCGGGGCTGGGCGGCGGTAGCGTCTGTAACCGTTACGCTGTAGCTGCATTCGTAACGCCCGCCCGACGAGATTGTCTGCGGCACGGCGCAATTCCCGCGGCCATCGAGATCGCCGTCGAGCGTGTCGGTCAGTGTATTCAGCTTCAGGCTGCGGTCCGACTCCAGGCTCTCGACAGAAAGGGTAAAGGTCAGCTCGCCGCCGGGTTCGTCGGGCGGCGTGGAGACAAGCGTTCGCGTCAATGTGGCTTGCGGCGCGTCGTCTTCGAACTGCACCGTGGCCGTGTCGTCGTCCTGGGTGGTGTTGGCCTCTTCGTCT
>CAYFTI010000220.1:0-3799 GCA_964346065.1 uncultured Hyphomicrobiaceae bacterium
GCCGAGACGTCGCCGCCGAGGATGATCTGCCCCTGCCGGGCAATGCTGTCCTGCAGCGCGCCCGTAACGGTGCCGACCGTCGCGATCGCCGTGACGCCCAACGCGATACAGAGGATGAACACGTAAAAACCGGACAGCCCGCCACGCAGTTCACGCAGCGCAAGGCGCAGCGCAAGCGGAAGGCCGGGGCGCCAGGGGCGCGCGGCGGGTGCGGTGGTGGTTACACTGGTCATGTCGCCGCCGTCACCGGGCTTTCGTCGGTCATTTGTCCGTCCTCGATGCCGGCGACACGGTCGCACATGCGCGCAAGGCTGAGGTCATGCGTGATGAGCACGAGCGTCGCGCCATGGCGCTTGCGCAGCGCGAACATCATGTCGACGATCGCCTCGCCGGTCGTGCCGTCCAAGTTGCCGGTCGGCTCGTCCGCGAACAGGATCGTCGGCTCCGGCGCCAGGGCGCGGGCAAGCGCCACGCGCTGCTGCTCGCCGCCCGAGAGTTCCGCCGGGAAGTGGGTCAGGCGATGCTCCAGTCCGACCTCGCCAAGAACGGCCGCCGCGCGATCGAAGGCATCCGCGCGCCCGAGGAACTCCAGCGGCAGCGCGACATTCTCGTGCGCCGTCATGGTCGGCACGAGGTGAAACTGCTGGAAGACGATGCCGATATTCTTGCCGCGGATTCGCGCGAGCGCATCTTCGCCAAGCGCGCTGAAGTCATGGCCGGCGACCTGCACCTGCCCAGAGGTCGCACGTTCCAGGCCGGTCATGACCATCAGCAGCGTGGACTTGCCCGATCCGCTCGGGCCGACGATGCTCACGGCCTCGCCCTGCTTGATCTGAAGATCGACCCCGCGCAGGATATGAACCTGGCCTGCCCGGCTTGACAGCGAGAGATGGACATCGTGCAGGTCGATGACCGGCTGGCGCGCCACAGGGCTTGTTTGTTGCACGGAAAATGCTCCTTATGTTGCATCAGGGATGTGGCTCACCCCGCATGCGATGTAAATACCGGGAGATGAACATGCGGCGAAGGATCAATCGGTGGCCGGCACCTTTCAGCGTCACGGTTCTCGCTTTCCTTTACGGCGTGCTCGCCACGGCGGGTTGGCCGCCACAGGCAGAAGCCGCGCAGGCGGCCAACGATCAAGAGATCGTGATCGTCGGGTTCGGCGACAGCCTCATGGCCGGATATCGGTTACCGCCCGGGAAGTCTTTCCCCGCACAGCTTGAAGCCGAATTGAAGGAGGCGGGCCGCAACGTCCGGGTCCTGAACGCCGGCGTCTCCGGAGACACTTCGGCGGATGCGCTCGCCCGGCTCGACTGGGCGTTGCCGGAAGATGCGGACGCCGTCATCGTCGAGCTTGGTGCAAACGACGCGCTGCGCGGCTTCGCGTTGTCCGAGACACGTAGCGCGCTCGACAAGATCCTCACCAAGCTCAAGGATCGAGACCTCCCGGTCCTGCTGACCGGCATGGAGGCGCCGCGCAACTACGGCGAGGACTATGCCAAAGGCTTCCGCGCCATGTATCAGGACCTTGCGGAAAAGCACGACACGCTGTTTTATCCCTTCTTCCTGAAGGGCGTGGCGCTGGAGCCCGTACTCAACATGCCCGACGGTATCCATCCGACCGCCGAGGGGGTCGAGGTCATCGTCGAGAACATCCTGCCGAAGGTGCGCGAACTCATCGCGCGCGCCCGCGAACGCACAGCCAGCGTGAACTGAGACGCAAAAAAAAGACAGCCAAGAGAACGGGGGCCGCAGATGGACTACCGCCCGCTGGGACGAACCGGGATGCGCGTGAGCGCGATATGCCTCGGCACGATGAACATGGGCGAGCAGAATACCGAGGCCGAGGGCCATGAGCAGCTCGACTACGCGCTCGATCACGGTGTGAACTTCATCGACAGCGCCGAGCTTTATGCCGTGCCGCCGCGCCCGGAGACACATGGCCGCTCGGAGGAGATCGTGGGCTCGTGGCTGGCGTCGCGGCGCAACCGCGATAAGGTCATCATCGCGACGAAGGTGGTGGGCCGCAGCAAGGGGCTGGACTGGATCAGGCCCGAGAGCCAACCGAAGCGGCTGACGCCGGAGCAGATCTTCGCGGCTTGTGAGGACAGCCTGAGGCGGATGCAGACCGATTACATCGACCTGTATCAGACGCACTGGCCGGATCGGCCCCTCGACGTGTTCTCCGGGCTTGATTACCGTCATTACGATGCGGACGCGGTGCCCATCAACGAAACGCTGGGCGCGCTCAATGAACTGGTGACGGCGGGCAAGGTCCGCGCCGTGGGTGTCTCCAACGAGACGCCGTGGGGCACCATGCGCCATGTCATGGCCGCCGAGAGTCAGGGGCTGCCGCGCATCGCCTCGATCCAGAACGCCTATAACCTGCTGAACCGCACTTTCGAGATCGGCTTGTCGGAAATCAGCCAACGCGAGGATGTCGGGCTGCTGGCTTATTCACCGCTGGCGCAGGGGTATCTTACCGGCAAGTACGAGGGCGGCGCGCTGCCGAGAGGATCGCGGAAACAGCTTTTCAACCGGCTGCAGCGCTACGAGACGCAGCGCGCGCCCTCCGCGATCACGTCGTACATCAATCTGGCACGTGAATTCGGGCTGGACCCCGGGCAGCTGGCGGTGCAGTTCGTGACCACCCGTCCTTTCGTGACCTCGAACATCATAGGCGCGACGACGATGGAGCAGTTGCGTACCGATATCGACAGCATCCACGTGCGCTGGAGCGAGGAACTGGAGCGGGCAATCGAGCACATTCATCTTGGGAACCCGAATCCGTGCCCGTGAGCGGCGCGACCGGGTCGGCGTTTCAGGAGGCGGCTTTGCCAAGGCTTTTCACGGCTCTGGAAATCCCCGGCGAGTGGGTGCCGAAGCTGGAAATGCTGCGCGCGCGGTTATCCGGTGCCCGCTGGATCAGCCCCGAGAATTATCATCTCACCTTGCGCTTCGTTGGGGACATCGACGAGCCGGACGCGGATGATTTTGTCGAGGCGCTGTCGGGCATACAGGTCGAACCATTCCATCTCCAGCTTTCAGGCGTCGGCAGCTTTGGCGGGCGCAAGCCGCGTGCGATTTGGGTCGGTGTCGCGGAGTGCGAACCGCTGATGCGCCTGCAGCGGGCAAATGAACGCGCCGCGCGTCGGGCCGGGCTACCGCCGGAGACGCGCAATTTCTCGCCGCACGTGACTCTGGCGCGTCTGCGCGGAGCGGAACCGGGGGCCGTGGCGAATTATCTCTCCGCCGTGGGCGCATTCGAGGCCGAGCCGTTTCCGGTCGAGGAATTCGTGCTGATGTCCGCGCGTGACGGCTCTGGCGGGGGGCCATATGTTGTCGAGGAGCGCTTCAGGCTGATCAGCCCGGACCAGCATAAGCCGGCGTAGCGCCTTCCTTCATGAGGGATGCAAGCAGGCCGCGGCTGGCAACCTCGATCAGGTTCAGCACATAGTCGAAACCCTCTGCGCCGCCGAAGAACGGATCCGGGATTTCGCAGGTGCGCATCTCCGGCGCGTACTTCATGAACAGGCGGATGTTCGGCTCGTATATATCGGGCGCGAGGCTCAACAGCCGTTCATGGTTCGACCGGTCCATGGCAAGCACGAGATCAAATGTCTTGAAGTCGTCCCGGGTGAACTGCCGCGCCCGTTGCATCGAGATGTCGATGCCGCGCATGCTCAAGGCCTGCTGAGCCCGAATGTCGGGCGGGCGACCCAGGTGCCAGCTACCCGTCGCCGCCGAGTCGATCTTGAAATGGGGTGTCAGGCCAGCGTCGCTTACGACTTGCCGG
>CAYFTI010000221.1:0-3771 GCA_964346065.1 uncultured Hyphomicrobiaceae bacterium
CTGGCTCACCGAGGGTCGAGAGCTCGAACTGACGGGGTGAGGCTACTCATTGCTCCGAGAACATGCGTTGGTTCTGGAGGAAGGCGCACTGCTAATCGTTGATCCCGTGAGGTTGCGCCTCAGGATCCTGCCGCTGGAATAGCCGTTACAAATTCCGTTAAAGCTTGAACGACGGGACAGCCAGGCTTTGGAAGACGGTCACCCGCTGAAGATCTGAAACCGTCTGCGGCTTCGCGCGATTTGTCACCGCCAAGGCCCGTTCGGCCAGTCGGATATGGCGCAAGCAGACCCCGGTTTTGTTATCGTCCATGTGTGCGGCGTGAATTCCCGGCACGGAATCGCTGTCGGGCACTGACGGTATGATCCGAAGCGCCTGAGAGGTTTGTTGCAGGAATTGCGAGACCAGGCGTTGATGCGCCAACCTATCCAGCCGACAAGCCGCCCTGGAACAATCGACCGAGTCTGATCCAACCGGGAGAAAAACAACCTTGGCAACCGAACCTCTGAAACCGGACACCCTGCGCCCCGGCTGCGATCCAGGCCGGTTCGAATTCACCAGCACCGCGGAACTGGAGGATCCGGCCGAGTTCTTCGGCCAGCCGCGGGCGGTCGAGGCCCTGGAGTTCGGCGTCGGCATGCAGCAACGCGGCTACAATCTCTTTGCGCTGGGCCCGACCGGCACCGGCAAACAGTCGCTGATCGACAGCTACATCAGGGAAAAGGCGGCCGACCGGAAGCCACCGCCGGACTGGTGTTACGTCAACAACTTCGACGACTGGCGCAAGCCGAAATGCCTGAAGCTGCCTGCCGGTGTGGGCAACAGCTTCGCCGAGGACATGGACCAGCTGATCGAACATGTCGGCGATGCGCTGCAGGCCGTGTTCGAAAGCGAGGAGTACCGCAACCGCAGCGAGGCCATCGAACAGGGGCTTTCCGAACAGCAGGAAAAGGCCCAGGAAGAGCTGCAGGAGAAGGCTCGCGAGCGCGGGCTGACGCTGATGCGCACCCCGGGCGGCTTTACCCTCGCGCCGGTGCGCGACGGCGAGACACTCGGCCCGCAGGAGTTCCAGGAACTGTCCGAGGAAGAACAGGCGGAGATCAAGAAGAATATCGAGGAGTTGCAGGAGGAGCTGCGCAAGGCCTTCCGCGAGGCGCCGCGCTGGCAGAAGGAAAGCCGTCGCAAGCTCGATGAGCTCAACAAGGAAATGGCGAGCAGCGCGGTGGCGCCGCTGACCGACAAACTGCGCGAGAAGTATGGCGAGATCGAAAACGTCGGCGCCTTCATCGATGCCGTGGAAAGCGATCTGGTGGAGAACTTTCAGCGGTTCCTGCCGCAGAACCAGCAGCAACAGCAGCAGGCACAAATGGCAGCGTTGATGGGAGGCGGCAATCCATCCGAGGAAATGCCGTTTACCAACCGCTACCGCGTCAACGTGCTGGTCGGCAAGGGCGACGACGACGGCGCGCCGGTGGTGTTCGAGAACCACCCCATCTACAACAACCTGATCGGTCGGGTGGAGCACCGCGCGGTACAGGGTGCGCTGGTCACCGACTTCACCATGATCCGAGCCGGTGCCCTGCACCGCGCCAACGGCGGCTACCTCATGGTCGACGCACTCAAGGTACTGACCCAGCCGCTCGCCTGGGATGCGCTGAAACGAACCCTGAAGGCGGGCGAAATCCGGCTGGAGTCACTGGGCGAGAGCGCCGGGCTGATCAGCACGTCCACACTGGAGCCGGAACCGATTCCGTTGGATGTCAAGGTCGTCGTGCTGGGCGAGCCGCTGATCTATTACCTGCTTGCCCAATACGACCCGGAGTTTGCCGACCTGTTCAAGGTGCAGGTGGACTTCGACGACCGCATGGATCGAGGCGAGAACAACCAGCAAACCTACGCCCGGATGATCGCCGCCATCGCGCGGCGCGACGAGTTATCGCATTTCCACCGCGAGGGCGTCGCCCGCGTGGTCGAATACAGCGCCCGCCAGGTCGACGACAACGAAAAACTCTCCACGCATCTGCGCTCGATCACCGATCTGCTGCACGAAAGCGCCTACTGGGCACGCCAGGACGATGCCGACCTGGTCGGCGCCGAGCACGTGCAAAAGGCCGTGGACGCCAAGATCCATCGGGCCGACCGGGTACGCGAGCGCATGCAGGAAGAGATTCGGCGCGGGACCATCCTGATCGATACCACGGGGGCGCGAATCGGCCAGATCAACGCGCTTTCGGTGCTGATGCTCGGCGGGTTCAGTTTCGGTCGTCCTTCACGGGTGACCGCGCGCACCCGGATCGGCAAGGGTCAGGTGATCGACATCGAGCGCGAGGTGGATATGGGCGGTCCGATCCACTCCAAAGGCGTGCTGATTCTTTCGCATTTCCTCGGCGCCCACTACGCGCTCGACTATCCACTGTCGCTGTCGGCCAGCCTGGTATTCGAGCAGTCCTATAGCGGGGTGGACGGCGACAGTGCGTCCTGCGCCGAGCTGTGCGCATTGCTGTCGGACCTGGCGCAGGCCCCCATCCGACAATCGATGGCGATCACCGGCTCGATCAACCAGCACGGCGAGGTGCAGGCCATCGGCGGGGTCAACGACAAGATCGAGGGTTTCTTCGACACCTGCAATGCCCAGGCGCTCGAAGGCGATCAGGGCGTGATCATCCCGCACGCCAACGTCAAGCACCTGATGCTGCGCCCCGACGTCGTGGAAGCGGTCGATGCCGGTCGCTTCGCCGTATACGCGGTCGCCAGCGTCGACGAGGCGCTGGAGCTGCTGACGGGCCAGCCCGCCGGCGCGCGCGACGATGACGGCATCTTTGCCGCGGGCAGCATCCACCGGCGCGTCGAAGACCGCCTGATCGACTACTCGAAGCGAATGCGTGATTTCGGCGCCACCGGCGACAAGAAGGACGCAGCGTCTTGAGTGCCGGCCGTCCACGCCGTCGCCTGGTCGTAACGCTGGACTCGGCGGAACTCGACGCCGACGAGCTGGAGCGCATCACGCGACTGGCGCAGCGCATCGACGCCGAACTCGAAGTGGTGTTCGTCGAGGATATCGATGTTCTCAAGCTCGCCGAGTTGCCGTTTCTGCAGGAATTCCGGCCCAACTCGATGCGCTTCGAACTCGTCGACGCCGAGCGCATGGAGCGCGAGCTCCAGGCCACGGCCCGGCGCGCCGAACGCGCGCTGGCAAGCATTGCCCGCAAGCGCGGCATCACGTGGCAGTTCCGGATCTGGCGCGGTTCGCTGGAGCGGGAACTGCTGGACGCCATCGAGGCCGATATTCTGGCGCTGTCGTGGCTCGGCGCGCTGCAGATATCCAGGCAACGTCCCCGGCGCCCGCCCGGCGTCGCGGTCTGGTTCGACGGTTCGCCGGCCACCGAACGGGCGCTGGAAACCGCCGGATCGCTGGCCAGCGATCCGAATGTGCCGCTGACCATCCTGGTCTGCGATGCCGACCGCGAACGCCGCCGCGCGCTTCGCGACCGCGCCGGGGAAATTCTGTCAAGACAGCGGCCACGGCCCGATTACATCGGCGTGTCCGAGGTCGATATTCCGTCGATCGCGCGGGTCCTGCGCAATTGCGCCAGTGCCGTGCTGGTGCTGGACCGCGACAACCGGCTGGTGCGATCCGGCTCGTTGCGAGGTGCCCTGGACCGGCTGGGGTGCTCGCTGTTTCTGGTGCGCTGACGCGGCCGGGCGTCTTTTGCGTTGCACTGCGCGGTTAGTGCAACAGGAGGGGACGTCTTAAACCGCAGTATTAGTACTAA
>CAYFTI010000222.1:0-3740 GCA_964346065.1 uncultured Hyphomicrobiaceae bacterium
GTTAAATACCACCAGCAGAAGAAGTCGAAGGCGAAGGTCTACGCCAAGGGCGGCAGCGTCATGGCCAAGGCGCGCTCGACCAACACCACGACGATCCATGTCGGCGGCAAGACCTATGTGGTGGCCAAGGAAGTGGCGCGGGCGATGGCGCGGCACACCCCGCTCGGCACCACCGCCGCCGCGGATTCGCAGGCCACGCTGTCGGCTCAGGGCAACGGGTATATCGCCGGCTCGACCAAGACGCACAACAAGGCGCATGTGCGCGTCCAACGCTGAGGTTTGGGGAGGGAGGCGGCTCCGGTTCTGGTCCCTGACCGGACCGGAGCCGTTCACGTCCAGCGCCGCGGGAGACTATTGCAGCGGCACGCTCAGCTTGAGGCCTGTCGTAAAGTTGTAGGCCTCGTCCGACGCGATCTCGGTGCCGACCTGCGTGCCGATGACGCCGAATGGCGAGCCGCCCGCTTCGTCGTCGTTGTTGTAGAGCACGCGCGGCACATGGCTCAGATATTCCGCCTCGCCATACAGGCTGAGCGTCCCCCAGGAGAGCGCACGCTGTAGCTCCAGCCGCGCACTGCCGATGAAGGCGTGATCACGGTCGTCGAGATTGAGCGAGCCCTTTTCGAGAACGAATTTACCGCCGTCAATCGGCACGAATCCGACGTAACGCCCTTCATAGGACGTGTCGGCGAGATACAGCCCCGCCTCGGCATCCAGCCGCAGCGCCCAGCTTGGCGATAGCGCAACGGCATGGTCAAGCCCGACGAAGCCGCCATAGTAGTAGGTGTCCAGATCCTCGCCGTAATCAACCGGATCGGGAACGCTGATGTCGATAGAGAGCAGATCCGTGCGCTCTTGCAGCGCCTTGAACGCCAGGCCGAACTTGAACGGGCTCCTGGATTTCACAGGCATGGCATCCTTTAAGCTGCCCATCTTGTGCGTGCCAGGCTGAGCCGCCACCGAGACGCCCCAATAGCGCACGTCGCGTTCGGTCGTCGTGCGCAATCGCCCGGCGAGTCCGGTGTTGTTCTCCGCTTCCTTGTCGAAATCGACAATGTTGACGAACACACAGTCGGTGGTGGCCGTGAAGTCGCAGGCGGAATGGTCGGTTGCGTCATAGAAGCTATAAAAGCCGGCGAATGAAAACGACATCCAGTGCCCGCTGGCGAAACCGTGCTCAGCCACGTCTTGGAAGGTGACATCGGTGCGGAAGCCATGAAACCGACCGTCATGCTCTTCTAGCTGGAAGGCCGCCTTGTCAAAGAATGGATCGCCGCCGTCGATATCGCCGTCGATCACGGTCGTCATGTGCATCTCCGGCATGACCAGCCAGGAATAGCCCGCCGAGATTTCCAGATCGCCCTTCGGCAGATTGAACACATGCGTCCTGTCATCCGTTACTGCGGCTCCCTTCGCGCTTTCATCGATGCCCTCTTGCTCGCCAAGGACCACGCGTGCGCCCGCGCCCACGCGCAAACGGTTGTAGTCCGGATCTCTCACCTCTTCCTCCACATACTCGAGGAGCGCGCCGGCATAGAGCTGGGTCGAGGGAGTCAGGTCGTAGCTGAGTTCCGCGCCACCGCGCCGCGCATCATATTCGAGGGTCTCGCCCAATTCCTCGATGTCCTTGTACTCGCCCCAGACGGACAGGCTGGTGCGATCCGTGGGCTTGTAGTTCGCTCTCAGGCCATAGGTCTTGGTATCGGCAAGCACACCCCGCAGGCCCGACGGCTCCTCGATGGTCCGGTCGATATTGGCCGAGAGCGAAAAATACGTCCAAGGAGTCCAGCGCAGGGCGAAGTCGAAATAGTTTGAATCGAACTCCGAGAACCTGGCGTCTTCCAGGTCGCGGCGGTTCCAACGCATGCCGAAATCGGCTTGCAGCGCGGGTGAGAAGGTGACGCGCATGCCGCCTTTGGCATGGAAATCATCGGCGTCACGATCGACGAGGGATTCGTCTTTCTGGTTGAAGTAGTCCAGATTGGCTGCGCCGACTTCGACGTAAGGCGCGAGCCAATAGTTGTTTCCGAGCAGAAGCCCGGCAGTGACGCCGGTTGAGCGGACGTCGAGATTTTCGCGCAGGAACAGCGGCTTTAACGAGTCGTCTGCGCTGTCGGGAATCTCCGGGTCGTTGAGATAGCGCACTTCGATGGCGTTAGCGCGCACGAAGCTCGTGATCCGCTGGTCGGAATAGTTGATCTCGGCGTAGGCGCCCTTGACCCGGTTCTTGAAGAACTCGGTCTCGTCCTGGCTCAGCACACCGCCGGCGGATACCGACAGGCCCGGCGCGATGCTGTAGACGCCGTTGGCCTCGATCGCCGCCTTCCAGCGATCCTCGCGCAGCATCTCGTCATGAAGCTGCAACCAGCTGCCCGAAGCGCGGACATTACCCGCTGCGCGGCTTCCGATAGCCGTGAGCGACAGCGTTGTGCCGACTTCCTGATAAGGCGAGGCAATCTCGTCAAAGCTCTCGTCGGGGTTCGAGTCGTGACCGACCTCGGCGTAGCCGGATGGGGTCACGATTATCCCGGGCGCTACCGTATAGCCTGTGACACCGGAGAGCTCCGAGGCGCTTTTGCCTTTAAGCTGCTCGGTCCCTTGCTCCAGCGGTTTCTGCAGGACATTGCCAGGAGCCTGCGCATTTACGGGAGAGCTGGCTAACCACAGCAGACCAATCAACCAGAAGAGCTTTCGCATCATTGTCCTCTTGTCTGTTTTTTTGGCCGTGCGCGGGAACTCGGAGCGACCCTGACTGGCGCAATCGTTATATCAAATAAAACGCCACATCTTTATTGCTGATATGACTACTGATTTCGTGCTAATTTCACGGCGAATAATTTTTGTGAATACTCTGTTTGTTTGTGCCAATATTCAACCCAGCAGCGAATGCGGCAAGCCATCTAACGTGCTATCCGAGGTCGTTTATTCGGAACGGCGAATCGTCAGAAACTGCCAAAGTCCCGTCTACTGAGCGCAACCGGCGAATGCAACTTATGTTTGTATAAAGTAATGAATAATCGCTTAGCGTGTGTTCGATGCGCATCGCGGCGGCTTGTGGAAAGCCAGATTGCGCTACGTTGCCACGGCCTTCGGGCTCAAGCTGTGCTGGGCTGCCATTCCCTCGACGTAGCTTTCGGTCGCTGCTCCCCGCCTGTAACCGGCGACAAGGGAAAAGGTTACCGTCCGATGCACCGATGTTCGGCTATTTTCTCGGTGAACCCAGAGGCGTGGAGGTCCTGCGACTCTGCTATCAAAGTGGCGGCGCGATTGCGTCACGACAGGAAAGCGAGCAACAGTCCCAGAGAGAGTTTGGACTCGCGCCTGGCACCACGCCCCAGACTGTAGCCCGGCCCGAAACCGGGTGCATGATAATCAGTCTCGAATGGCTGTTTAAATTTTGTGCTGACTGTCAAAGGGATGCGGTAGCGCTGTTTCAGGGGAGCGCGGATGCGGTTTCGATCGTTGGCCCCCTCGGGCGGACGAGTACGGTCGCGTATATTCCCCGGGACAACCAAATGCCTGTCGCTCTCGGTCCGTATTACCGCGCTCAGCTCGAACACAGGGCTGGCCCAAGTGGTCAGCGTGGTTCGGAACGTCGCCCCTGCGCTGATCAAAAGTCGCGGTGAGGTTGGCGCATGAGGATCAGAGCGGTCGAAGCCGACATCGTTGTTGCTCCAACGTGTAGAGTCTCAACTCCACCCGTGTGGCTCAAGGATTTGAATTGCTGTCGTAACTAGTGCATC
>CAYFTI010000223.1:0-3737 GCA_964346065.1 uncultured Hyphomicrobiaceae bacterium
CGATATAGTCCTGGCTCACATTATCAGCTACCGACCTCACGCCGAGGATCGCCTTGTCCCGCCCGAGCGACAGGTCGAACCCGCGCGCGGCAAGCTGCACATCGAACAGCGAGCGCCCGAAGATGCGATAGGCGACGAGATTGGAGAACACGACCGCCACCATCGCGGCAATGGTCAGGTCGTAATTCCGGGTCAACTCGAACACGATCAGGATCGTCGTCAGCGGCGCCCCGATCACCGGGCTGGTCACGGCCATCATCCCACAGATCGCATAAGGCACGATGCCCGAATGCGCGAGCGGCACGATCTGCGGCCACGCCATGCCGAACAGCGCTCCCGCCATCACGCCGATCAGCAGCGCCGGGCTGAACACCCCGCCGACAAATCCGAAGCCGACGCACATCGCCGTCACCGCCAGCTTAGCTGCGACCAGCAGCGCCAGCTCGTCGACGGTGAACGCGCCCCCGATCGTGGCAAAGCGCAGCGTCTCCTTGCCGACGCCGAGCACCTCGGGAAGCTGCAACGCCGCCAGCCCCAGCACGAGGCCGGCAAGCCCCGGGCGCACCGCAGCGGGCAGCCGCGAGCGCCGGGCCATGCGACCGGCAAACGCGATCAGCCCCATGAAGCCGGCCGCGAGATAGGCGGCGAGCACGCCCTCCACGGCGAACAGCACGAACTCATGACCGTGCTCGACGCCGGCGAACTCGACAAGGAACAGTGCCGGCCGCTGCAGAATGACGTTGGCAACGACATAGCCCGTCGCCGCCGCCACGGTGACCGGCGCAAAGGCGCGCAGCGAATAGTGCCGCAGGATGACCTCATGGGCGAAGACCAGCCCCGCGATCGGCGCGTTGAAGGCCGTCGAGATCGCCGCCGCAACGCCGCAGGCAATCGCCACGCTCTGCAAATCGCGCACCGCCAGATCGAGCCTCTGCGCAAGCGCGCCGATCAGCGTTCCCAGATAGACGAGCGGGCCGTATTGGCCCACCGATGCGCCGCACCCAAGCGAGACCAGCGCGGCCAGCGTGGATGCGATACCGCTCCTGAAGCTGGGCGGGGCCTCGCGCGTCTGAACGGCGAGGATCGCGTCGGGCGGGCCAAGACCGCGGCGCTCCTTGACCCATCGCGTGACGATCTGTCCGACGACAAGCCCGCCCAGCGTGGGCACGAGGATCGTCGCGACCATCAGCAATTCGGGCTGGGCTTCGTACTGGATGCGCGAATACGCCGAAACCAGCAGGGCGTTGTTCAGCCAGAACAGCGCGTCAATAAACGCCAGCGATGCAAGCGATGCCGCCCCGCCGACCGTCAGGCCGACGAGCGACATGATCGTGATGCGATAGGCGCTTTCGCTGTTCAGCACGCGGCCTCGGTGGTTGGCGTTGGGCGCGGGCCCTCACTCGGACCCGCGCGTCAGGTTCCGGAGCCTAGACCAGCCGGGCCGCGTTTGAAAATGACTAGATGCTGTCGTCCTTGGTCTGCGGCGGAGAGACGGCCGTGGTCGCCCATGCGCCGGCATAATCGCCGGAGCCGATCTTCTGGACAGTCCAGCGGAACTTGTAGACGTCCCCGGAGGCTCCGGTCACCGTTACGCCGAACACCGCGCGACGGTCGTTCTCCGCGACCTGCTCGATGGCGTGCTGGCGATGATCGAGCATCACCTTGTACATCGGGCTCTTGATGATCTGCGTGAACTTGGGCAGCGGCCCCGTCATCCGCTTGTTCTGCGGGTGGGCAAGCGCGTAGGTCTGCTTGATACCCGCGTCCTTTCTGGGATCATCGTTGTTTTTCAATGCTTCAAGCTGGATGGAGATAACCTCGGCAGGGCTCAGCGCCGGGTCGGGACGCTGAATATCGATGGCCTGCACCGGTGATACGCCAAGAAGGAACGCGGAAGCGACAAGGGCGGTGAGAAAACGCATCATCCTTACTCCTCAAGGTTGCCGTGACCGTGAGGATACGCGCATGAGCGGCTCCGGTTCAATGTGCCGGCGTCAAGGGACCGCCTGCGCGGCTAGAACGTGAAGCCCTGCGTGCGTTCGAAGCCCGGCAACACTGGAGCGCCGCCCGAAAACTCCAACTGGCCGCTGACCCACCCCTCGGCCCTCTCATAGGTGTAGGCATAGCCGAAGGTGTCCTCGATCGCGGCGGTCGGCTCGCGCAGAAATGTCGCCAATCGCCCGCCCTCGGCGAGTTGGTCCAGCAGCGCTTGCGGCACCTCGTCGACGCTCCCGTTCACGAGAATGACATCGAAAGGCGCTTCAGTCGGGTATCCCGTGGCGAGCGCACCCTGGACCACGGCGGCGTTGTCAATGCCAAGCGTCGTCAACGTTTCTGCGGCGGAGGCGGCCAGCTCAGGATCGTTTTCGAGTGCCACGACCGATTCGGTGAGCGCGGCTAGCAGAGCCGTGGAGTAACCGGTCGCACAACCGACATCGAGCGCGACTTCGCTCGGCTGCGGGCGCAGCAACTCGATCAACCGCGCCATCATCAGCGGTGCCATCATGTAGCGTGTCTGCCGGCCGCCGCCATTCAGCTTCTTGATTGGCAGATGTTCTTCCGCGTAGGCAAGCGGGCGCAACGAGGACGGCACGAACACCTCGCGGGGCGTGCGATAGAGCGCCTGCAACAGGTCGGAGTCGCGCACCCCGTTCGGACGGATCTGGGAATCCACCATATTATTGCGGGCGCGTTTGTAATCCGTCATTTATTGCCCTGCCTTGAAATTCCATGACCGCCGTATCCGCGAATCGCTGCAGCGCCGACATGCGCGCGCCATCCTCGCCTCAGACCATAGATGAATGCCCGGAGAACCGCCATATAACAGGTTGGTCGGCGCTATGAAATCATGTCACGCGGATCCGGTGCTATCCCGTTTTTACTTTGGCCGATCCGTGCTATATGACGTCCATGAGGGGCGCCGTGGCGGAGTGGTTACGCAGCGGCCTGCAAAGCCGTGTACCCCGGTTCGATTCCGGGCGGCGCCTCCAATCCCGAAACATAACCGGCCCGTGCAGCGTAGGTGTCGCGTACGGACCGTGCCCCATCCTGTTTCCCGGGCAATGACGATCATCACATAGCGGTTTCCAAGCCGCACATCCTGTCATACAAAAGACGCTGGCGGTGTGTTAAGCTCGCTTGACATGTGACCCGACCTTCCCCTCGGCGAGGAGCACTGCATGTCTTTTCTCCAGCTGACCTACGCGTCCCGTCCGTTCGGCTTTGATGAGGGGGTGCTTGCCAGCATTCTCATGGATGCGAGGCGGTGCAATACGCGAGATGGAATCACGGGCACGCTGATCGTGCGCCATGACCTGTTCCTGCAACTGCTTGAAGGCCCGGCCGCGGCCGTGGATGCCGCCTATCAGCGGATCGCGCGCGATGATCGGCACATCAATGTCCAGAGATTGACCCAGGGTGAGGTCGATCAAAGGCTGTTTCCGGACTGGGCCATGCGCCACGATCCTGCGCGCTCGTGGATGTGGAGCATGGAAGACGTGGCCAACGGAGCTGTCGCGCACGCCTCGCAAGCGGAGGTGCTGGACATCTTCGAGCGGCTGAGTTGCGAACCGGTCGAGTGAGCCGCAGCGCGCAGCCTATTTCTTCTGCTGCGTCAGCGCGATGCGCAGCTGTAGCTCCTTCAGCTGCTCCGGCGACACCTCGCCCGGCGCGCCCATCATCAGATCCTCGGCCTGCTGGTTGAGCGGGAACATCGTCACCTCGCGGATGTTCGGCTC
>CAYFTI010000224.1:0-3732 GCA_964346065.1 uncultured Hyphomicrobiaceae bacterium
TGCCGCACATGCTCCTCGTCGATCAATGCGCGCCACGCGCCGATTGACCTAGAGCCGCATCCGTTCTGATTGATGCGGGATGCGGCTCTATCCGTCTGATTTGCCGCGCAATTGATCCGACAACCGGTTCCCACTTTCCCGATTGCACTCTAGTGCGAGGGCTCCAGCCGGAGTGTCAGGACGCTTTGGTAGTGGCCCGGCACGAGCGTTCGGCCCGGCACCAGCCGCACAGTCAGATCGATCGCGCCAGCGGCCGCGGAATGCTCGTGTATGCTGGCCTCGGCTTCATTCGGCTGATCCGGACCTTGGGTTGTCAGCGCGGTCGTGACACCGGAAAATATGGCCCGCGCCTCCAGATCGATGAAATTGTCCAGCCCCGGAAGAGTTTGGGCATTGCGACGGCTCAATGCGGAGGCCCTCAAGCTGAGCCGCGCGCCGGTATTACAGGTCGCACCCGGGACGCTCAGGCTGCGCCATTCGCCGCGCGGGCGCCCTTGTGCTCCGATGTCGCTGCTGAAGCTCAGCACGTCTTGCTGTGGCATCGCCATCTGGCAGACGGGCGCCACGTTCGCGAAAACGGGAAACGCCGTTTCCTCGCGGAGTTGGGCAACGCCATTGCCGGGAGAAGCGTAGAGCCGCAGCATCACCGAGGAATCGCTGTATCGCCCAGGCGGCGCGACCTGCCCGGCGGGCAGGCGGGCACGGAGGCTGACACTCGCCGCCTCACCGGGACCCACTGCGACGTCAATATGATGACCAGCCGCCGGATCGATCAGACCTTGCGGGTTCAATAAGGGCGCGCCGCCGATCGTTTCGAGCTGATAGGATATCGTGTTGCCATTGGAGCTCAGGGCGCCGTCTGTCTGCGTCGTGAGGACGAGCGCCAGCCGGCAGGCCGTGTCCGAGCCATTGAGAATGGTGATGATAGTGGTTTGCGTGAGGTCAGTGGGTGCGAACGGATTGTAATCATCGTTGATTTCCAGGTGCGGCAGGCCGCTGACGGTGAGATCCCCGCAAGGCTGCTCGGCACGCAGCATTGGTGGCGCTGCGCATGTCATCAGCCCGGCGAGCAAAATGGGAAAGACCCGCCAAATCCGTATTTGACGCGCCGGCATCATTCAGGGCTCCTCGACAATTTTGCTCGGCCTTAGCGTGCCGGCGCGATAGAGACCTTCGGTGTTCTCGGGGATATCGAGCACAAAGCGCTTGGGCGGGTCGCTTGCCATCTCGACGGCCCATCGCCCGGGCGACAGCCCCTGCGCCCCGAAGCGCCCGGCGCCGTTGGTGAAGACCTTTACCGTGGGGCCGTCCCCGTTTTCGGGCGTCGCCGTACCCGTGACAAGTGCGACAGGCTCAGCATCCTCGTCGATCAGTGTCCCGAAGGCGGACACGGAGTAGGCCGAGCCGACGGACAAGGCGTAGCCAGCCTTGTAGGGCGGCTCAAGCGTGAATGTCCGGCTGCCCAGGTCATAGCCGACCGGCAAATCGTCGACATCGTATCGCACGGTTCGCGGCGTATAGGCGGGCAGATCGGGAATGATCGCCGGGCCGAGCATGTCGCTGCGCGCATGTGGCCTTGCCGGGTCGCCCAACATGATGCGGCGCTCTTCGAGGCTGTCATGCGGCGCGACGATCGCGAAGCCGCCAGTGATCGGCGGGCCAAGCGCAACGTGGCCATCGGCAAACGCGATTGCGGTGCCGAGCCGGAGTGTGGTGCGTTGGTCCGTCAATGCCGGCAGGGCCAGCCCGCGCGGCGCGGGGACCAGACTCGCCGTATGGTCAAGGCTGACGACCGCCCTGTTCCCCGAATAGGTGATCCCGCCATCGACCGCCAGGTCATCGCCGGGTTCGTCATGGATCGTCTCGATGCTGGCCGCCCATGATCCCGTTCCCCGGCGTATCTTGCGCGAGGCGCTGACGCGTGAGGTCTGGCTTGCGCTCTCGTACTGGGTTTCGACATTGGTGCGCGTATCCGGCCGCCAGGACAGGCGTACCCCAGCGCGCACCTCGCCTTCGTCGGCGTCCGCAGCTTCAAGCCCATCGCCGCTGCCAAGGTCATCGAGGGGGTCGGAACTGTATTCGAGCGACAGGCTGAGGCCGAGGGCGTAAGACAGCCCCTTCGAAACCGCGACACGCACGCCATACGTGTCTTCTGTGTCGTGCGTTCCGGATGCCAACGCGTATCGCCCCGAGAGATTGGCATGGATGCCCCATGGGAGAGGCCGCGTGTAGCTGGCGAGCAGGGAAAGCCAGTAATCGGCGAAGACATCGTCCTCGCCCGGCGCGGAGAAAGACGGGCTGCGCAGTTCGGCCGACATGCGCAGGCCGGCGCCGGTGTCGAGGCTGCGCGGGGCGTCCCAGTCGACCTGCAGCGCTGCGCCGGGGCCGTCGTCCTGGTGGTAGCTGAGGCCTGTCTCGATCCCGATGTAGCCAACCGGCGTTGCAGCAAAGAACCCGCTGCCAGCCATCGCCGCGTCCGTGCTCGCCTGAACATGCATTTCGCCCGTCAATTCGGGGCTCAGGCCGCGCCGGTAAAAGCCCGTGGCGATCGGGCTGTCATAGTCGTAACCGAGCCCGGCATGGTCGAACCGCGAGAGAACACCGGCTGCAAACCCCCATTCGTGGACATCCGGGGCGAGCAGGGTGGCGTCGAAGTAGGAGGTAAATTCCAGTTCGCGCTGCTCTCCGAGGTCGTCGGTTATGAGCAGGCGGATGTCGTTCGCACCGGCCCGCAGCGGCAGGTCGGTGAGGTCGTACTCGCCCGGATCGAGCCGGATCTGGCGCGCCACGACGCCGTTCAGCTCGATCTTGACGGTGGAGGGCCGCGAGATGCGAAACGAGCGCTTGCCGGTCGGCCGGATGTTTTCGTTCGGCCGCAATTTGCGCAGCGAACGCTCGACGGAGATGCCAAGCACGTCCGGGCCGCGCTGGAAGCTGGTGGTCGGGGGATTGATGTCGCCGGCTTGCAGGCGCAGCGCATCCTGCGGCCGATCGTGGACAAGCCGGGTACCGCGCCGGGTAAATCCCTCCAGGCTGGCGACGGCAAAGGGCCTGCCGAGCGGATTCCGCGTGTCGGTTCCGTCGTAGCTGACTTCGGTTTCGAGAACGATGTCCTGCCAGCGGATGACGGCTTCGAGATTGGCGCGGGCGGGCGTGATCCCGGATGCGCCGCCGGGCGCCATGGAGACATAGTCCGTGGCCGCCCGCATGTTGAGATATCCGCTAAGACGCGCCGGTGTCTCCGGGGAACCGGGGCGAACAGGCGCAGGTGCGATCCGGACGGTCCCGCGCGGACGCTGCTCTACGCTTGGCGTGAACTGTAGCCGCATGGTGGCGGGATCCAGGCGGACGGCGAACCCGGCGGCCTGAAGATCGGCGAGGCGCAGAAAACCCTGCCGCGCCGGCAGTGCGCGCAGCCGTGCAGCGAGTTCGTCGCGCAGGAGTGGCGCGCAGGCGTGTGCAAGTTGCTTCTTGTGAACCGAAAGCGTTTGATCGGGCGCGATCTTAATGGCGGCTTCGCCCAGTCGCCGGTCGCCGTCGCGGATTTCGACGATCAGGGAGAGCGTGCGCCCTGTCGGGTTGAGTTGCACCGGCGCGGGCCTGTCCGCGCTGGTTTGCGCCTTTGCCATCGCGCTGGTATGGCCGGTGGCCACGCTGGCGAGCACGACCGCGACCGCGAGGAGACACGCGAGGCGGAGGCACTGGCGCGCTTCAATTCGGCTAAGCGCTCCT
>CAYFTI010000225.1:0-3732 GCA_964346065.1 uncultured Hyphomicrobiaceae bacterium
TCCGACGCGCGTCGGACCGCGTACCAGAGCCTGGTCGGCGCAGGCAGCAGGTGTGGCTTTAATGTCGTATCGCGATAATCGAGAGCGTCGCGTCTTCGCCAGCCATCGGCACTGGGTAACGGCTGCGGCCTTTAGCGCAGACGGAACGAGCGTAGTGACGGCATCAAGAGATGGAACCGCTCGGATTTGGGATGCTGCAAGCGGCGTCGAGCGCGCCACCCTCCAGCGGCCCGTAAAACAACGAACCCTTTTGAGCGCGCTTGGTCGCACCGAAGAACCAGAGCCAGTAATCGACGCCGTCTTCAGACCGACCGGCGCCACGATCGTTACCGCTCATGGTGATGGCACCGTTTGCCTCTGGGACGCTGACACCGGTACCGAACGCGTCATCTGGCGCGGCCATAAGGGTGTTGTGACTTGCGCAGTATTCAGCCCGACCGGCGAAATGGTAGCGACTGCCTCAACGGACAATACCGCACGTCTCTGGAACGCACTCACCGGCATGGAAGGCGCCACTTTGCGCGGGCACACGGCCGAGGTGAAAACGGTTGCGTTCAGTCCAGACGGCTCAAGCCTTGTTACCGCTTCGAATGATTCGACCGCCCGTCTTTGGAACACCGACACCGGCACCGTACGCGCGGTTCTCCGCGGTCACGGCTGGTGCCTTACCTCAGCTTCGTTTGCCGACAACGGCGCTACTGTTGTCACCGCCTCCATTGATGGCACCGCTCGTCTTTGGTGCGCAGAAACCGGTGCCGCTTGTGGAGTACTTTGCGACAATTATGAGCCCATCTTGGACGCAAAGATTAGCAGCGATAACTTTACCGTGGCCACCGGTTCAGAAGATGGTACTGCACGTCTTTGGAATGCCTATGGGAGCTTATCAAGCGCCGTACTTCAGGGTCACGACAGCGCGATCGTGGCTGTTGCGTTTAGTTCAGACGGTAGCACTCTTGCAACCGCTTCCACCGATGGCACCGCCCGCCTCTGGGGCGCCACACACGGCACGGAAAGCGCCGTGCTCCGAGGCCACGAAGGGGAGGTGTGTGCGGCAACGTTCAGCCCCAACGGCAAAAATCTTGTCACCGCATCCAAAGACGGCACCGCTCGTCTCTGGGACATCAATGTCAATCGAAGAAGTAAAATTTTTGTCGAAAATATTCCGGCTGTAAGCGCATTAGCAATTCATCCTACAAAAAATTTACTCTTCTTAGGATTTGAGAGTAAAACTCCGCTGTTGTTGGATGGAAATGGCGGCGCTCTCCAGTCTCTAATCTGGGATGACGGAAGTGATGACCGGAGCGGAGTGACTGCAGCAGCCTTCAGCCCAGATGGGCATACAATCGCTCTATGCTTTAGGGATGGCACCGCTTGTCTTTACGATGCTGTTAGCGGTAGAAAGCGTGTCACCCTAGGCGGCCACAGCGGGAGGACCCGAGCGATCGCGTTTAACTCAAGTGGCAGCACGGTCGTCACTTCTTCTGAGAATTTTACTGCCTCTGTGTGGGATGTCTTGAGCGGTAAATTGCTCACAGTCCTTTGCGGCCATTCAGCTCAAATACGAGTGATTGCCTTTAGCAGAGACGACGATTTGATCGTCACCGCCTCTGACGACTGCACTGCCCAATTGTGGGATGCTTCAGATGGCACAGCGCTCAAGTCGCTCGTCGGCTTTGAGCGTTCAGTAATTGCAGCCGCATTTAGCCATGATAAAAATCATTTGTACACTGCGTCGAAGGACGGGTACATTGCGTGTTGGGATACTCAAGAACGCAAGCCTAAAACGTCTAAATCTTCTCCTTTGCAATTAAGTGATTATATTGCATTTTTTGATTATAATTGCAGATTTGTTTTTTTGATAAATGGCCGACGTATCGAGATTGTTGATACAGAAACAGGTATGAGTTGGGCAATTTTTGATTTCTATTATGGAGAGAAAGATGTGTTGGCCTTCAACCCATATAATAGACGCATAGCGACTGCTGACAAGCATGGCTGCATCAGGCTCTGCGACATGCCCGCGGACTGGGCCGGTTGGATCCAGGACCTGCGCGGCAGCCTACCGCGACAGCTCTCCGCCGAGCAGCGGCGCAAGTATCACCTGCCGCCGGCATGAGCTGCGAGACGGCCACGGGGAGGACGCATGACTACGCCCAAACCGCTCTGCTTCGTGCTGATGCCCTTCGGCCGCAAGCCCGGCCCGGGCGGAGCCTACATCGACTTCGACCAAGTCTACGATGCGCTGATCCGGCCGGCGATCGCGGCGGCGGGGCTGGAGCCGATCCGCGCCGACGAGGAGCAGGCCGGCGGCGTCATCCACAAGCCGATGTTCGAGCGCCTGCTGCTCTGCGAGTTCGCCGTCGCCGACCTGACGACCGCCAACGCCAACGTCTTCTACGAGCTCGGCGTGCGACACGCGGCGAAGCCCCGGACGACCGTGTTGACCTTCGCCGAGGGGCTGGGCCAGCTGCCGTTCGACGTCGGGCTGTTGCGCGGCCTGCCCTACGCGCTAGGGCCGGACGGCACACCGTCGAAGGTCGACGGCGACCGCGCGGCGCTTACGGAGCGCCTGCGCGCAGCATGCGAAGGCCTCGTCGACAGCCCGATTTACCAGCTGGTCGAGGGCTATCCGGAGGTCGCGCACGAGAAGACCGACGTCTTCCGCCGGCAGGTCGATTACGCCCGCGAGATGAAGGAGCGCCTGCGGGCGGTGCGCGCGCAGAAAGAGGGCGCCTTGGACGCGTTGCGCGCGATCGAGGCTGAACTCGGCACGCTTGAGGACACCGAGAGCAGCGTCGTCGTCGACCTCTTCTTGTCGTACCGCGCGGTGAAGGCGTGGGACGAGATGATCCGGCTCGCCCACGCGATGCCGCGCCCGCTCGCCAACACCGTCATGATCCGCGAGCAGCTCGGCCTGGCGCTCAACCGGGCCGGTCGGGGCGAGGAGGCCGAGCAAGTCCTTCTGCGGCTGATCGAGGAGCGCGGGCCTTCCAGCGAGACCTACGGGATCCTCGGCCGCGTCTACAAGGACCGTTGGCAGGCGGCGAAGGAGGCTGGCCAGACCTTCCTCGCCGCCGGCCTGCTCGATCAGGCGATCGACGCCTACACCAGGGGCTTCGAGGCCGACTGGCGCGACGCCTATCCGGGCGTCAACGCGGTGACGCTGATGGACGTGCGCGGCGCGGACGATCCCGACGAGGCGCGAATGCTGCCGGTCGTGCGCTACGCCGTCGAGCAGCGCGTCGCCCACGGCGTGCCGGACTACTGGGACTTCGCCACCCTCTTGGAGCTCGCCGTCCTCGCGAACGACCAGCGCGCCGCCCGCGACGCGCTGAGCAAGGCGCTCGCCCGCGTCCGCGAGGTCTGGGAGCCGGAGACGACGGCACGCAACCTCGCCCTCATCCGCGCGGCGCGCGCCGAGAGGGGCGAAGACGTCGCGTGGATCGCAGAAATCGAACAAGGTCTTGTTGATAACGCGAACGAGCGTTGACGGCACGCGGAGCTCCGTCCGCTCAGGGGACCATATCATGGAGAATTTCCAAATAAATTCCGAGTCGATCAAGAAATGGTCTTGCGACCGATCCCAAATCTCAAACGGTCCTCGTTATCAACTCTCTCCCAATGTCGGCTTCGGGTCAGGTTCGCCCGAAGCCGGACGAAGCGGCTTGGACCGTAATAGGCCGGCTTCGCCAATGCCGGCGAGCGGGCCTTTCGCCTGTTGATGGCGCACTG
>CAYFTI010000226.1:0-3689 GCA_964346065.1 uncultured Hyphomicrobiaceae bacterium
CTAGGCAGAACTGGGGTCAATGAACGTATGGCGGCGCCAACTGTGCAAAGAAGTATCCCGTGAGCTTCTCCGCATCGTCCGGCATTCGGTACAGTTCGGGTGAACGTAGATAATCGACGTGAAGCCCCAGCATATAGGCATACAGAGCCAGGGCAAGGGCGCGCGGCTCCAGACTGTCGATCACCTGTCCCGTGCTTTGCAGCCTCTCGAAGAAGTGGGTAAGTGACTCGGTGGCCTGGTGTTTTGCGGAACGCTCCCGCTCGATCAGCCCCGTCATATCCTCGGTATACTCGCATTTCAGGAACAGGACGGTATAGACGCGCTTGAGTTGCTCGTCTTCATGCACGCGGATCAGGGACGTCGTGCACAGCCATTCGAGGTCCTTGAGCGTTCCGGCGTTCTCCATGAGGCGGTAGAAGGCTGTCTCCATCGGCATCTGGACCCGCTCTATCACAGCGTTGAAGAGGTCCGACTTGTTGTGGAAGTGCCAGTAGATCGCTCCGCGGGTCACCCCGGCGGCTTCGGCGACCTGGGCCAGCGTGGTCCGTGACACGCCGGTTTCGAAGAAGACCCGCTCCGCTGCGTTGAGGATCGCCTCACGAGTCCGCAGGGCCTCTTCCTTGGTTCGTCTCATCGGCCTGGCTCGCCGGCTTCGCGCCTGGGCCACGCGCGAACGGAGAAAGCGTTTACTTACATACACGAGCGTATGTTAATGGTCCGCCAAATACAAGCTGCCGTAATCCCGGTGCGTGGTAGCGTTATGCGGCGATCTCTCGTCGGGACATTTTGCGTGGCGCGAGCCAGTAGAGGAGTTGGTAGTGGAGTCATGGTGTGCCCGCCCCGGTGCAGCGCTTTTCACGGCGCTGGCGCTGCTGCTCGCGGGGTGCGGCGAACAATCCGGCCAGACGGCCTCCGCGCAATCCTCGCGGCCCCCGCCGGAAGTCGGCGTCGTCAAATTGCAGACGCAGCGCGTCGTTCTTTCGGCAGAGTTTCCCGGCCGCACGACGGCCTACCAGATCGCCGAGGTGCGTCCGCAGGTCACCGGAATCCTGAAGAAACGCCTGTTCAAGCAGGGCGAGCAGGTGGAGGCCGGCGACGTGCTTTATCAAATCGATGCCGCCAAGTACCGGGCCGCCTATGAGCGCGCCGAGTCAGAGGTTGAAGTCGCGAAGGCCGAATTGCGCCAGGCAAAGCGGCAATGGAAGCGCATCTCGACGCTTTATGAGCGTGACACGATCAGCGAAAGCCAGCGCGACGAGGCGTTGTCGGCGCTGGAAAGCGCCCGCGCACGGGTCGCGAGCGCCGAAGCTGAGTTGCAAACGGCGCGCATCCGGCTGAACGACACCGAAGTCAAGTCACCCATAACCGGGCACACGGGTCCCACCCGGTACACCGTGGGCGCGCTGGTGACGGAGAACCAGACAGAACCACTGTCACGGGTCGTCCGGCTCGACCCGATCTATGTCGATATCCAGGTGCCGGTTAACAAACTGCGGCGTATCCGGCGCGCGCAGCAGACCGTGGCAGACGGCGCGTCTGAGCGCAGCAACGCCGAAGCCGCGGTCTTGCTCGACAACGGCGACGTTTATGACCATCGCGGCCAGGCCGATGTCGCCGACGTCACCGTCAACCCGAACACGAGTTCGGTAACGCTGCGGGCCGAATTCCCGAACCCTGACGAAGACTTGCTTCCTGGCATGTACGTGCGCGTCCGCGTGGTCGAGGAGGTGCGCGAGACCGCGATCCTCGCGCCGCAGCAAGGCGTTACGCGAAATCCGCGGGGCGAAGCTACCGCGCTCGTCGTCACCACCGAGGACACGGTCGCCAAGCGTACGATAAAGACAGGCCGGGCCATCGGCAGCTTCTGGCTTATCGAAGAGGGGCTTGAGGCCGGCGACCGGCTGATCGTCTCGGGGCTGCAATCCGTTCAGCCCGGCGCGAAGGTGACGGCCGTTCCCGCCGACATTCCCAACAAACCGGACAGAGCGGAGGATCTGACGCGCGCGGCTCCGGGCGGGAGCGATCAAACCGGCCGAGCGAGTCTGACCGAATGATCGACTTTTTCCTGGCTCGCCCGGTTTTTGCGTGGGTGCTGGCGATCGTGGTGATGCTGACCGGGATCATGGCAATCTTCACTCTGCCAATCCAGCGCTACCCGTCGGTTGCACCGCCCGCCGTCGAGATCGAGGCGAACTATCCGGGTGCCTCCGCGGATACAGTTTCGAATACGGTGGTGCAGGTCATCGAACAGCAGATGACCGGCCTCGATAACCTGCTCTTTCTGAGTTCAACCGCAGAATCTTCGGGCCAGGCCACCATTACGCTCACCTTCGCGGCGGGAACCAATCCCGACATTGCCCAGGTCCAGGTTCAGAACAAGCTCAAGCTCGCGGAAACACGGCTGCCCGAGGTCGTTCGTCAGCAGGGCATCCAGGTCGAGAAAGCCAGCACGAGCTTTCTGATGGTGATGGGCTTCGTCTCGACGGACGGGCGGCTCAGCAAGCAGGACCTCGCCGACTTCGCGAGTTCGGAACTCGCCGAGCCCATCGGACGCGTTACCGGCGTCGGCAGCGTGCAGGTTTTCGGCTCGGAATATGCCATGCGGATCTGGCTGAAGCCGGCTGCGCTCTTCAGCTACGGGCTCACCGTGTCGGACGTCAGCGCGGCGATCGAAGCGCAGAATGCACAGGTCACAGCCGGACAGTTCGGCGGGCTTCCCGCTGTCGAGGGGCAACAGCTCAACGCGACGATCACGGCGCAGACGCTGCTGAACGCGCCGGAGGAATTCGGCAACATCCTTCTCAAGACCGCCTCCGACGGCTCACGCGTGCAACTGGATGACGTGGCACGGCTGGAACTGGGCGGCGGCGCTGTACAGATCGACACGTTCTACAACGGTGAGCCAGCTGCAGGGTTGGGCATCAATCTTGCCCCCGGCGCGAATGCGCTTGCCGTCACGGAGGCGGTGAAGCAACGCATCGAGGAGCTTCAGCCGTACTTCCCCGACGGCGTGGAAGTCCGCTACCCGTACCAGACCGCGCCGTTCGTGGAAGCCTCGATGCAGGCCGTGGTGATGACAATCATCGAGGCGGTCGCTCTCGTGATCCTCGTCATGCTCGTGTTCCTGCAGAGCTGGCGGGCCACCCTGATCCCCACGGTGGCGATCCCCGTCGTTCTGCTCGGCACCTTCGGGCTGATGGCGGCCTTCGGCTTTTCCATCAACATGCTCACGCTGTTCGGCATGGTGTTGGCCATCGGGCTGCTGGTCGACGATGCCATCGTGGTGGTTGAGAACGTCGAACGGGTCATGAAAGAGGAAGGTCTCGGGCCGAAGGAGGCAACCCGGAAATCGATGGGCCAGATCGCCAGCGCGCTCGTCGGTATCGGCGTGGTCCTGTCGGCCGTGTTTATTCCCATGGCTTTCTTCCCGGGCTCGACCGGCGCGATCTACCGTCAGTTCTCTCTCAGCATCGCCGGTGCCATGGTTCTATCGGTTCTGATCGCCTTGATCCTAAGCCCCGTGCTTTGCGGCCGAGTGCTCAAGGCTTCGCACGAAAGGACGCTATTTCAGCGGCTGTTCGGGTGGTTCGAAGCGGGGCTGGCGCGACTGACCCGTGGATACATTCGTCTGGTCGGACATACCGCCCGCTATGCCTGGATCTATGTCGGCATCTTCGCCGGTATTCTGG
>CAYFTI010000227.1:0-3669 GCA_964346065.1 uncultured Hyphomicrobiaceae bacterium
TCAACCGCTACCTCGCCGAGCACAACGCCGATCCGAGGCCGTTCACCTGGACCGCGACACCCGCCTCGATCCTCGACAAGCTGGATCAAGCGAATGCGTCAGTGCAGTAGCGCGCCTACGGACGAGGTCCCGAGCACGCCCTCGCCTCCGCTGCTTCTCGTGCCTTCTCGATCAGGCGCCGCTCAGGTCGCCGGAGTTCCGTCAGGCACCTCCATGTCGCAAAAAATCTGTGTCGTCGGTCTGCGCGGCTTCCCAGACGTCATGGGTGGAATCGAGACGCATTGCGAATATCTTTATAGCCAATTAGCTGTAATAACTTCTTCGTATCAGGTCACGGTTCTGGCTCGGCGTCCCTACATCGGCCGCAGAGATTATGATTGGCGAGGAATACGTATTGTCAGTATTTGGACAGTGAAGCAGCCGTTGCTTGAAACCGCGTTGCACACCTTCCTTGCGATTTTTTATGCGCGATTTTTAAATGGCGCTCGACTGCTGCATCTGCACGCAGTCGGTCCGGCCCTGTTCGCGCCTATGGCGCGGCTTCTGGGCATGCGCCTCGTGGCCACGCACCACGGGGCCGATTACGAGCGGCAGAAGTGGGGTGCGTTCGCCAAGTTCTGCCTTCGGCTGGGCGAGCGCTGCATGATCCTTTCGGCCGATCGGGTGATCTGCGTCAGTGCCTCGCAAACCGCGGCGCTTCGACGAAGGTATCCACGAGCGGCCGGGCGCATCGCCTACATCCCCAACGGCGTCCACGTCGGCACTGGGCCCGCGAACCCTGCGGCGATCCTGGAGAAGTTGGGCGTCGAAGCCGGCGCCTACATTCTGAGCGTCAGCCGGCTCGTTCCCGAGAAGGGTCACGGTTATCTGGTGCAAGCATTCCACGCCGCCGCGACGCCTTTCAAGTTGGTGATCGCGGGCGGTGCCGATCATGACAGCGAGTTCGTGCGAGGACTGAAGCGGGTCGCCTCGTCCTCGGTCATCTTCGCTGGTCAATTGCCGCGCGAGGAGGTGCTGGCGCTTTGTCGGAATGCGGCGGTGTTCGTCCATCCATCTTTCCACGAAGGCATGCCGATCGCGGCTTTGGAGGCGCTGGGCGCGGGTTGTGCGGTGCTGTTGAGCGATATCGCGGCGCATCGGGACATCGGCCTGCCCGAACGGCACTATTTCGAGGTGGGCAACGTCGCGATGCTGGCGCGGCGCCTCGCCCAGCCGAGCTTCGATGATCTCAGGGTCCGGGGCGACGCCCTGCTTCGGCAGTTCGATTGGCGGGAGATCGCCGCTTCGACGCTGGAGGTCTTCGAGACCGTGGCGCCGCCGCACGGGTGAAGCCGACGCGGCGTCGACATCCGAGCCGGGGCACGTATTCGAGGGCGCGCGTGGCCCGGGTTGTTCCTTGCACGCTCTCAGTGCTTTCCGCTAACTTGATTAATGAGTAGGTCGGCTCCCGCGCGTCGACGTCGGCACGGCGCCCTCGACGCTGCTGACACTCGGTCAGGACACTTCTGCCGGATGGATCGCCATTTCAATGGATATGGAGCTCGATCTTCGGACCATCTTGCGTACCGGTTGGCATCGCAAATGGTATTTCCTCCTCCCGGCAAGCTTGGTCATGGCTGCCGCGATCGCTGCGCTTCTTATCGTACCGCCACTTTACCGTTCGCAGGCAACGCTGCTAATCGAGCAGCAAGATATGCCGGAAGACTTTGTACCATCATTGGTGACTGAGCAGATTGAGCGGCGACTCGACAAGATTACGCGCGATGTCTTGGTGACCGATAATCTCGTCAGCATCGCCAACCGGATCGGCTTGTACGAGGAGGAACGCGACTCGCTGTTAAATGGCGAAATCGCCCAGCGAATGCGCGATCGCTTCGAACTGGAAACGTTGCTGACAGAGTTCAATGATCCGCGGAGCGGACGTCGCCGGCAGGCGACCTTGGGCTTTCAGGTCAGCTTTCTCGACGCCGATCCGCGCAAGGCGAATCAGGTCACCAACGAACTCGTGTCTGTCTATATGTCCAACAATATCGCCATTCGGCGCGATATTGCCGAAAGAACATCGAGTTTTCTTGAGGATGAGCGACTGGCCCTCGACCAGGAGATTGCGCGGATTGAAGACGAGCTTGCCGAATTCGTGGCAGAAAATCGAGAGCTCGTGCCGCGTGAAGCGGCGTTCAAACGGCAACTCCTCAACAATACCGAACAACGACTGCGGTCGTTGGAGAACGATTTTCGGATGCTGCGAGAGCGGGAAAGTTATCTGGCCACGCAACTCGCATTGGTCGACGAGTTCGACACGGAACGTGCGGCGAGTGGTACACCAGAAGGCCAGCTGGAGTTGCTGCGCGCCGAATTCGCCACGGCGCGGGCCCGTTACAGTCCGTCCCATCCGGACGTTCGGCGACTGGAACGCGAGGTGGAGTCGCTCGATAGCGTCGTCAGCGCGCGTGCGGGCTCGTCAAGGCTGACGGAGCGGGAGGCGGCGCTGGTCGCCGAGCTGGCGACCTTGCGCGAACGGTACACAGAGGCACATCCGGACTTCCAGCGCGTTCAACGTGAGCTGGAAACAGTCCGGCAGGCCGATAGCGAGTCTAATGTGGCGTCGGGTGACGCCTCGGCAATGAGTCGCTCTTCGAGCTACATCCGATTGAGTGCACAACTCAACAGCGTTCAGACGGAGATCACGGCGGTCGAAGACCAGCTCGAAAGTCTCGCGCAAGAGCGTATCACCTTGCAAGAGCAGCTGGCGCAGGCGCCCGCGGTCGAACGTGAGTACAACCGACTGCAACGGCAGTTGGATAATGCCCTCGTCGATCGCGAAGCGCTTGCCGACAAGGAAGCGACGGCGAAGCTGAGCGGCGCGCTCGAGACGACCGCGTCGGGTGAGCGACTGACGCTGGTCCAGCCGTCATCGCTGCCGACGTCGCCGTTCAGTCCGAATAAGAAGTTGATCCTGGCGATCGGCTTAGTGCTCGCGACCGGGACCGGCGCCACCACGCTGTTGGCCGCCGAACTGCTCGATCGTGCGATCCGGTCGGCAGCCGCGCTCACGAAGATTACCGGCGACGCTCCGTTGGCGTCGATCCCGGTCATCACGACGGCAAGGGACCTGCGCCGGATCTGGGCTCGGCGCACGGGGATCACTGTCGCCGCCACGCTGGTTCTCGGCGGGGGGCTCGTCTGGATTCACCACCAGCTCGTTCCTCTCGACGTGCTGGGCTACCAGGTGGCGCACGAGGCCGAACAAAAACTCGGCATCCCCCTTTCCTCAACCGGGGACGGAGCGCGCACGCCTTCCGGCTCTGGCGCAGCCCAGTGAGTGAACCGCCCCGGCTGCTGCAGGACCTGGTCGAGGTCGACGAGGCCGAGATCCGCTTGCGCGGCAGGCACGCCCCGCTCGGCGACGGCCGTTGTGGCTTCGGAGCGGGTTGCTCACCCGGGTTGATCCCGGTGAGGTGGTGGGTACCAGCCTTCCACCTTTGCCTGGAGCCTCGGATGAGTGCCCACAAGAATGCGCGGACGACACCACTCGGTCGAGCGGTGATGGTGCGTCGGGTCGAGATGGAAGGCTGGACGGCGAAGCCCGGATCGTGCCCCGTGGCTTAGTGTAAAAGCGCCGGTCCTCGGTGGGGTCCGAGGGTTGGTCAGGAGGCCACGGCGGCCAGC
>CAYFTI010000228.1:0-3624 GCA_964346065.1 uncultured Hyphomicrobiaceae bacterium
CTCTAGCGTGCTCCGAGAGTTCGCGCTCTCAAGGCCCGACGCGCCGCCGTGGAGCAGCTCATCCAGACAAATTTTCGCGCAGACGGGAACTGCCCTACATTCTGGGATGCGATTGGCGACGGGTGAGTTCCTGTTGATCGTAGGTTTTCGTCTGAACACCGAAATCTTAAGACCGATCAGCAGCTTGGGCTACACCCGCCGGCCCTCCTGAATTTTCCCGGTTAGCTGGGCGTGTCCTCGGCGGTGGCCTTGGCGGCTTGGCGGCTGGAGACGAAAGCCTGATTGCGCAAAGCTTCCATCTGGTCGAAGACAAGATCAGATTCCGCGGACAAGCTGATGGCGCCGACGCTGCGCTCGGACGCCGAGGAGGCGTGGGACAGGACTTCGTCGCGATAGGCTACGAGCGCTTTAGCGCAGAGGCCCGTGACCTCGGCAAGCGCGTCAGCCCAGCCGGCATGACCCGCATCCATCAGGTCGTCGTAGGCCACCAGACACCCACCGTAGAGCTTGGTCTGCACCAGTGCATTGCGGCATACGCGCATGTAGTAAGCATGCAACCAGTCCACGCTTGCGTAGTTCTGGCGCTGCATCCGGCTGGCCGCCTGCTGATCGAACTGCCTGAAGCTGGTAACGATCTTGGGGCAGTAGCCCAGCTTGACCGCCGACTGTACAGCCAAGTCGAGATCTTCCGACTTCAGAAACCGCGCCTCGGCGAGCACACGGCGCAGTCCCTTTCGGGCCACATGGCGGTGCCAGGTCCATTCCATGCGGCGGCCGAGTTGCCGTGGCTTGTCTCCAGAGATCTGATGGCTGGCGCCCAGCCGCCTCGCGGCAGCGACCAAGGTCGGATGTTCCATCTCGCCGGCGCGGGGATCCCAGCGCTGCGGCACCGGGAGCCCGAAATTCGCGCCGGCCTTGGCCATCACCCAGGCCAGCATCGTCGACCCCGTTCGTCCCGGCGATACGATGAAATAACGGGTTCTGTCGGTACAGTTATCCGGCACGTCCAAACCTCCGTTGGCGAGAGCAGGCCGCTCGGTGAGTGAAAGTTTCAGATGCCCAGCCGCGCGAATCGTAGCCGCAGTCGTGTGACCCAAATCGGCAGCTTTCGCCGCGATCGCCCGTGTCGAGCGCTTTTGCGGTAACGTGCGGTGACACGCGCACAGCAGGGGACAGACCATATATTGTGCCCAAACAGGCCTGACGGTTCCGAATCGCCTTGAGGCAAGGCCGGGGCGGCTGGGTCCGCGCCCGCAGGTGCTTCGCCGCGGTCGGTATCCGACGCCTCGGCCCTCGCGAGGGCGGCCGCCGGTATATACCTACTGCCGGCACATTGCCTGAGGAACGCCCGTCACAACGATACCGAGGATGGCGACGGAGATCAGCCACATGCATAGCCGGCCTTTGTTGGATTGAAGTGCCCTGCACAGCAGCCACGCGAGGCATTCGTGCACCGTTACCACGAAACTTGATCAACGCCGGGTTTCGGGGTAGTCCCCGGGCATGAATCAGGCTCCACGTCTATCTTGTCTGGTTATTGCGCACAACGAAGAAGCCCGACTGGCCGATTGCCTTGCAAGCCTCGCCTTCGCCGACGAGGTGCTCGTGGTGCTGGACCGCTGCACGGACGCGTCCAAAGCGATCGCCGAGCGCGCCGGCGCGCGAACACTTGAAGGGGCCTGGGAGATCGAGGGCGACCGGCGCAACGACGGTATAGCCGCCTGTACAGGCGACTGGTTGCTCGAGGTCGACGCCGACGAGCGTGTCCCGCAGGCACTAGCCGCGGAGGTCCGCCGGACCATCACGGAGACCGCGTTCGACTATCACCTGATCCGGGTGAACAACTACGTCGGCGACCGTCTGGTCCGGCACGGCTGGGGCGCGTCGTTCGGCCGCCAAATGTATCCGGGTCTGTTCCGCAAAGGCGCCAAGCACTGGGGCCGCCAACGCGTCCACCCGACGCTCACCTTTGCCGAAGGCACGCGCAAGGGACCGCCGCTGGAGACGCCGGTTACGCATTACGGCTTCACCGGAATCGGCGACTTGATCGCCAAGTTGAACGGCTACTCCGATCGGCGCGCGGCGGATCTTCGCGAAAGCGGCAACATCGGCAGCGCGGCCGACAACTATCGCCGGCTCGTCTCGCGTTTCTGGAAGTGCTTCGTGTCGCGTAAAGGCTTCCGGGAGGGCGGCATCGGCTTCGTCATCGCGATTTGCGGTGCGCTCTATCCGATCCTGTCACATTTAAAGGCTAAGCATGATTGTCCGGTCAAGGCTCGCGCGCGCCCGCAGCGCACGAGCGGTTAACTCCGAACGAACAAGCGGTTACGCCCCGAGCCGAGATTCCGCCACGCGCCGTCCTCGTGCAGCCCTGCGGCCTTCAGTGGCGGCTCGATGACGGTATCGGCAAACTCGGCGTTGGACCCCTCCGTCTCGATGAGAACGCTCTTAGCGCTCGGCAGGAGGTTGGTCATTCCCCGCAGAATATCGCCCTCGATTCCATCCACGTCGATCTTCAAGTGGTCCGGCGGGCGTGTTACGAAAACCTCGCGGAAGTGATCCCCCGTCATCGCCGGAACCCCCTGGCTAAACACTGGGTCGAAGGTGTCACGCTGCTGCGTACGCGCCTCGCCGAGCGCGTTTCCCGACGTGCCGGGGTCGTATTGCGAAAAGTGCAGAACGTCCAGTTTCGTGGTTCGTCCAAGAGCGATGCAACAGGGTACGACGCGGTCCCCCAGACGGTTCAAAGCAATGTGCTCGACCAGCAAGCCGTAGTTCAGACCGCTTGGCTCGAACGCGACGACTTTCGTCCCTCCGAGCGCCATGTACAGCGCGTACAACCCGATCCCTGCACCAATATCCCAGGCGGTGTCGCCTGGTTCAAAGCGCTCGTCGATCCAGCGCAGGGTTTCTGGCTCGTCCGTGGTGTAGCGCACGACACTGCTTGCCGTTGCGGCCCCGCGCCCGGACAGGAAACGCAGCGTTCCCCGCTCGGTTTCAACCGAACTCGCGAGCGCTTGCTGCAGCTTGTTGGTAGCACGGGCAAGCGTCTTGCCCCTCTGCCGGGCGTTCTGCGGTGCTGTGATCGCCCGCGCGGCTGCTACAACGATGTCCGCCCAAACCTTGCTCATTCAAAACCCCTGTCTTATCCAAGCCCGTGGTGATGACGCTCGTTGCAACAGCCGTACGCCTGCGTCTGGATGGGCGAAATTCAGGTCCGGCGAATCGGGGACGTCGATCCGCAAACGCGGACGCCGCCAATCCTATTCGCCCACGGCGCGAGACCGCACGGTTCTATGGCAGTCGGACCGGACATGGTCACCCGCCCGACGTACTCGCACGCCCGCCGCATCACCCGCGTGACGCGTGCGCGGCCTGTTGCCCGGACGGCATCGGTGCGCACGGCCCCGAAACGCGGATGCTTGAGGCAGACATGCGCACTGCCGTCACTCGATCGTCAACACCGCCGCGCCCTGCAGCCGGCCGTCGCGCAGGCGGTCGAGGGCCTCGTTCGCACGCTCCAGCGGGAACGTCTCGACCCGGGTGCACACCGGCACCTTGGGCGCGAGCGCCAGGAACGCCTCCGCGTCGGTGTAGTCGCCGTGGATCGGAAAGACGTAGCGC
>CAYFTI010000229.1:0-3615 GCA_964346065.1 uncultured Hyphomicrobiaceae bacterium
TGACTTCTAATCACTAGGTCAGAGGTTCAAGTCCTCTCGGGGTCGCCAGCGAACCGGGTTCATGCGCCGCCACCTCCGTCGCGCCGCCTCTGTTCGTGCCGGGTATAGCGCGTACGATGCGATTCGGACCTGACCCCACGGCCCGATCTGACGGGTCTGCACGGCGAAAATCACCCGGCCATCAGGATACCCGATAAGGCCCCTGACGCTCACGCAATCGTGTGGCGTCGTGCAACGACGCGAGCGGCTTCATGTGTGACAATCTGCCGCTAATGACGGACCAGCCGCGCTCGACGGACGGCTGCCGTGGCATGTCGTGAAACCGCCGGCTGCCTGTCAGTCAGCAGTGAAACGCGAGAGGAGGGCCAGATGGTGAACGTCCAGGCGAACGCCGCCTCTGACAGTGCAGAACGCCAGACCATATACAATGTAGACCCCGCCGACCTGATCGAGGTGCTGCGAAAGGGACTCGACGACTTCCTGCGCAAGCCGAGTCACGTCGTGTTCATCGCCGTGATTTACCCGCTCATCGGGCTGGTGTTGGCGCGCCTGAGCTTCGGATACGAGATCCTGCCGCTTCTCTACCCCCTGGCCGCAGGCTTTGCGCTTGTCGGCCCCTTCGCCTCGATCGGGCTGTATGAGCTCAGCCGCCGGCGCGAGTTGGGGGTGAGCCCGGCATGGGCTGATGTCTTCGCAACCTTGCGCGCGAAGAGCACGCGCCCGCTCCTGCAGCTTGGGGCGATGCTGGCCGTCTTGTTCGTGGCCTGGCTGGCGGTGGCGCAATGGATCTACTGGGCGACCTTTGGCCATGTGGATCCGGTTTCGCTATCGGCCTTCGTTGGAGAGGTGTTCACCACCAGTCATGGCTGGGCGTTGTTGATTGTCGGTAACGCGGCCGGTTTTCTGTTCGCCGTGGTCGTGCTGGCGATGAGTGTGGTCTCGTTTCCCCTTGTCGTCGACCGTCAGACCGGCGCGCTCGCTGCTGTGCGCCTCTCCGTGGCGGCTTGTCAGGCGAATCCCGTGTCCATGGCGCTTTGGGGATTGATCGTGGCGGTCTCGTTGGCGATCGGGTCTTTGCCATTCTTCGCTGGTCTGGCGATCGTGCTGCCGGTTCTGGGCCATGCAACCTGGCACCTTTACAGGAAATTGATCGCGCGGTAGGGGCGCGATGTGCAACCGTACGGCGGAACGCTGCGGAGCCAGAAACGTTGGGGTGTTCACAAGGGTGACATGCGGTTCGGCTAATCCCTTGGGGAGACTCTCGTGACAAGGGCGCACGCAGCATGGTCGCGAAAAAAGAAACGGGAGCGAAGACATGAGCCAACAATCCGCCATGGCCGCCAGCGGTGGTGACCGCAATTCGGCCGATTGGCTGCTCCGCATCGCGCTGGCAGCAGTCTTCATCTTTCACGGCGTCTCGAAAGCCAACGGTCTTTATCAGGGCAACCCCGCGCCCATGGGCCAATCCTTCGAGGTCTGGGCGGCTGTCACCTTCGGCGAGCTCGCGGGCGGCATCGGCATCATCATCGGCGGACTGCTTCGCGGCTGGCTGGGCGATATCATCACCCGGCTCAGCGGCGTTGCAATTGTCCCGGTCATGGCCGGCGCGATCTACATGGTGCATTGGGGCCGCTGGAACTTTGTTCCCTCTGACAGCCATCCGATGGGCGGCATGGAATTTCAGGTCGTGCTGTTGCTGATGGGGCTGTTTTTCCTGCTGCGCGGCAACCGGGCCTGATACCCGGGCGGCGAGCGCGGCACACGCACACGAGCCTGCGGCTGTGCCGCTGGCTTCAGCCGCCCGGCCCGCAATCCATGCAGCGCCGCGGCATCACCGGCCCGAGATGAAGCTTCGTGTTGAGGTCGCGCAGCGCCGAGCGCAGGCCTTCCTCAACCACGGGGTGGTAGAACGGCATGTCGAGCATGTCGGGCACGGTCATGCGCTGCTGATGGGCCCAGGCGAGCAAGTGCGAGATATGTTCCATGCGCGGGCCGATCATTTCCGCGCCGAGGAAAAGCCCCGTGCCGTACTCGCCATAGACCCGCAATAGCCCGCTGTTCTTCAGCATGACGCGGCTGCGCCCTTGCCCCTCGAAGTCGACCTCGCCGATGGCGTAGTCGCACGGAAGTTTGTCGAGTTCGCCGTAGGAGTGGCCGACGGTTGCGATGTTGGGGTCGGTGAACATGATGCCGAGCGGCGTGCGCCGCAGCCCGGTGCGGATGTCGGGATATCGTCCCGCGTTATCGCCGGCAATGCGCCCGCCGTCCGCCGCTTCGTGGAGAAGCGGGACATCGCCCGTCACGTCGCCGGCTATGAAGATATGGCTCTCGCCCGCCTGCATCGTGTAGCGGTCAAACAGCGGTATGCCCTTGTCATTCAGCGGGACGGAGGTGTTCTCGAGCCCGAGACTGTCAACATTCGGGCGCCGGCCGGTGGCGGCCAGCAGGTAGTCGAAATGCTCGGTGGTCTCGCGTCCGTCCGGTCCCGTGAAGGTAATTGACACAGTGTCGCCCGTGCGCTCGATCGCGCTAACATCCGCGTCCGGATCGAACGGCAACTCCGCCTGGAAGGTCTCGAGCGCATACTGCTTCACGTCCGGGTCGGTCAGCGGCCCGACATCGCCGAACTTGCCGAACATCCGCACCCGCACGCCGAGCCGGGACAGGGCCTGCCCCAGCTCCAGGCCAATGATGCCGCCGCCAAACACGGCGGCCGAGCCGGGCAGGTCTTTCCAGTCGAAAACGTCATCGTTGACGATCAGCCTGTCGCCCGCTCCCTCGAATTGCTTCGGATACACCGGGCGCGAGCCGGTGGCGATGATGACGCGGTCGGCAGTGAGGCGGTCGCCGTTGTCAAGCGCGAGCGTGTGATCGTCGAGGAACTTCGCCGCCCCCATGATGCGATCGTCTTCCGGCCAGCCCTCCACCGTCTCGACGACGAACCCGACAAAGCGGTCACGCTCTCGGCGGACACGATCCATGACCTCGCGCCCGTCGATGCGTACCTTGCCGTCGACATGAACGCCGAAGCCCGGCGCCGTCTCGATTTCGTGCACCGCATCCGCCGCGGCGATCAGCAGCTTCGAGGGCATGCATCCGACTCGCGCGCAGGTCGTGCCGTATTGCGCGCCCTCGATCAGCACGACATTATCGCTATACTTTCTTGCAGCCCGATAAGCGCCCATCCCGGCGGTTCCCGCGCCGATAATCGCGATCTCGGCATGTCTGGTGGTGTTTGTCATATCCTCAACCAATCGTGGATCCGGACGAAAGTCGCGCGCGAAAGACCCGCCCGCGCCTTGCCGCCATAGTATCAGTGTGAGCGCAGAACGCATCATCGTTGGCATCAAGCCGGTTCGAGGCCATGCGAACGGCCGCAGGCGGGCAACGGCCTCCATGAGCCTTGCAAATCGGCGAAGCGGCTGATCTCTTGAACGGCGCTTGGCCCGGCGGATCATCCTGGAGACACCCGAATGAGTTTCGAGCGCAGCATCAAGATCGCCCCGTCCATCCTCTCCGCCGACTTCGCCAGTTTCGGCGCGGAAATCTGCGCGATTCAGGCGCAGGGCTGCGACTGGGTGCATGTCGACGTGATGGACGGGCATTTCGTGCCCA
>CAYFTI010000230.1:0-3590 GCA_964346065.1 uncultured Hyphomicrobiaceae bacterium
CACGTTCTGCCTCTCATCGCGCCGCGCCACCGCGCGCGTGCACGCCGACGGGTCGATCGAATATCGCACCGACCCGAAATGGTTCACCCCCTACATGCGCAGGGAGACGATTGAATGGGACAGCCAGGAACCGGCCTCAAGCAAGTCAGCCTGAACCTTCCGGCAAGCCCGGAGGACATCGCCGCGCTGGAACTCGGCTCCGTCGTCTACATGAACGGTGTCGTCTACACCGCGCGCGAAGGCGTCTACCAGAAGGTCATCGGCGAGGGCCAGCCGCTGCCCGTCGACCTGCCGGCTGTGAGCAACGTCAACTTCCACTGCTCGCCGGCGGCCGCCCAGCAGGACGACGGCAGCTACCGTATCGGCGGCGTCACGGCCACGGCGAGCTTCCGCTTCTCCAAGTGGATGAAACAGTGGCTGGAACTGACCGGCACCAAGATCATCATCGGCAAGGGCGGTATGCCATCCAACGACTACAAGGAGACGCTGGCCCCGATGGGCGCGGTTTACCTCACCACGGTCGGCTATGGCACAGGCGCGCTGCTCGGGCGCGGCATCAAGGCTGTGCGCGATGTCTTCTGGATGGACGAGCTCGGTATCGCGCAGGCCATGTGGTTCTTCGAGGTGGCGGATTTCGGCCCGTTCATCGTCGATAGCGACCTCGCGGGGAATTCGCTGTTCGCCCAGCATGGTGATCAGGTCAACGCCAATATCGACCAGCTTTACGAAGGGCTGAAGCCGCCGGCGCTGCATCGCTACGGCGAAACCGGCGACCGTACCGACGAAGTCATGTAACAAGAACCAGGAAACCTCAGGGACGGCGTCATGACGGACCAGATCATTCACTATATCGGCGGCGAGCGGGTCGCGGGCACAAGCGGCCGGACCGCGGAGGTGTTCAATCCCGCCACCGGGGAGGTCGCGCGGCAGGTGAGGCTCGCAAGCGCGGATGATGTCGCCCGCGCGGTGGCCACGGCGAAAGAGGCCGCGCCGGGCTGGGCGCGCACGCCTTTGCTGCGCCGGGCCCGGATCATGGACCGCTTCAAGGACCTGGTGCGCGCGAACGCCGAAAAACTCGCCGAGGCAATCTCGGCGGAGCACGGCAAGACCCATGACGACGCGCTCGGCGAGGTGCAGCGCGGGCTGGAGGTCGCCGAATTCGCCGCCGGCGCGCCGCAACTTCTCAAGGGTGAGGTCAGCGAGCAGGTCGGCACCGATGTCGACAGCCATTCCATCCGCCAGCCGATCGGCGTTGCCGCAGGCATCACCCCGTTCAACTTCCCCGTCATGGTGCCGATGTGGATGTTCCCGGTCGCGCTGGTCTGCGGTAATGCCTTCGTGCTGAAGCCGTCGGAGCGCGACCCGTCGCCATCGCTGATGCTGGCGGATCTGCTGGCCGAGGCCGGGCTGCCGCCGGGGGTTTTCAATGTCGTGAATGGTGACAAGGAAGCGGTCGATGCCCTGCTGACCAGCCCGGATGTGGCAGGTATCAGCTTCGTCGGCTCCACCCCGATCGCCAAATACATCTATTCGACCGGCACGGCGCACGGAAAACGCGTGCAGGCGCTGGGCGGGGCGAAGAACCACATGGTGATCATGCCCGACGCCGATCTCGACATGGCGGTCGATGCGCTCATGGGCGCGGCCTACGGATCAGCCGGTGAGCGCTGCATGGCGGTGTCAGTGGCCGTGCCCGTGACGGACAAGGTCGCCGACGCCCTTGTTGAACGGCTCGCACCGAAAGTGCGCCAGTTGAAGATCGGGCCGAGCGTGGACCGCACGAGCGAGATGGGGCCGCTTGTCACGGCGCAGCATCTCGAAAAGGTGCGCGGCTATGTCGACGCTGGTGTCGCCGACGGGGCGGAGCTCGTTGTCGACGGGCGCGACTTCCGGATGGAACGCCAGGGCTATGAGAACGGCTTTTACCTCGGCGGCTCACTGTTTGACCATGTGACCCCGGACATGTCGATCTGGCTAGACGAAATTTTCGGCCCCGTGCTGTCGGTGGCGCGGGCGCCCGATTACGATAGCGCCGTTGATCTCGTGCACAGGCACCCATACGGAAACGGCGTCGCGATCTTCACACGCGACGGGGACGCGGCGCGAAAATTCACCCAGGACATCGAGGTCGGCATGGTCGGGGTGAACGTGCCGATTCCCGTGCCAATGGCGTTCCACAGCTTCGGTGGCTGGAAACAGTCACTATTCGGCGATCACCACATCCATGGCCCAGAGGGCATTCGCTTCTACACGCGCCTGAAGACAGTGACCACCCGGTGGCCAAAGGGCGTGCGAAGCGGGTCGCAATACGTCATGCCCACGCTGGGATAAATGGCGTATCAATCTTCTTCATGGCAACGGCGCCGGCCATGAAGCGGCTTCGTCAGTGCGCCAAACCAAGGGCCGTGCTAAACGGCCGATATCCCTAGTTCGGAGAAACCCCTGGAGGGAGAGACCCAAGATGAAAACATTTGCAAGCCTTCTGGCCACGGCGCTTGTCGTGGCGTTCTCGGCGGTCGCCGCGCATGCGCAATATCCAGAGCGTCCGATGACGCTGGTAATCCCGTATGGCGCGGGCGGCGCCACCGATATCGCCGGTCGTAACCTGGCCTCCGTCACGCCGAAATACGTACCGGAGACGGTTCTGCCGGTGAACCGCACAGGCGCGGGCGGCGTGACCGGCACCGCTTCGGTCGCGAATGCCGAGCCGGATGGCTACACGATGATGGTTGCCCGCGTCGGCTCGCATACCGTCAACCCGGCGATGAAGGCCACGCTGCCTTACGATATCGATGACTTCGATTATATCGGCGTGTTCGAGATCAACCCGGTGGTCTGCGCGGTTTCCGCCGAATCGGACATCGAGTCGATGGAACAGCTCATCGCCAAGATCGAGGAGAACCCCGGCAGCGTGAGCTACAGCTCGTCCGGCGTCGGCTCCCTTCTCCATCTGTCCGCGCCACTGGTCGTTGACGCGTATGGCGTGGAAAGCGCCAACACCGCGCTGATCCACCTGCCCTTCCGTGGCGGCGGCGCAGCGGCAACAGCCGTGATCACCGGCAATGCGGATTTCATCTGCACGAACTCCTCGGCTCTTGCCGGCCATATCAAGAACGAAGTCCTGCGCCCGTTGATGGTCACGACCGAAGAGCGTGTCGCGGGCATCGACGCCCCGACTGCCAACGAACTCGGACACGGCGAACTCAACGCTCTCGTCGGATGGAGCGGCATCGCCGGGCCGAAAGGGCTGCCCGAAGAGGTCAAGACCAAGTGGGGCAAGTGGCTCAGCCAGGTCGGTGAAGACGAGCAGTTCCTGGAAAAGGCGCGTGAGCTCGGTTCCGTGCCCGTGCAGATGACCGTTCAGGAGTCGATCGACTTCATCAACAACCAGTATGAAGTCTTCCGTGAACTGGTCACGAAGCTTGGCATGGAAGTCGAGAACTAATAGGCTGTTGAAAATCCCTGCGCCGCCCGGCAAACCGCGCGGGAAACAACCTCTCAGACCGAGCTCGCCGTCGGATTGATAAGACAATCTGGATTTTGCTCGACGAGAGAGACCATCTGCGGGGACCCAAAATCCTATTTCAACA
>CAYFTI010000231.1:0-3568 GCA_964346065.1 uncultured Hyphomicrobiaceae bacterium
GGATTTTGCTCGACGAGAGAGACCATCTGCGGGGACCCAAAATCCTATTTCAACAGCCTGCTAAGGGCGTAATACGCTGAACAAGCCTGGAATCAATCGATGACCCATCGCGATCTCTGGCTTGGTGCAGGGCTGGCCGTGCTGTCGGCCCTGCTCTATTTCGTCGTGATTCCGCTCGGCGTCACGATCCCTTCGGGCGTGCGCTCGCCGGTGATGTCGCCTGACTTCTGGCCGAACATCATCACCTTGTTTCTGCTGGCCATGTCGGTGCTTCTGTTCCTGCGCGCGGCGGCCGCTTGGCAGCGGGGCGACCTCGTCGCGCACAAGTCCGCCGACGTTGAGGGCGAACAGGAGCGAACCGGCTGGGCCGGCCAGATACGCGCGGTTGCGGTGATCGCGATCATGTTCGTGTATTACTGGCTGATCATAAAGATCGGCCTGGTCCCGGCATCCATGGTCACGTTGCTGGCCGTCGGCCTCACTACGGCGCGGCCGAACATCTGGCTGGTCATCATCGCAACGCCCGTGCTGCCGATGCTGCTCTACCTCTTCTTCTTCAAGGTCGCCAATGTCCCGATTCCGGGCGGTGAGTGGTTGACATTCCCATGAGCACGATTGATGCCCTGATCCAGGCCATTGGGCTTCTGGCGAACGTAACGAATCTTCTCGCGCTGGCGGGTGGCGTCGCCATCGGCGTGGTGGTCGGCGCCATCCCCGGCATGAGCGCGACGATGGCCGTGGCGCTTGCGCTGCCGTTCACTTTCGCGCTTGATCCGATCGTGGGCATCCTACTCCTGCTCGGCGTCTACAAGGGCGGCATCTTCGGCGGCTCGGTGCCCGCGATCCTCATCAAGGCGCCGGGAACGCCGGCCTCGAGCTGTACCGTACTGGACGGCTACCCCATGTCCAAGCGCGGCGAAGCGGGCAAGGCGCTGCAAACCGCGCTCTACTCCTCGGCGATCGCCGATTTCGTCTCGAACCTGTCGCTGATCGTGTTCGCGGGCTGGCTCGCCGCGCTGGCGATGAATTTCGGCCCGCCGGAATACTTCACGCTGATGCTGTTCTCGCTGACGGTAATCGCGGGCGTGTCCGGCGAGTCGCTCATCAAGGGCATGATTTCCGCCGGGATGGGGCTGCTGCTGGCGACCGTTGGGCTTGATCTGGTTTACGGGACAGACCGCTTCATCTTCGGCAAGACCGAACTCATGAGCGGGCTGAACTTCATTCCGGTGCTGATCGGCCTGTTCGCCATCCCCGAAGTGATTGTCTATGCGCAGCGCTCGGTGCTAGGTGACGGGAAAGTCATGTCGTTGGGCAAGGGCGGGCTGACATTCCCCGAGTTCCGGCGGATTTTCAAAACAATCCTGAAAAGCAGCGGCATTGGCGTCATGATGGGCGCGATCCCCGGCATTGGGGGCGCGCCTGCAGCGTTTGTCGCTTATTCAGAAGCCCGGCGCTCATCGAAGAATCCGAAGAATTTCGGCAAGGGCGAGATCGAGGGCGTGGCCGCCTCTGAGGCCGGCAACAACGGCGTGGCCGGCGCAACGCTCATTCCGCTGCTCGCGCTGGGCATCCCCGGCGACGTCATCACCGCCGTGATCCTCGGCGCGTTCATGGTGCATGGCCTGCAGCCCGGACCGATTCTGTTCCAGACCAATCTGGTGCTGATCTATGCACTGTTTGTCGGCATCATGCTCAGTTCGATCTTCCTGGTGATTTTCGGACACGTTGCGATCCGTGCGTTCCGTCGCATCGCCGACGTGCCGAAATCGGTCCTGATGCCGGCCGTCCTGGTGCTATGCGCCTATGGCAGCTTCGCGATCAACAATTCGCTGTTCGACGTGCTGGTGATGATCGGCGTGGGAATCCTCGGCTATTTCATGTGGCTGACCAACATCCCGGCCGCGCCATTCCTGATCGCCTTCATTCTCGGGCCGCAGATTGAGGACAATTTCCGGCAGGCGATGCTGATGTCACAGACCAATCTGGAGATCTTCTTCCGCAGCACGATTACCTGGGTGTTCTGGGGGCTGACTGTGCTCAGCATCGCGCTGGCGGCCTTCCGCGGCTGGCAGGACCGCCTCGCGCTCAAACGCGAAGTGGAGGAGGCGGCGAAGGCCGCAGAGACGTTCGAGCAGAAGTAGCTCACCCCCCAATTTGTCTGACTGCCGCGGTCATTTTTTATTTTGATAGTTCAATAATTCATTTATTATCTGAGGCATGAACCATAACATGGCCGTGCAGGCGCTCGCAGCGCTCGCCAATGAACATCGGCTCCGCATTTTCCGCACGCTCGTCGCCGTGGGCCCGACGGGGCTGAGGGCCGGCGATCTTGCCCAGCGGCTTGGTATCGGCGCGACAAACCTGTCGTTTCACCTCAAGGAACTCGACCGCGCCGGCCTGCTGATCGCAAGCCGCCAGGGGCGAAATATCGTCTACGCCGTGCGGATCGAGGGCGTGCGCGAGCTGCTCACCTTTCTGACCGAAGACTGCTGCCAGGGCCGGCCAGACCTGTGTGGCGCAGCCTTCGCACCAACTCCGAAAGATAGATCCGGTTGCGAGAGTCCGATGCAGGAGACGCAAGATGAGTGACAAGGTTTTCAGTGTTCTTTTTCTCTGCACGCACAATTCCGCACGCTCGGTGATCGCAGAGTGCGCGCTGAACCGGCTCGGCCGTGGCCGCTTTCGAGCCTTCAGCGCCGGGAGCCACCCTCGCGGCGAGATCCACCCCTTCGCCCTCGACCTGCTGCGCGAACTGAACTACGACACGTCCGCGCTGGCCTCGAAATCATGGGACGAGTTCGCCGCCCCGGATGCGCCGAAGCTGGACTTCGTCTTCACCGTCTGCGACAGCGCCGCCGCCGAACCTTGCCCGGTGTGGCCCGGCCAGCCCGTTACGGCGCATTGGGGCGTCCCCGACCCCTCCGCCGTCAACGGCACGGAGACAGAGCGCCGCCTTGCCTTCGCCGACACGCACCGCATGCTTTATCAGCGCATCAGCATCTTCACGAACCTGCCGATCGAATCCCTCGACCGGCTCAGCCTGCAACAACGCGTCGACGATATCGGCAAAATCGCAGCCGACAGTGAGCCGGCGACCAAAGAGACACAATAGACATGACCGCAATCGCACGGGCGCGCCCCCGCCTCGGCTTTCTCGACCGCTTCCTGACGCTGTGGATCTTCGCCGCGATGGCGCTCGGGATTACGCTGGGCAGCCTATTCCCCTGGCTCCCGCCGCTTCTTGACAGCGCCTCTGTCGGCACGACGAACATACCGATCGCCATCGGCCTGATCCTGATGATGTACCCGCCGCTGGCGCAGGTGCGTTACGAAGCGTTGCCGCGCGTCTTCGCCGACTGGCGCGTGTTGCTGCTGTCGCTCGCGCAGAACTGGCTGATCGGGCCGGTGCTGATGTTCGCCTTGGCTGTCATGTTCCTCTCGGATTACCCGGCCTACATGACCGGCGTGATCCTCATCGGGCTGGCGCGATGCATCGCCATGGTGCTGGTGTGGAACAAGCTCGCGCATGGCAGCAATGAGTACGTTGCCGGTCTGGTGGCGTTCA
>CAYFTI010000232.1:0-3567 GCA_964346065.1 uncultured Hyphomicrobiaceae bacterium
AGGCGGATCATCCGATCCCGAAGGGACGCGCGTCAGCAAGACGCGCGAGGGCCCTCGAGCCGGGCGATCTCGGCATCGCGCTCGTCGGCCGGCCGCGCCTTCAGCGACGCCTCGCCCCGGGGCCCCACGAAGCCGGCTTCGTGGGGTGGAGGCCGGCGGCGAGGAAGGCATCGCGCCAACCACCGAGGTCGGCCGCCGTCACGCCCAGCTCGCGCGACACCCGGGCCCCCACGAGGCCGGCTTCGTGGGGTGGGCAGCAGCTCGATCGGCTCGCCTCTCAACAGTCGCAGCACGGCGCCCTGCTTGCGCTTGGCGGACATCCGCCGTCGCGGGCCCGGGGCCGGCGCGTCGCAGCGCGGCCAGCACGCTGGCGGAGACGCGCCGGCCCCGTCCACCATCTCGTCCGTCATCGCGATCTCCCAGCTCCCCTTCAACAATGGAAGCGCGATATCTCAGGTGCAGACTTTTGCATCTATCATGTCGGGCTCTCGATGTTCTACCTGTTATGCTCGCCACACTGAGTTCTCAACACTCCCTCGCAACGGTCGGCCTGACGCTGTTCTATCGCCCGTCAAGCGAAACCGGTGCCTGTTCAAGGGTTGTGTTCCGTTGCCGCTTTTCGGCCTCGACGCCAGAGCCATCATCCCGCGCTCAATGATAAAGAATATTGGCAATGCCAAGCTAAAAATAAGTTGACCTCTTAAAAAAAGGGAAGCTTCCATGAAATTATGAGAGATAAAAAAAAGCATAAACAGGAAAGAACCTTTAAATATCGCAGCGGTAAGGGTTCCTGCCGGCGCAGTGATGGCCAGATAGGCAGCGTTCACGAGGGCGCGAAAAGTGACCAACGTGGCGAAAACGGTCAAAGGCACGCCGACCTGAAGCGCCAAATCGAGAAAACCATTGTGGGCTTGGTTGATGATGCCATACCGAACTTCCCGCAGCCAGCTGCCGCCGGGGGCGCGTGCGAGCGGGTCGTTCGCCGGACCAAGGTCCCAGAACGCGCCGTAGCCGCTGCCCAGCCACGGACGTTGCCGGATCTCCTCGATGGCAAACGCCCAAATGTCCGTCCGCTTGCTGAAGGTAGGATCGCCGACGACGACCTCCAGAACCTCAGGCAAGCCCCAGCCCTGGACGGCGACCAGCAACAAGAAGCTGCTTGCGAGCCAAAACAAGCCGAGCACGAATAACAGGGCGCCGACAAAGCTGTGCCGCGCGGCCACCAAAAAAGCGCTCGCGCCAATGACGATAACAACACATAGCCCGAAGGCCGTCTTACTTCCGGTCAGAACCAGAAAGGCACCGGACAATATCATCATCAGGGCGCTGGCGAGGAGCAACGGCCCGCGTGGCCGAGGCAAGAGCGCCGCATAAGCGATCAATACACCAACCGAAGCCGCAGCGCCCGCCACGTTCTTTGAGGAAAAGATGCCGCGAACGCCCAATGGAGAAATGGCGACTTCGGGCAGGACAAACAATGCGGCTACGTTAGCAGCCATGACGATGATAAACGCCGGGATAATAGCCAGAAGAAAATCAGGCTCTCTGCGCAGGCTCGCTGCGATGGAAAAGGCGATCGTCGTCGACATGACGAGCCGCGCAGCGCGGCGGAGACCGACGCCCGGGTGTTCGGCGAGCAGCGCCGTAGCCGCAGCGAGGAAGACTAACATCAAGAGAAGAGCCGACTGTCTCCCCAAGTCGACGGCGCGCTCCCGCACAACGGCCAGAATGAAGATACCGAGAAGAAACATCGCGGCGACAATGACGATATCGAGCGTACTGGTACCTAGCTCGATTCCTGGTTCCGGAACCGCCAAAGGGGCGACGCCCACGAGCGTATGCACCAAATACACGAGGAGGAGCGCGAAGCCGAGTTTTGCCGCCAGCGCCTCGCGCGCCAGCCGTGCCGACACGCCCGCGCTTTGAGGTGCCGCGCGACGCGGCTGGTCGACGGTATGCAAGACGCTCGATCGCGGCTTCGAGATCATCGGCGCGATGACTTCCCAACCCGGCGGCGGCACGCGTTCGTCGGTGCAGATAACCACCAGCACCTTGGACCGCCGACATGCCGGCTTTCGTTGTTGATGAAAGCCGTCGCGCTCGATCGAGGCGAGAAGGGCCGATGCTCGCAAGAGCTGCTTTCGTGGACAACGGCGGTCGGCCACGGCCGCCGGCAGCTGCGCGGCGTTGCCACCGCGGTCTCAGGAAAGAGTAGACTTGCCAATTCTTAGATTTACTCCAGGTTAAAAATAGCCTAGCGACGTCGTCATTTAAAGTTCCGATTGCTCATGAATTCGCGCATCCAGAGCGTAAAAATTCTTGAACTATGGACGAGATAGCGCCGCCAGAGCCGCCTCGGCTCGCGCCAGAGGCGGTACGCCCATTCCACGCCGAACCGCTGCCAGGCGGCCGGCGCCCGTCGTTGCGCTCCGGTCAAAAAGTCTATCGACGCGCCGACGCAGAGAGCCACGCCGGCGAGGCCTTGGTGGTTTTGGAGCCGTTGCGCCAGTATCTCTTGTTGCGGTGACCCGACAGCGAGGAACACCAGCGGCGCTTGCATCCGCGCGACGAAATCGACGCAGCGCTGCACCTCGGCCTCGTCGTCGACGAAGTTCATCATCGGGCGGTAGTGGTGCAGATTGCACAGCCCGAATCGCTCGCGCAATACCTGGATACCTGCCGCGTCGGAACCCACAATCGCAATCCGATGCAATTTCATCCGACGATCATGGAATAGGCATGCCGTGAGATCCGCACCCGTACACAAGTGAATGCGCTTCCCTTCAAGGCGAAGAAGCGCTCGTATTACTTGGCTATCGCACAAACGCATCCAAGCGTTGTGATAAATAGAACAGAAATATGAATCTTCAAAAAGACGAACGACGTGTGCTGCATTAGGAGTAACAATGAACCGATAATCTTGCTCAACTGTATTGAAAATTCGCTCTGCAGCATCTTTGGGCGTGACGTTGTTAAACACTGTGCCAAACGCTGCGACAGTCCTCTGTTTTTTAGCACAATGATAGTGTGATCCACTGTGCGCATTGCGTGGCATCATGGATGTGTCCATTTTATTAGGATCAAAGCATGCTTATCATGTTCACAAATGAAACTCGGAGCATGCGCCGGCAACAGCCGGCTATGCAGTGTCCGCGTCCCTCGCCAACGGAGCATGAACCACGGGTATGCCAAACCCGGGTTGCCGTCGCCTGTCATCGCCTGATGCATGTCATGGTCAGGCCGCGCGCGGAAAGCAACCTCGAATCTCCATGATTTGCGATCACGGTGGTTTTAGCGCCCGGCCATTCCCGCGCTCCTCTCGGGTCGTGCCCCCACTCGTGGTGTAAGAGGCCGCGCGCGGCCTCTTACACCACTTAGCGTAATCCCACCGGCCTGCGATGACGGGGCCGGCAACCCGAGCGGGAGGACGCGAAGAAGCGCTATGTGGGGCTGGACGTGTCGCAGAAGACCACGGCGATCTGCGTGGTCGACCAGGAAGGCAGGACGCTGGCAGAGGGCGTGACGGCGACGGAACCCGACGCCATCGCCGCCTTCGTGCGCCGACGG
>CAYFTI010000233.1:0-3520 GCA_964346065.1 uncultured Hyphomicrobiaceae bacterium
AGCTGCCGATCATTCACGGCAACATGGGTCCGCGCGTATACGACGTGCGTAAGCTCTTCGCCGAGACCGGCACGTTCACCTACGACCCCGGCTTCACGTCGACGGCGAGCTGCAAGTCCGACATCACCTTCATCGACGGCGACAAGGGCCAGTTGCTGCATCGCGGCTATACCATCCAGGACCTGGCCGAGAACTGCGACTTCATGGAGGTGTGCTACCTGCTGCTGCACGGCGAACTGCCGAACTCGTCGAAGAAGACCGAGTTCGAGAACGCCATCACCTATCACACGATGCTGCACGAGCAGATGCTCTACTTCTTCCGCGGCTTCCGCCGCGATGCGCATCCGATGGCGGTGATGGTGGGCGCGGTCGGCGCGCTGTCGGCGTTCTACCACGACTCCACAGACATCACCGACCCGCACCAGCGGATGGTCGCTTCCCACCGGCTGATCGCGAAGATGCCGACGATCGCGGCGATGGCGTACAAGTTCTCGGTCGGCCAGCCGTTCATCTATCCGCGCAACGACCTGAGCTACGCGGAGAACTTCCTGTACATGACCTTCGCCGTACCGGCGGAGGAGTACGTGGTCTCCCCCACCCTGGCGCGCGCGATGGACCGGATCTTCATCCTCCACGCCGACCACGAGCAGAACGCCTCGACCTCGACGGTGCGGATCGCCGGATCCTCCGGCGCCAACCCGTTCGCCTGCATCGCGGCCGGCATCGCCTCCCTGTGGGGCCCGGCGCACGGCGGCGCCAACCAGGCGGTGCTGGAAATGCTCCAGCAGATCGGCAGCAAGGACAAGATCCCGGAGTACCTGGAGCGGGCCAAGGACAAGAACGATCCGTTCCGCCTGATGGGCTTCGGCCACCGGGTCTATAAGAACTACGACCCGCGCGCGCAGGTTTTGCGCGAGAGCGCGCACGAGGTGCTGGACGAGCTTGGCAAGCGCGACGACCCGCTGCTCGACCTCGCCATGGAGCTGGAGCGCATCGCGCTGTCCGACCCCTATTTCGTGGACAAGAAGCTGTTCCCGAACGTCGACTTCTACTCGGGCATCATCCTGAAGGCGATGGGCTTCCCCTCCTCGATGTTCACCGTGCTGTTCGCCCTCGCCCGCACGGTCGGCTGGGTCGCCCAGTGGAAGGAGATGATCGAGGATCCGGGCCAGAAGATCAGCCGCCCGCGTCAGCTCTACACCGGCTACGGCCCGCGCGAGTTCGTCCCGCAGGACCAGCGCGACTGATACGCTCACGACAGTACCGACGGTGGATAACCCCTTATCGTCTGGCGATAAGGGGTTATCCTTGTGTGGGGTCGCCTAGTCTTAAACAATCCTCATCTTAGGGCAAGATGCTGAGACGTGGAATCACGTTCCAGCATCTTGCCCGCTCTTCAAGAATTTAGAGCAAAATTCACGATGAAAGCCGGTTCGGCTTTCAGCAATTTTGCGCTCGCCGACGGCGCTGGAGAGAAGCCGGCAGCGGACGAACGTGAATGGCCGCGAGACGCATTGTTGAGTAGCTAAAAAACCATAAAACGTTGTACCTTAAACGATGAGCGATGAAGGCCGAACCGGGCGCCATCGTTAGTTCGCTGCAACCCTCTGAAGAGAGGGCAAGAACCGGCTGAAATGTGAGTCCGCATCTCAGCAGCTTGCCCAGTCCCACGATCTGGCCTGTTGCGGAGATGATAACGTGCCGCTCATACCGAACTGCGGAAACAACCCGATCAATGGCGGTGCAGAACCGCCCGTGCCTAACCGGCAGAACGCTGGACAGGAAGCCCCGCAGCAAGGCGACCACGTGTTCGGCGACACGATCGGCGCCGTGCGCAACGCCCTGATGCGGATTGTTGGCGGCGGACAGGTGTGGGAAACGAGGCTTGAAGCGTACAGCGGGCCAGCGCGCGAAGCCTGGAACACCCTGTACGCGCGAGACCTTGGCCACGCTGCCAATCCACCGCTGGTACATCGTCAAGGGGCACCGGAAACAGACGAGCATTCCTATATGTTCGGACGGCAAGCCTTGCGATTTCAGTTCGCGATGTGCGAACTGGTTTGTCAGCGTCAGGGCCAGCCCCAGCGGATTGGAGGCGCTACACGGCGCTGGCGTTCGAAAGTCATGGGGGAATTCGACACGCTCATGACCGTGCTTGTCGACGGCACGGCCCTCGACGCCCTGCTAGCCCATCCGAACCAAGTGCGTCAGGCGGACCCCGCCAACATCCGCCACCCGGCAATCTCGAAGCAGGCCGCACAGGATCGCGCCGCGAACGGGCACGGAAATAACGCTGCGCGCATCCTGAACATGTGCGGGGCATACGCATTGGCGCGCAATGACCTCGAAACGATCATCTTCCGCTTCGCACCCGGTCTGATGATGTGGGACGATATGAACGATAGATGGATCGCTGGCTGAACTCGCTTGAGGCGCTGAAACGCCAGCGCGACCGGGCATGGCCGATGACCGACGCTATCTACTCGGACTGCGGGCGGGCGCCCGCCAAACGCCGCTAGAGCAAAATCGGGCAAGGTGGAATCACCTTGCTTGTGAATTTTACTCTACCTTCAGATAGATAGAACGCGATGCACGCTGAAGGTGAGCTCACCTTTAGCGATCACGCTCTAGTACAACCGCATGGACCGGCGCGACCCAGGCGTGGCGATCTCCTGCAGCACGATCCGCGCTGCCTTCCGGCTCGGCGGCTCGCCGAACGCGCCGAGCGCGCGCGCCGCCTCCTGGCAGGCGCCGACGTAGGCCGCCCGGCGATCGGCGTCGTCCAGCAGCGGCCGCAGGGCGGCCGCCAGCTTGGCGGGCGTGCAGTCCGCCTGCAGCATCTCCGGCTGGATCGGCCGGTCCATCACCAGGTTGGGCAGGCTGACGTAGCGTACCCGGATCAGCCGTCGCGCCAGGAAGGCGGTCAGACGGTTGACCCGGTAGGCGATCACCGCCGGCACCTGCGCCACGGCGAGCTCGACCGCGACCGTGCCGGAGGCCGCGATCGCCGCTTGGGCGGCGGCGAAAGCGGTGTAACGGTTTTCGGCGCCGGTCACGACCGTCACGGGCACCGGCCAAGCGCGCGTGGTCTGGCGTACCCGTTGCTCGACACCGGCCACCGTCGGCAGCACGACGTGCAGGTCCGGCAGCCGTTCGGCCAGCAATGCCACCGTTTCCTCGAACACCGGCAGCAGACGCTTGACCTCGCTTTTCCGGCTGCCTGGCAGCAGGCAGATCACGGGCGCCGCCGCAGGTATTGCGTGTGCCCTGCGGAAGCCGTCGGCATCGAACGTGCGTCCGGCCGTCTCCACCACCGGATGGCCCACGAAAGTGGTTGCCAAGCCGTGCTGCTCGAAGATCGCCGGCTCGAACGGCAGCAGGGCCAGCAGATGGTCCAGATAGCCCGCCATCGTCCGCGCCCGCCAAGGCTTCCACGCCCAGACCTGCGGGGCGACGTAATGGATACGCGGGCAACCGATGCCGGCCAGCTTGCGCATCACGCGCAGGGTGAACGACGGGC
>CAYFTI010000234.1:0-3498 GCA_964346065.1 uncultured Hyphomicrobiaceae bacterium
TTGATCAGCAGGAACTCCATCACGCCTTCGCGCGCCTTTTTCACCAGCGGGCTGTCCGTGCGCACCTGCGGCAGGCTGCCGTCGCGGCCCGGGCGCATGTCGTTCACGCTCATGTGGCACGAGGCGATGGGCTTCGGCATGCCGACCACCTCGACGAGACACATGCGGCAGTTGCCCGCGATCGACAGGCGCTCGTGATAGCAGAAGCGCGGGATTTCCTCGCCGGCTTCCTCGCAGGCCTGAAGCAGGTTGATCCCGTCCTCGACCTCGATCTCACGATCGTTGATGACCAGCTTTGGCATACGGTTGCCTTTCAGCGTCTGTCTACAGCGCGTTGCTACTCTGCGGCGATCCCGGTCGCGCCGGCGCGGCGGCTCTCGGCCTCGATCCGCCCTTCGATCTCGCCGCGGAAATGGCGGATCAAGCCCTGGATCGGCCACGCGGCGGCATCGCCCAGCGCGCAGATCGTGTGGCCCTCGACCTGCTTCGTCACGTCCAGCAGCAGATCAATCTCGCGTTTGGTCGCGTCCCCTTCGATCATCCGGGTGAGCACGCGCCACATCCAGCCGGTGCCCTCGCGGCACGGGGTGCACTGGCCGCAGCTCTCATGCTTGTAGAAATAGGCGATGCGCGCGATCGCCGCGACAATGTCGGTCGATTTGTCCATGACGATCACGGCCGCGGTGCCGAGGCCCGACTGCACGTCCTTGAGCGCGTCGAAATCCATTAGCAGGTCGTCGCACTGCCAGTGCGGCACCAGCGGCACCGACGAGCCGCCGGGGATCACCGCGAGCAAATTGTCCCAGCCGCCGCGCACGCCGCCGGCATGACGGTCGATCAGTTCGCGCAGCGGGATGCCCATCTCTTCCTCTACCGTGCATGGCTCTTCCACATGCCCGGAGATGCAGAACAGCTTGGTGCCGCTGTTGTTCGGGCGGCCGAGCCCGGCGAACCAGCCGCTGCCCCGGCGCAGGATTTCCGGTACGACGGCAACGGATTCGACGTTGTTCACCGTCGTCGGCGCGCCCCATAACCCGACATTCGCCGGGAACGGCGGCTTCAGCCGCGGCTGACCCTTCTTGCCTTCCAGACTTTCGAGAAGGGCCGTTTCCTCGCCGCAAATATACGCGCCCGCACCGTGGTGGATATAGATGTCGAAATCCCAGCCGTGAATGTTGTTCGGCCCGATCAGCCTGGCCTCGTAGGCCTCGTCAATCGCAGCCTGCAGGACTTCGCGCTCGTGGATATATTCGCCGCGGATATAAATGTAGCAGGTGTGCGCGCCCATCGCGAAGCCCGCAACGAGACAGCCTTCCAGGAAAATATGCGGATCGTGGCGCATGATCTCCCGGTCCTTGCAGGTACCGGGCTCGGACTCGTCGGCGTTGACCACGAGATAGTGCGGACGGCCGTCATTCTCCTTGGGCATGAACGACCATTTCAGGCCCGTCGGGAAGCCCGCGCCGCCGCGACCGCGCAAGCCCGAAGCCTTCACCTCTTCCAGGATGGCTTCGCGCCCGCTTTCCAGCAGCCCCTTGGTCCCATCCCAGGCACCGCGGCGCATCGCACCCTCAAGGCGCCAGTCGTGCAGGCCGTAGAGGTTCGTGAATATGCGATCCTTGTCTTCGAGCATCAGCTCCCGGCTCCTTGAATTTATTCGCCTGCCTGCGGCCCGCGCTCGATCGCGCCACGATCCTTCAGCGTTGTCAGACCGCTGACCGGCGCGGCCTTCTGGCGCTGGACCTGCGGGCCCGGCGTCACCGGCTCGCCATCGCGCAGGTTGTCAAGGATTTGCGCGAAGCTGTCCGGCGTCAGGTCTTCATAATAGTCCGCGTTGATCTGCACCATCGGCGCATTCACGCAGGCGCCAAGGCACTCGACCTCAATCCACGAGAAAAGGCCGTCCGGCGTCACCTCGCCTTTTTCTCCAATGCGGTCGCGGCAGACCGCCTTCAGGTCCTCCGCGCCGCGCAACATGCACGGCGTCGTCCCGCAAAGCTGCACGTGATACTTGCCAACCGGCGACAGATTGAACATCGAATAAAATGTCGCGACCTCGTAGGCGCGAATATACGGCATATCCAGAAGATCGGCGACATAACGGATCGCCGGCTCCGGCAGCCAGCCATGCTGTTCCTGCGCGCGCCACATCACCGGCAGGATCGCCGCCGCCTGCCGGCCTTCCGGGTATTTCGCGATCTGCTGCTTCGCCCAGGCCAGGTTGTCTTCGGTGAATTCGAAGCTCTCCGGCTGAATGGCGTCCAGACGGCGTACACTCATCTAGGTCTCCTTCGGCCCGCTCAACGGTCCACCTCGCCGAACACAATGTCGATCGAGCCGAGGATCGCCGAGACGTCCGCGAGCATGTGGCCCTTACAGAGGAATTCCATCGCCTGAAGGTGTGCATAACCCGGCGCGCGCAGCTTGCAGCGATACGGCCTGTTTGTACCGTCGGCGACGAGATAAACGCCGAACTCGCCCTTCGGCGCCTCGACGGCCGCATAGACCTCGCCCTCGGGCACATGGAACCCTTCAGTAAATAATTTAAAATGATGGATCAGCGCTTCCATGGAGCGCTTCATCTCGCCGCGGCGCGGCGGCGTCACCTTGTTGTTCGGGGCAAGCACCTCGCCTTGACCCTCGCCCGAGGTCAGCTTGTCGATGCACTGCTTCATGATCCGCACGGATTGGCGCATCTCCTCCATACGCACGAGGTAGCGGTCATAGCAGTCGCCGTTCTTGCCCACCGGGATGTCGAACTCGAAATCGTTATAGCATTCGTAGGGCTGCGCGCGCCGCAGGTCCCACGCGCCGCCGGAGCCGCGCACCAGGACACCGGAAAAGCCGCGCGCCAGCGCCTCGTCCAGCGTCACGACGCCAATATCGACGTTGCGCTGCTTGAAGATGCGGTTTTCCGTCAGAAGCCCCTCGATATCGTCCAGCACCTTCAGGAACGGGTCGCAGAAAGCGGCGATATCGTCGATCAGCTCGGGCGGCAGATCCTGGTGTACGCCGCCGGGGCGGAAATAGTTGGCGTGCAGCCGCGAGCCGGAGGCGCGCTCATAGAAGATCATCAGCTTCTCGCGCTCTTCAAAGCCCCACAGCGGCGGGGTGAGCGCGCCAACATCCAGTGCCTGCGTCGTGATGTTGAGCAGGTGACTCAGCAGCCGGCCGATCTCGGAGAACAGCACCCGGATGATCTGCCCGCGGATCGGCACCTCGACGTCCATCAATCGCTCGATCGCCAGGCAGAAGGCATGTTCCTGGTTCATCGGCGCGACATAGTCGAGCCGGTCGAAATACGGGATCGCCTGCAGATAGGTCTTGTACTCGATCAGTTTCTCGGTGCCGCGGTGCAACAGGCCGATGTGCGGATCGACCCGCTCCACGACCTCGCCGTCCAGCTCAAGCACCAGGCGCAGAACGCCGTGCGCCGCCGGATGCTGCGGCCCGAAATTGATCGAGAAATTGCGGACTTCCGCTTCAGCTTCGGCCATT
>CAYFTI010000235.1:0-3477 GCA_964346065.1 uncultured Hyphomicrobiaceae bacterium
GCGCCTGGTAGCGCACATAGTCTTCCTGCTTGAAGCTCTGCTCGTGCTCCTCGTCGACGACGATCAGGCCGAGGTCGCTGTAGGGCAGGAACAGCGCCGAGCGCGCCCCGGCGACCGCGCGCGCCTCGCCCTTTGCCACGGCCCGCCAGATACGCCCGCGCTCCGCAGCGCCCATCGCCGAGTGCCACTCCATCGGCCGGCAGCCAAACCGCGCGGCGAAGCGATCGAGGAACTGGCTGGTCAGGGCGATTTCCGGCAGCAGAATCAACACTTGTTGACCACGCGCCAGTGCCGCCGCCACGGCCTCGAAATAGACTTCCGTCTTGCCCGCGCCGGTCACGCCGTCGAGCAGGCTGACCGAGAATCCGCCTCGCCGCATCGCCGCGACGAGCTTTCCGGCGGCCTCCGCCTGTTCCGGCGCAAGGTCGGGCGGCGCGTGATCGGGATCGGGGATCGCGGGGCGCGGCGGCGGTATCTCCACGCGAACAAGCGCGCCCGCCTTGGCGAGCCCCTCGATCACCGCCGCACTGACCCCGGCCTCACGCGCCAAGTCCGCCTTCGCACGCACCTTGCCGTCGGCCGCCACCGTGAGCACCTTTTGCCGCGCAGGCGTCATCCGCTCTGGTGGCGGCCCGGCGGCGCGATAGCCGAAGCGCGGCTCTTGCGGCTCGAACGCGCGCGGCGCGCTCATCATCATCTTCAAGACCATGCCGCGCGGGCTGAGGGTATAATCGGCGACCCACTCAACGAGCCGGCGCGAAACCCCCGGCAGCGGCGGCGCGTCCACCACCTCGATGATGGTTTTCAACCGTTTGGCAGGCACATCCGCGGTCCGCGCCTCGCCCCACACAACGCCGAGGCGCCGCGCCGAGCCGAGCGGCACACGCACGAACGTCCCCGCCGCGGGCGCTTGCTCGCCCTCCGGCAGCGCGTAATCGTAAGCCTCATCCAGCGCCAGCGGCACAAGGACCGGGACCGCTCGCAACTCCGCCGTTTCCGGCTCGTCCAGATCGAGCCGGGCCTGCGCGGCGCCGGACGGCGCCGTCATGATCTGCCCCCGCGCGTTAACACGACATCAACCATCTCGCCGCTAGATTAAGCGTTTGTCCCTCGCGAAGGAAAGAAGCGTCGCGTCCATGGTTTCGGGTATTCCGCAGAAACTCGCATTTTCAGCACAACCTGACGCTGCGGAGGCGATCCGCGGCTGGCTGGATTTTCTCGCGCACGAGCGTGGCAGCGGGGCGAATACGCTGGATGCCTATGCGCGTGATCTGCGCCAGTTCTGCGCATTTCTGAGCGATCATCTGGGGCACGCGCCCGCGCTGCGCGACTTCAACGCACTTACTGCCGCCGATTTCCGCGCCTTCATGGCCTGGCGGCGCGCGCAGGGTGCATCGAGCCGCAGCCTGTCGCGCAGCCTCTCGGCGCTGCGAGCGTGCTTTCGCCACATGGAGCGCGCCGGGCACCTGAAGAACCGTGCGGTGCTCGCCGTAGCGATGCCGCGCGTGCCGCGCGCCCTGCCCCGTCCGCTGACCGAGGACAAAGCGCGCGCGGTGATGAGCGGCAGCCGCGATGATGATGGGCGCGAGCGCGCGCCGTGGGTGGGTTTGCGCGATCAGGCGGTCCTGGTGCTGCTCTATGGCTCCGGCCTGCGCATTTCCGAGGCGCTGTCGCTGAACCGCGCCGATGCACCACTGCCGCCGCGCGACGTGCTGCGCGTGAAGGGGAAGGGCGGGCAGGAGCGCGTCGTCCCTGTCCTGCCCGTCACGCAAGAGGCAATCATGCAGTACATTGCGGCCTGCCCCTATCAGCTGCTCGGCGCCGACCCGCTATTCGTCGGGGTGCGCGGCGGACGGCTGAGCCCGCGGATCGTTCAGCTCGTGATCGCCCGGCTGCGCGCGGCGCTTGACCTGCCGCCAACGGCGACGCCGCATGCGCTGCGCCATTCCTTCGCGACCCATCTGCTCGGCAGCGGCGCGGATCTGCGGGCGATCCAGGAACTACTCGGCCATGCCAGCCTGTCGACCACGCAGGTGTATACCGATGTGGATCGGGAGGCGCTGCTCTCGATTTATGACAAGGCGCATCCGCGCGGGCGTCAGACCTGATCAGCCGCGACGAGTTCAACGATCGCGGCGCGCAGATCATCGATCCCGGACCGCTTTTCGGCCGAAGTCGCGATGATCTCCGGGTGCGCCGCGGGATGCTTGGCGAGATGTGCCGCCGTGTCATCGCGCACGCGCTTGAGCTGCGCCTCGCTGATCTTGTCGATCTTGGTCAGGACGACCTGGTAGGAGACCGCCGCTTCGTCCATGAGGTCGAGGGCGCCCCTATCGGTGTTCTTGATGCCATGACGCGCGTCGATCAGCAGGAACACGCGCTTGAGCTGCGGGCGGCCACGGAGATAGTCGTAAATGAGCTGGTTCCAGCCCTTTACCTGCGTTTTCGGCGCCTTCGCATAGCCATAGCCCGGCATATCGACGATGTGCAGGACATCGCCAACAAGGAAATAATTGAGTTCGCGCGTGCGCCCTGGCGTGTTTGAGGTGCGCGCGAGCGCCTTGCGGCCGGTGAGCGCATTCAGGAGGCTCGATTTCCCGACATTCGAACGCCCGGCGAAGGCGACTTCCGGGAGCGGCTCACCGGGCAGCCCCTCGATGCGCACTACACCCTTGATGAAATGGATCGGACCGGAAAACAGCCGCGCCGCGTCCGCCGTCACGATCACCCCTTGCTGGATCCGCCGACCCCGAGGCGGCTGAACAGCTTGTCCAGCCCCATGTTCTCGAACAGATTCACCTCAACGCCCTGACGGTGCATGATATACCACTGTTGGGCGATGGTGAGGATATTGTTCCACGTCCAGTATATCACCAGCCCGGCCGGGAACGTCGCCAGGATGAAGGTGAAGAACACCGGCATCCAGGTAAAGATCTTCTGCTGGATCGGATCGCCCGGCATGGGGTTCAGCCGCATCTGGATGAACATCGACACGCCCATGATGATGGGCAAGATGCCGATATGCAGGAAATCCGGCGGCGTGAACGGCAGCAGGCCGAACAGGTTGAACAGGTTCGTCGGGTCTTTCGCCGACAGGTCTTGAATCCAGCCGATGAATGGCGCGTGGCGCATCTCGATCGTGACGAACAGGACCTTGTAAAGCGCGAAGAATACCGGGATCTGGATCAGGATCGGCAGGCAACCCGACATCGGGTTCACCTTCTCCTGCTTGTAAAGCGCCATCAGTTCCTGTTGCTGGCGCATCTTGTCGTCGCTGAAGCGCTCGCGGATGCGCTGCATCTCGGGCTGCAACTTCTTCATCTTGCTCATTGACTCGTAGGACTTGTTGGCAAGTGGGAAGAAGACGAGCTTGATGAGCAAGGTTACAATAAGGATCGACACGCCAAAATTGCCAATCAGGCCATAGAAGAAGTCGAGCGCGATGAAGAGCGGCTTGGTGATGAAGTGGAACCAGCC
>CAYFTI010000236.1:0-3475 GCA_964346065.1 uncultured Hyphomicrobiaceae bacterium
GGCTCACGGGGCTCAATGTCGGGCCAGAAACGCCTGCGCAGCTGCATTTTTAGAGATGCCCTTCAGCCTTTCTCAAGCGAGCCGGCATGGAACGCCTCGCTCCGTGCCCGCACCGCGGTTGGCTGGTTGATCCAACGGGCACCGATGCGTCGGTCGAGCAACAGATCTCCGCCGTCCTCGTCGGCGATCTCCGCCCGCAGCGCCCCGTCGACCGCCGCCCACGTCGTCGCACAGATGAGCGCAAGCGCCACGAAACCCTCGATCTGCCACAGCGGCGACGTCGCAACGCAAACGATCATAAATCCTATCATGCAAGCCATCAGTCGAAATGCCAAGCGTCTGTCCTCTATCTGCGCCATGAGTGCAAATTGCCAAATGAAGATTGCCAATAGCAGCATCAAGCCGGGAAAACTCAATTGATAGAATATTCCAGTGTACTCGCCATGCGACGAAAACGGCAACGAACCGGCGCCAAAACCAAACAGATGCTGCAGCATCGAGGCGTCCCGCCATTGCTGAATCAAATTTGACCAGAGGCGAACGCGGCCGGTGCCGAGCTCATGGTCTTCCGCACTGAACTCGATCGTCGGCTCAAAGATCATATCGATGTTCGTTGCAAAATCGACGACAGCTGTAAAACGCTCAGGAAGTATTTGAAACGCGGCCGGCACTGCAATAATTCCACCCGCCAATGCAATAAAAAATATGATCGGCCGCAAGACGGGAGCCACATTGCGCATGACGAACGCGAAACCGATCATGCCAAATATCGGTAGTGCCCCAAGCAAGACCGTACGATAATACGCCAGGTAGATACTTATAAAGCCAATCAGGCCCATGGTTACCGACGCAACCTCACGTCGTGAGCGAATCATGGCGCTGATGCATATGAGCGTAAAGGCGACCTGAGAAAAGGTGCTCGCACTGGGATAGCCGCTAATGAAAGCAAAATCGCCGTCGGATTGCCATCGGCCTTGGCCAAGCGGAAGGCTGATGAACTGAACGAGGATTGGAGACAAAAGCGTAATCGTAAAAATCACGAGAATGCGCTGTAAGCCGTGCCGTTCGAATGCTCGATAGAGCAGGAGTGCAGTGACAACGAAGAAGCTCCAGCGTGCTAGAAACTCGATAAGTCCAGCAAATTCACGATTTAAGAAACCTGATATAATTGCTAATGCGAACAAAGAATAAATCGGAAATAAATGTCTGCGAAAAAAATCTTGAAGTGGGATGAAAAAGACGCTGATGGCAAGTACGATTAGTGTGTACAAGGTGACAATGCGGAGACCGGCACCGATCGGCATCAACGTATATTCAGAGAGCGACGAAGCGAGGTAGCGACCCCAGAGGACGACGAAGAGAAAGGTCGTCGCGAAGTCATGAAGTGGACGAAGCTGCCGGAGCAGGACGAGGAGAACGAGCAAGGACATCGTCACAATGATGGCGTTGAGGATCATCGGCTTCCTCCGCGCCGACGGTCGGGTCGTGCCGGGTGACGAAACGAGATCATGGAAGGTGGTACAGTTCAGCGTTCGACCCCGCCGGTGCCTCGGCAGCGATCACCGCGACGTTCCCCGAGGCAAGGGCAGCGGACCCGGGAGTGTCGGCCGGCAAGAGATCGGGAAACGCGCCTGGTACGGCGCCGGCCCGCAACCATGTTGCTAGGTCCCGGTGGATCGCCGCCCAGGTGAAGCGCGTTTCGAAGATGGCGAAAGCGTTCGCAGCCAAGCTGGCGGCGAGGTCCGGCTGGTCGCCCAACTGTTCGATGGCAGCAGCGAATTCGGCCGGCGCCTCGGCGACGCGAGCCGATCGTTCATCTTCCAAAAAGAGCCCTTCGGCGCCGCATCGCGTCGTGATGATCGGGAGGCCCGAGGCCATCGCCGCAAGCAGCTTCACCTTCGTACCGCCGCCCCAACGCAAGGGGGCGACGAACATGTCGGCCTTCGCCAACCATTCGGTGACGTCGTCGACGTAACCGTGAAACATGACGCGATCGTGCCATGCCGCGACCAGGTGATCGGGCGCGCTTCGCCCGATCACCTCGAGCTTGATCGTCGGCCAACGACGTCGCAGGAGCGGCAAGATGGCGGCAACGAAGAACCGTATGGCGTCGGCGTTGGGCCCGTAATCAAAGGCACCCAAGAAGATGAGCCGGGGCGGCGTCGCCATAGGCCGCCCGAAAGGCCGCCGCCACCGGCGATCGAACCCATTCGGCACGACTTCGACGTTGGTCATTCGCCAGCGACCGCGGAGATAGGCGCGGTCGTCGTCCGAACAGACCGTGATTGCCCGATAACTGCGACATTCCACGACCTCGCGATACCAGCTCGAGGCGACACCGGCGAGGGCCTTGGGGGCCCGCCAGTTCCAGCCGGTCGCGATCAGCCGGCGCCAACGCTTACGATGCTGAACGTCGTCGATGTCGAAGACGGTGCGGGCGGCGGTGTCCCGGCCCAGCCTCAGCGCCGGGCCGCGTTCGACCCAGATGAGATCGAAGCAGGCGAGATCGAGCGTGCGCAGCGTTGCGCGATAGGCGCGGTGCAGTCGAGCCTCCCGTCGAACCTCCGCGTCGATCACGGCGAGACACCGGTCGAGCAAGCGCGACAGCCGTCCCTGCGGCGGCGCCGCGACGTCGTCGACCAAGCACGTCTCGATCTCGAGCTCGGCGAGGGCATCGGACCACTCCGGGTGGGCCGGGGCCCGGGTCACCAGCGTGACGCGGAACTCCCGCGCGCACGCCTGCAACAGGTTGCGGAGCCGCACCTTCTGTCCCGTGTCGAGCGGCACGGGAAACGTCCTGGCGATGAAGAGAAGCTCGCGCGCCGGCGCCGCCGGCGCGGTCATCTCCATCGCTCGATGGCCCGCCGTCTCTCGCCTTGGGGCCAACGGGCGCCTTGGGGCCAGCGGGGCAAGACACGCGGGCCCGCGCTCGCAAAAGCCTGTCGAGGGCGGCGGGACCAGCCCGCCGTGACGATCGTGGCGGGCCGATGGCGGCTGTTCTCGGGTGGGGCTGGCCGCACTGACACAGCCCGACGGGCCAGCCGAGCCAAGCCGGCCGTCGCCCGCGGCCATGGAGAGGCCAAAACCAGCAAACGGATCGTCTGTATCATGCCACGACCTTAGCATCGCCGAGATCAGAGGAGAATCTCCCGATGGCCCGGCGGCCGGAGTCCCGCCGCACCCACGTACAAGGTGTCGAGTATTCGGCTCCAACCGTGCGCAGGCGGCCCAACGGGTGGCCCGTCGCTTGGTCGCGCCGGAGTAGCCGGCCGCTCTTCTGCTGCGCTCCGCCACGCCGGCCAGCCCTCTCCCCTCTCGGCCCTGGTGCCGTCGTTCGTCAGCCTCTCAGGCAACAAGGCGCGGCCGCACCGGCGGTGGCGAGGCGCACAGCAGCACGCCGCGCTCCCCGACACGCACCCTGGCCTGCGGGTAGACCGCGAGCGCCTGCTCGAGGATCTCGACGAAGCGGGGCTTG
>CAYFTI010000237.1:0-1427 GCA_964346065.1 uncultured Hyphomicrobiaceae bacterium
GAGACGATTCCGCACTCCATTGTGAATAGTGTTATTCACTCCCGATAAAGTTCGTTTCGCAGGTTGTGGATGGCCTGTTCGAAGTCGGGCTTCCCGCCGAAGGCGTTGACCAGTTCGGCCGGGGTGCCGATGCGGTCCAGTGCCGGCTTTCAGGAATCGCTGGTGAAATTTGTCATTCCATGCCGGCTTCCTTCATGGCGTCCTGCATGAATTGCATGGCCTTCAAATGCGCCGGACGATCCTTGAGGCCGTTCCAGTAGGCAGTGAACTCCGGGCGCTTGTCGAGCGTGCCAAACTGCATGCCCCAGCCGATCTGCGAGCCTACGTAGACATCGGCGGCGCTGAAGCGCTCACCTGCGATGTAGCGACGGTCGCGAACGGCGCCGGCCAGGGTGTCCAGCGTGGTTTCCAGCGAGCCAAAACCCAGCATGGCCTGCTGCTTTTCATCCGGCTCGAGGCCGCAGGACTTGGCTCCGACGGCGGCCTCGACTGGACCCGCGGCGAAGAACAGCCACCGGTAGTAGTCGGCGCGGTCGGCCGGTTTCGGGGCCAACTCCGCGTCAGGAAAAGCATCGGCCAGGTAGGCGCAGATGGCTGCGCATTCGGTGATGACGCGTTTGCCGTGCACCAGTGACGGGACCTTGCCCATGGGATTGATGGCGAGATAGTCCTCGGACTTCATGTCTGGCCCGTATTCGATCACTTTCAGGTCGTAGGGCTGGCCAATTTCTTCTAGCATCCAGTGAACAATGCCGCCACGCGACATGGGGTTGGTGTAGAAAGTCAGATCATTGGTCATGGCTGATGGTCCTTGATGCTTCTACTCGCGACGCTACGCTCAATGGTATTGGCCCGACAGTGCCTTTGGCCATGGCCGGCCGCGCGGCGCTGCGGCCGGCAGTCGCTGATCAGTCTTCGATTCGGTTCAGCATCATCCGCATGTTCATGAACTCTTCGCCGCCGCGGGTCTCGTAGGCCTCCATCCGTTCGCTGTCGGCGCCGGGAATGCTCCACACGAAGCGGGTCGCGACCGTTTCGCCGCTGACCGGATCGACGAAGTCGCCGGTCATCTGGATGCTGCCGTCGGACTGCAGCTTGCCGCTCGAGGTCATCAGGCTGGTCGACATGTTGTCGGTCCAGGTCGACCAGTACTGCTCGGTCGTGTTGTTATAGCCGGTGCGCCCGATGCCATGGAAGGGCTGACCCATGAATTCGCCGGTCCAGACCTCGTGCAGCACGCGGCCTTCGAGTTCCATGGTCCGGGTTACTTCGTAGGTTGCGTCCACGGGTGGCGCGTCAGGTGACATCCACATCTCCATCTCCGCTCGCCACTCGCCTGCCTGCTCGGCAAGCCCTGCGTGCGCCTCACCGACGCGGCCGGCGTTCGCCCAGGCCTCCATCGCGGCCTGCTGCTCGGCGTCGGGCGC
>CAYFTI010000237.1:1527-3473 GCA_964346065.1 uncultured Hyphomicrobiaceae bacterium
AGGGCGCGGGGACCGGGTGACCCCCTTGATTGTCCGCCAAGCTTACTCCTGCCCTTGATTCGAGACAATGCCCGCCGCGCCGGGCACCGATCGAACGAGGATTACTGATGTAGGAACAACGCCAATTGGCCAAGCCGAAACTGGCGATGACGCCTGGTTCCGAGGTTGCTTAGCGCAATTGCGGTACCAGCTGCGTCAGGTCGATTGCGATGTTGACGTCCCAGTCCACGCCGCCGCTTGCGTTGGCCGCAGCGCCGCCGCCGACCGAGATCCCTGTGCCACCGATGTTGGATAAACGGGATCCGGCGCCGCGCCCACGTCCGCGCAGCTGCACGGCCAGGCCCGGAACACGGGGTACGCTGATCAGTCGGTCGTCGAGCAGATCCAGTGCTGCGGCGCGGGTCGGGCGGTTGGCAAGTATGCCGGTCATTGCCGTTGCGGCGACAAAACCGACGCTGCCGATCATGGCCGCACGTCCCCCGGCACTGGCCCCGCGCCATTGCCGCGTCGCGGATTGGCGGACTTGTTCCAGCGTTTGATTGACCACTTGTTGAACCTGCGACGTTGCCCAGATTGCCTGGAGCAGGTCGCTGAGTTCTGCAGCGCGCAGCGTGGGAGCGGGGCGGTTCCCCGGTGGGTTGGGTCGCTGCGAGGGCCTCGTTGGCTGGGCCAGCATGCGATTGAGCTGTTCCTGTCTCAGCTGTTGCCAGTTCGGACGGGTGAACAGAATTCTGAAACTCGGGGTGATCAACCCCTGTTCAAGCATGCGGATGCCGCGCTCGATCTCGGGATCAAGCCGCAGTTCGTCATCCAATAACCGAAATCGACTCGGATCGATGTGCCAGGAAGTGCCGCCCATGATGATCTCCCAGGATTATCCAACAGTTGGGTTCAAATCCGGATTACTTTTCGAGTTGTATGTCGATATACGATATATACGAGATTGGCCATCGAATGCCGCCATCGTCGTGTTTGTTCATGTTAGGCGGCGATCATTCGTCGCTCGGCCACCGAACCGTTCAGTACGACATGGCTGCGGCTCCTCCTGGCTTCCGCCAGCCCAATTTCCTGTTCTTGGTAAATCCGCTTGGCCTCACGGTAAAGCTCGTCGGGGAGCTGAATCTGGTTTCGAATCATGATGTTGAACTTACACCGATGTATAAATAGGGTCAATATCCCGGGCCGCGCCGGGCGATAGGCCGACCAGGCAAATCAGTCCGGTCCAGATCAGCAGATTGACGAGCGGAATTTCGGTAATCGTGCAGGCACCGGTCGAATAGGCTTCCTGAATGGCGGGGTCGCGGGTCTGCGGGCGCTGCGCGGGCGTTCCCGCGCGCCATCAAATGGTAGAGAGCGCCTTCAAACTCGATTCGAAGTGGACGGCTCCGATCTGACCCCCGTGGTTCCCGCCCGTGGTTGCCACGGGGTCGGTTTCTCTGGATTCCGACCTCGATTCCGCGCAGCTGCGCCAGCTAGTGCTTTCCTGCGTATTTGACTTCGACGGCATCTCGGGCTCAATTGATCAGCGGCGCGTGCAGGGCTACTGGTACAGTGGAACCGATCTGGAAAACCTGTCGACGTACAATTGACAAGCACATCGGTTCCTGGCTTCCCGACGCTTCAGTGAATCGCCAATCGACGAAGTTGGAGGTGGTGATATCGGGGTCGGACTGATATCGGGGTCGGACCAATGTAATGGACTGATATCGGGGTCGGACCAATGTAATCGTCTGAATTTCCGACAAAACGCTCTCGATTTTTTGCCAATATTGCAGGTTAGAGCTACAAATTCATACCCAAAACCGACTTTTAAAGACATATCGTGCCCCGCGCCAATCGTCATTTTCTTCCGGGCCAGATCTGGCATCTCACGCACCGGTGCCATTGCCGTGAGTTTTTGCTGAAGTTCGCCCGTGACCGGCGTCGCTGGCGGCACTGGCTTTTTC
>CAYFTI010000238.1:0-3469 GCA_964346065.1 uncultured Hyphomicrobiaceae bacterium
GCGTTCGGCCGGCGTTTCTCGCAGCCACGCGCGCAGTGCGCCAGGAAGAGGCATAAGGCGGGCCGACTGACAGAGGAGAGTTCGGCCTATTGCGCGTCTACACGAAGTCGGACGAGAGGTCGGTTGTATGGCGGTAAGGCGCCCAAAAAAAGCCGTCAACAACTGAAGTGGGCCAGAAAAGTCGATTTGGCCCGGGAGAGAAACTCTTGTGTTTTGCCCTTCGCTACCGTCGCGAAGGGCTCAACCCGGACCTTGGTCTAAGACGCAGCATTCGTAGCAATGGAGCAGGCGTGTCCGGCGCTGATCAGAAACCAACCACCCTGCGATAAGGGCTGACGAAATGGCCCATGGTCAGCAGGTCGTAACCGTTGCAGAAACTCGTCAGGTGGAACTCGCGGGCATCGCCATTCGCATCGGTGAACAGGCAGCGGCCCTCGCCCATCGGACCTCTGCGGTTCCGCCGGACATAGCTCGACATTGCCGAATAGGTTTCGGCGCTGGTGACGTGACCGAACCGCTGGGCAAACCCGTCGGACCGAATGAAATAGGCGACATCTTCGTTGCCCGCCCTGGCACCGATGTCTGGATGGTACGGGTGGCGACCGATCATACCGAACGCCGGTACTGCGGCATCCCAGCAATGCACCGTCTGCCACAGGGTGGTGGTGATGGTGTTGCCGTAGTCCTTTGATAGCTTCTGGAGGGTTTTCCAGTCCAGCGAATGATCGCGCACTTCGGTGGTAAAGCGGTCGCCTAAGAAAATAAGCTGCCGGGCGCCGAAATTCGCCTCCGCCTCCATTTCCTGATGGCAGCGGGGGCTCAGCGACTCCTCATTGTCGCCGAGCAACAGGCTGCGGTGCCATGGCAGCAGATCGTGTGTGATCTCGTGGGCCTGGATGAATCGCCGCTTCTTATCCACGACCTCTTCGTCGATGTAAATTTGCCGTTGCTCGGGCACGATAAGCGCCTTCAGCCTGGCCTTGGTGACCACGTCGAACATGCGCCGGGCCGTGGTCGTGACCCGGTTTCCTGCCAGCGTCACCCGGTGTGCCATTTCATCGAGCAAACTCAGGTCGGATTTGGTGTAGTAGGTGAGGTCCAGTTTCTGGAGCGCCCGTACGTCTTCCAGCCGGAGGGGCGGCTCAGGATTGCCGAGGTCGCACAGCAGCCGCCGGATCGACTCTTCAATATCGGCGGCTGCAAACGCATCGATTCTTGGATCTTCATTTGTCATCCGCTTCAGTGCCACCCTTGTAAGCGGTCAGGAACTTGACAAAGTGATTCAGCCCGCGCCGTTCCGCCCGCGACAGCCCCGACAGATCGTCCGAGCTTGCCGCGAACTTGTAGATTGCTTCGTCCAGCGACCGATCCACAATGGGCGCGTCCGGCAGCAGGCTCAGCAACGCCTTCGCCGGCACTTTCACATACTCAGCTAGATTGTGGATCGTCCGCGGCCTTGGCGAATAGCGCGGGTCCTTCTCGATGGCGGCGATCTCATCTGCCGACACGCGGATGCGCTCCGCGAACTGCGCGACGGTCAACTGATCCCGGCGGCGAGTCATGTGTATGAGCAAAGCGAGGGGCGCGTCCTCCCTTTTGGGAGCCCCGGCAACGGCGACAGCCTGAGGCTGCGCTGCCGCCTCTACGGCCTTGACCACATCCGCAGAACGGCGAATGACACGCCCGGCTTCAGCATCGGCGATCGGATCGTTTTCGATCTGCCGTCGCAGCCAGTCGTTATCGACACAAAGCTTCATAGTCATCCTCCTTTCTTCGTTACGGTCCAGCAGCGATCAACTGCCGGGCCTGTGTTGCGGACAGTTCGAAGTATCGCAGGTTCTGATATGTGTCGTCTCCCCCCATATCAGTCATGTTGAGCTGGTTGCGATAGAAGGCCTCCGCGCCCGGAAGGGAGTGCAGCCCGACCCGTCCCGCGAGTTCCTCTTCGATACTGAGCGAAACGGCCGTCATAAACAGCACTTTACCGACACCTTTATAGGTCGGTGTTGCGGTCAGACCAGGCCTGTTCCACGGTGCCGTCGCCAGAAAATCCACATAAACCAGCGGCGCGCGCGGATGCTCAGGATGGCGGCTGAAGCATTTCGGGCCGCCCTTCAGGACGAGCATCATGCCCTGAGTCCTGGCATCCGCCTCAACCCCGAACAGCTCGTAGCTGAGCGGGTTCCCCTGGGCCTGCAGCGCCTTCGCCGCCCATTCCCAGTGTGCATCCTCCGGCTGGTTCTCTGGCGCCGCCGCACCGAAAACGGGCGTCCAATCTGCTTCGATGCTCCGCAGGATGTCGGGGTCTACACCCTGAAAAAGGGAAGCATGACAGTAGGCGCCCCTGACGAGATCGAACAGTGGAACTGTTGCGATCGTCTGTTTCACAGCACCATCAACTCGGTCTTTTCGGCCTTGTCAGCGCTTTCGACGAAGACCTTCTCGCCGCGCGCCAGACGCTCGTCGACCGACTTGTAGAGCCGCAGGGCTTGCCGGATGAGCGCGGTCTTCGACAACGCCTTCTCCTCGCACATGCGTTGGAGAACGGTCATCTCCGCTTCGGTAAGGTTGAGCGTCATCGTTCGCTTCATCAGGGACCTCCTTCGGTTCGTCGATATAGCGCTGGCGTTGGTGCGTGTCAACGAAAAACCATCACTAAATAGCCGGAAAACAGCTACTATTTGTGCATTATATGGCTGTCGCGGGCACGCTGGAGCAGCTCGCGCGCTTCAACGAGCGCATTCGCTAGTGCCGGTTCCTGACCGGTCGGGTTTCACTCGGCCAGCTGAAAGCCGTCCCGATTTTCTTCCTATCGTGACGGCAGGCTGTTAATCTCAAATCGCGGCGAGGCTCGTCGTACTGGCTCAAAGATGCTGCTTTCAAGCGGTGGCCGTCGCAGCTTGGTTGCCTGCATGTAGTTTCAAGCGGACACAAATTCTACCTCAAGTTCTTGCCAAATACCAGGCCCGAGATTTGGCGCCGCCATCAGTCCAGTTTCGTTCGGCGTTGGCGTCTCCGCTACGCTTAACGAGCGGCAGCATCGGGATTTCAAATTGAGACGCCTTAGAGACTGAAATGTAGGCCGATTAGAAATCGATGAGCAGATTTGCACAAATAAAAAGTTAGGCAATTTCGCTTCAATTGATTCTGCTTACCTGAAGGTCAGAAAAGTTCGGAATGCTGACGGTCGGCCTGGACAGTAACCTCGCGGTCGCAGTATATGTGACAAATACAGTCCTTTTTGGCGCACTGCCCGACCCCACTGAAATGCACGGGTGTCGACGCGCCAAAAACCCCGTCCAAAACTCCGGCAGTTTCGGCAGGTTTGTGGCGCCTTTCGGATGTTCGCAAGGTCGACCTCAGGGAATGACTACCTATGCCGAACCGCGCCGGCGCAGCCGAGCTGCATGTCGCCTTCGGGCCGGTTTCCGCCATTGCGAGGAGCTGCCGCTTCGAAGCTGATCCGCGC
>CAYFTI010000239.1:0-3468 GCA_964346065.1 uncultured Hyphomicrobiaceae bacterium
CCACCATCAACTCACCCTGCGTCTCGCCCTGCCGCCCAAGCGCCATCGACACCCTACACGCTCGGCGAGCAGGAAAGACGCTCGGGCGATTTCGTCAACGGGCTGTTAGAGGTGCCCTCTCGTTCTGACCGTGCTCGACGCTGTGAGCGCTCGACGCGTCTACCCGAGCGGGGCGGCCGCCCGACGGCAGTTGACGGGCAAGGCGGCACAGCTCACCAATGCCATGATGCCAAGTACCGGGCTGCGATCGTCCACCTATCGTACACCGATGCGTCCGACTACCAAATTTCCCTGACATTCTTCGACATCATTGATATTTCAAGCAATAACCAGTCAGCTGGTGCGGAACGTGCGTTCATGCAAACACAGCGAAGGATCAATTGTGGTGTCATCCCGATCCGTGCTGCGGATACCGTCAACGCACGTTGCCTTGCGTGGCTTCGGTTGGTTAGTCCTCGCGGCGAGCATCTTCTTCGCCAGCCATGCGCTGTTCAGTGATACCTGCTTCCGCCTCCTGCGGACTTTTCGCGAGCCTGAGTTCAGCCACGGTTACCTGATCCCGATGATCAGCGCTTGGATCATTTGGCAGCGGCGTCAACTGATCTGGTCGCGGCGCGCGGATGGCGCGTGGACCGGGTGGCTTCTGACCGCCGTCGGTGCCGCCCTCGCTCTGTTGTGTCACGCGGGGAACCTGCTCACGCCGCCTTATGTCGCCTTCTTGCTCATTCTTCTTGGGCTTTCGGCTGCCGCTCTCGGCTGGGCATCCGCGAAATATGTAATTATTCCGCTTGTCTTTATGCTTTTCGCCTATCCCCTGCCAGACTACATGTATATTGAGGTGGCGACCTCGCTCCAGCTTCTCTCCTCGTACATTAGCGCTAGGGTTCTGGATCTAATAGGCGTTCCGGTGTTCTTGGAAGGCAACATCATCGATCTCGGTACGATGAAACTACAGGTGGCGGAAGCGTGCAGTGGACTGAGGTATTTCTTGCCTTTGGTTGCCTTCGGTGTGCTTTGCGCGTTTCTTTACCGGGCGCCGTGGTGGGCAAAAATGACAATCGTAGCGGCGACCGTGCCGCTGACCATCGCCCTGAACGGCCTGCGGATCGCGATGACCGGACTATTCGTGCACTTCGGCTCTCAATCGCTGGCCGAAGGTTTCATGCACATGTTCGAAGGTTGGGTGGTCTTTCTCATCGCGCTCGCCGCGCTTTTCGGCTTGATGTACGGGCTGTTGCGTCTCACGGGCTGGTCGGGGCCGTTCATCGAGATACTTGATTTCGATCGTATGGCCGGAACGCCGAACGGGACTGAGCCCCCGTCGCGCACGCCAGCGCCGGTACCGACGAACGCGCCTCCTCCGCCCTTGATCGCCGGGACCGCCACGCTCGCGCTTGCCGCGGTGCTCTTGATCCCTCTCGCCGATCGCTCGATGGTGATCCCCGACCGCGTCGGGCTATCGCACTTCCCGATGGCGGTCGGCGATCGCCTTGGTGCACCGCGGTTCCTCGATGCGGCTACAGAACGGCAGCTCGGCGCAGATGACTATGTGCTGCTTGATTTCCTTCACAAGGATGCACCGCCGGTCAATCTGTGGGTCGCGTACTACGACTCCTTGACCAACGGCTCATACCTGCACTCGCCGACCACGTGTCTACCGGGGGCTGGCTGGGAATATGTAACCTTCGAATCCTACCAAACCGCCATTCCCGACCTGTCCGGCGAGATGCTACGCGTCAATCGCGGGGAAATCGTCAAAGGTCATCAACGCATCGTGATGTATTTTTGGATGGAACTACGTGGCCAGTCCTTCCAAGGACTACAGTACGTCAAGTTCATCAATCTTTGGGAATCGATGATCACCAGTCGGACGGACGGCGCGCTGATCCGTATCTACACTCCCCTGGGCGCCGGTGAAGACCCCAGCGCGGGAGACGAGCGGTTGCTGGTGTTTCTCGAACGTGCCTATCCGCACCTCCGGCCACATGTCGGGGAGTGATCGGCCACTCCGCGACGCTCGTCAGGGCGCCGCGCATCCGCGGGCCGATGGCGCACCGGAATCGCTCGCGATATTCATTCTCTCATTTGCCCACCTCGGCCTCGCCGCAGTGCCCGTGCCGCCTTCCCTGACCGTGTCGCGGATCGAATCATGCGCTTGAACCAGCTCCAAGGTCTGAGGGTCAAATCACTCAGGTTTGCCAAAAACCGTTTACGTTCGAGATGGCCAATGCCATCTTCGGCGACAAACCCTGATCCACTGTTTTTTTTCATGCTTACACCGGCAAACGCCGGTTCGACGGCGATTGCTGATTTCTTTTGTCAAGTCGAAAATGTTGCGGGATTAAGTCGGAATTATGAAGGTCAGTGGCTTGTTCCCGGATTGAGTGACGAACAGCGATGGAACGCCGATAAAGTGGTGAATTATCACTCGGTTCGAGCCGTCTGGCTCGCAGAATTTGAGAAGAGGCGGTTGAAAAAACCCAGTCTTTCCGGCGTTTTTGAAAAAAGCCCACCAAACCTGCTGCGTTTTTCCGCTCTCCAAGAAACATTTCCACATTCACGATTTGTTGTTAACAACAGAAATCCATATGCAAACATTGCATCACGCTTATTCCGTTATCATTTGGCCGGTGCGGCCTCAGCGGCGATGCGCACACGAAAGCTTCAAGAACTAGCAAACCATTGGCTTGAGACCAGTCGTCAGCTGCGGGAAGCGGCAAGGACGGCAAATATACCGGTATTATCATATGAACAATTTTGTCAAGAACCGAGTCATATATTTGACGTTTTTGGCATTAAGAATTATCAAGAGCAATTAAACAAGGATTACTGTGTAACGGTAAAAGACTATGAGCCACAGCGTATCAAAAATATGAATGAGAAACAGATGGGGAAACTAACAACGGAAGATACTAAGAATATATCGGACGTGCTTAGAACGGGGCAAGAAATACTGGATTTTTTTGGCTATCGACTGTACGATTGAGGGTGGGTTGGTGGCGTGACCGAGAGTAGCGAGCAAGAGACGTGGAGGGTGATCACAATCTTACCCGACGAGGTCGTTCAAGCTGGGTCGGTGGTGGAGGCTGCGGAGCGGCTTGGGGCATTGTTGGGGCTCGAAGGCGCGGCGCCGCTTGCAGCAACGCGTCGGGCGCTCAACGATCCGCGCTATATCCGGGCACTGTGGTCGTCGCGCAAATTGCCTGAGTTGCGCGCGGAAGTGCTGGCTGCCGCGGTGCCGTCGTCGCGCGCCGTCGCGGCCAAGGCGGCTGGCGGCATTCTGAAATGTAAGCGATGCCGACGCCCCATGACGGCGAGCGCTTGACGCCGCCGTCGTCGCGGGGCTGCGCCGGTTCGTTGTCGAACCAGACTGCAGGGCACTTCGAAAAATGTCGCGATCCAGCCGGATACGGTTAGCAGCCCGTTGACTAAGTCGTCTCTCAGCCGTGGGCACCGACGAGGATGATC
>CAYFTI010000240.1:0-3455 GCA_964346065.1 uncultured Hyphomicrobiaceae bacterium
CCTCCAGCCCGGCCGCGATCACCTCCGTCCCGATGCCGTCGCCCGGTATCGCCGCTATTTTATAGTGTGTCATCCGCGCATCCCCGATTATGAAGCGCATGGCTGGTCCGCCAGCACAAGAATGATATAGAACTAGCCGAGGGCGGGGTCGCGCGTCGATACCTCACCCGCACCGGCCAGCTGAGAAGGGAGTTCGCATGCAGTACCGCAATCTTGGCCGCAGCGGCCTGAAAGTGTCGGAACTCTGCCTCGGCACCATGACGTTTGGCCACACGACGGACGAGGCGGAAGCGCGCGCTATCATGGATGCCGCTTTCGACGCCGGCATCAATTTCTTCGATAGCGCCAACACCTACGCCAAGGGCCGCTCGGAGGAAATCCTTGGCAGTCTCCTCAAGGGGCGCCGGAATGACGCCGTGATCGCGACCAAGTGTTTCAACCCCACCGGACCGGGTCCCAACGATTCGGGCCTGTCGCGCCAGCACATCATGCGTGCGGTCGAGGACAGCCTGCGCCGGCTCCAGACCGATCACATCGATGTCTACTACCTGCATCACGTCGATGACGAGACGCCGCTCGACGAGACCTTGCGCGCGCTGGATGATCTCGTGCGTGATGGCAAGGTCCTCTATATCGCCTGCAGCAATTTCGAGGCGTGGCGGCTGATGGAGGCGGTGTGGATCAGCGACACCAAGGGACTCGAGCGCTTCACGGCGTATCAGCCGCAATACAACCTGGTGGTGCGCGACATCGAGGCCGAGATCGCGCCGGTGTGCAAGCTGAAGGGTGTCGGCATGGTCGTCTGGGGGCCGATGGCCGGTGGTTTTCTGACCGGCAAGTACCAGCCTGGCGAGCGCAGCGCGCCGGGCACCCGCTCCGAAGAGAACTGGGTCTTCATGGACCGTATGTTCGCCCCGAATGCGGATGAGACACTGGAAACGCTGCTGCGTCTGTCGAACGAGCTGGGCTGCCTGCCCGCCGCGCTCGCCGTGCGCTGGGTCCTGGAGCAGGAGGCGGTGTCCTCGGCGATCGTCGGTGCGCGTACGCGCGACCAGTTCCGCAAGAGCCTGCAGGCCGCCGATCTCCGGCCGCCCTCAGAGGTGCTGCGCCAACTGAGCACGGTGTCCGCGCTGCCGCCGCGTTACCCGCAGATTTCGGAGTCCACGATGACACAGCGCCGCCGTGACGCCCTCGGCCCACCCTGGTCCTCAGGGGGCTGAACGGTCCGGTCAGATCCCGACTGTTGAGCCGGGCTTTTATCCTGCCTCCTGTTTAGGGCTCTGCCGGAACCTCGCCGTGCGGCTGATTGCGCTGTGAGCCATCCGCGCGATACTGACAAATTGAAGCGAGCGACGCGGCCCGGAAGGAAGCGACATGCAGAATATCACAGGCACGCTGGCAGGGTTTGCTGCCGATCTGAGTTTTGACGCGCTTCCCTCGAAGGTGACCGAGAGGGCCAAGCTATTGATGCTCGATACGCTCGGCATCATCGTCCGGGCGCGCCATGATGCGCAATCCACCCCGCCGATGCTCCGGGCTGTAGAGCGCATGGGCCTCGGCGGCGCGTGCACCGTCTTCGGCGACACGGCCGGATACGCGCCGCCCGCCGCCGCGCTCCTCAACGGCGCGCTGGCGCATTCGCTTGATTTCGACGACACCCACGCCGCCGGCTCGATCCATTCCTCCGCGCCGATCTTCCCGGCGGCGTTCGCGGCCGCCGAGACGACCGGCGCGTCCGGGCGCGACCTTATCGCGGCCGTCGTGGCGGGGTACGAGATCCAGATCCGGCTGGCGCTGGCGCTCGATCCGGGCGCGCATTACGCGCGGGGCTTCCACCCGACGGCCACCTGCGGCGTGTTCGGCGCTGCGGCGGCAGCGGGCAAGCTGCTCGGCCTTGATCGCGAGCAGATGGTCTCAGCGTTCGGCATCGCGCTGTCGCAGGCGGCCGGCTCCATGCAGTTCCTCGAAAACGGCGCGTGGACCAAGCGCAGCCATGTCGGGCAGGCGGCGCAGAACGGGCTCATGGCCGCCGTGCTCGCGAGCGAGGGCTATCTCGGGCCTACGGCTGCGTTCGAGGGCAAGGCCGGTTTCCTCAAGGCCTACGCGCCCGCCGCCGATCCGGCCAAAACGGTCGCGGGCCTGGGCGAGCATTGGGAGACCATGCGCCTGGCCGTCAAGCCCTATCCCTGTTGCCGCTACGCGCATGCGGCGATGGACGCGGTGGCGGCGTTGCGGGCCGAGGATATGGTCGTGCCGGAGGAGGTGGAGGCGATCACCATCGGCCTGCCACGCGTCGGCATGACCATCATCGGCGAACCACTTGCGGCCAAGCAGGCGCCGGAGAACATCGTGGACGGTCAGTTCTCGATGCCGTTTTGCGCCGCGGTCGTGCTGCGCGAAGGCAAGCTGGACTGGGACGATTATCCGCGCCATCTGGCCGATGCCGATACGCTGGCGCTGTGCCGGCGCGTGGACTGCGTCGCGGATGCCGACGCCGAAGCCGCGCTGCCCGCGAACATGGCCGGCAAGGCGACGATCACGACGCCGCGCGGGGTGTTCGAGAAGTTCGTGGAGGTGCCGCGCGGCGAGCCGGGCAATTTCCCGAGCGAGGATGAATTTCGCGCCAAGTTCCGCGCGCTCGCGGGGCCATATCTCGGCGAGGAGGCCGAGACGCTCGCGGAGCGGTTTCTGTTACTTGATCTCGATTCGAAGCTTCAGTAAATTCACGCGCTTTGGCTAGACCTTACATGTTTTCATATTCTTGAAAATGATCATATGGACGCAAACTAAATGGGTATAAGTTCCTTACCGAGAGAATGGTCATGTTGAGATTGTTTATACAGCGCTTTCTCTCTTTCCCTACTGTCTATTAGTGGAGAAAATTTGACATTTCAGTCCCGCTTGATGCCAGATTCTCGCTCGAATGTCGAATTCAAAAGCTCCACTAGACTCAATAAGTTGCTAGTGGTCCTCATGATACAGATGTTTGCGCCGGCGGGTGCTGCGCAGGGAGGCAAATTTTTGAATCAGACCACTAGGAAATTACGATTTTGATAAAGTTTATCCGTAACCGCCCGCATAATATTGTTAAAGACATCATTCGAGAAACGTAATGTTTTACACTATGGGAGGAAACCCTGATTGCTATCGCATAAGTGAATATTTGATCTTCGATATCTACAATATTGTCATCTTTTTAATTTAATTCCTCGCCGCACTGATTGGGTGTTTGAAGGATTTGAGGCGTGTGCCTGTCATTTCCGTGTGATTTCGTGTTGCGGTTCCCTGGCGCACCGCCCTGTGATTCACGCGTTTTGACAGCGGTGAGCCGGGAGGCGGCGATGGCGACACCCCGTGAGCGAGGCAACGGCGTGATCGGTTCCAGCCTTTTCCAATCGTCATCCATTGGATCGCTTGCATAACCCGACCGGGGACGCGCATAATCCGGCCTCGGT
>CAYFTI010000241.1:0-3444 GCA_964346065.1 uncultured Hyphomicrobiaceae bacterium
TGGCCGATGCGCGCATTGTTGTGGTCATACAGCGTGTAGTCCGGCCCGATGCTGATCCAGTCGCGGCGCAGCTTGTAAAGGAATGGTTCCCCGTCCTTCAGGATGAAGAACGAGAACTTTTCGGGAAAGCCCGGCCACTTCCGCGCGGTGCGTTCGACCTGGATGATCTGGTCGTGGCCGGAGACATTGACCGAAAACGCCGTGACCGGAAAGCCGCCCGCGCCGAAGGACAGTTGCAGGCTGCGCCCGATCATCAGGTCCATCGTCGCCCGCCAGGTCATCGAGTCGGAAAACAGCTTGATGACCAGCCGCCGCTCCATCCCCTCGCACTTGTCCCAGGCGCCTTCGCGGTAACTTATGAGCTGGGTGCGCTCGCCGTCCTCCTTGACCTCGCCAAAGATGTCGCTGTCGGTCGTGAATTGGCGCGATTTCGCGCGGTGGCGCGAATGCTGGTAAATCCCGATTTCGGTTGTGTTCAGATCGGTCCACCACAGATCGACCTCGTAATGTATCCAGTCGTTGGTCGACGCTTTCGCGGATGGACCGCTCGCCTCCGGCGCTTTCTCGGCCACTGCCATCTGCCTGCTCCCCGCTGCGTTGCCGAATCGTGCCAAGGATAACACGCTTCGCCGCCGCGCCCGCGCCAGCCGCAGTTTTCCACAACCGCGCCAAGCCGGTCACGCCTGCGTCATCGCCCCGCCTTGCGGCCTGCGAAGCCTTCCATGCTGCATTGCAAAACTGTAGAATCGCGCCCAGCATTCGACGCATGAGAGCGCGGAACCCAGTATGAAGGAGAGGAACAATGGCGCGATACGTGATTGTCGGCGCGAACCGGGGCATTGGTCTGGAAATGGTGCGCCAGCTCAAGGATCGCGGCGAAGAGGTCGTCGCAGCCTGCCGCGCGGCCAGCCCGGAGCTGCGCGAGACCGGCGCGGAAGTTCACGAGCATGTCGAGGTGACCGAGGACGAGTCGGTCGAGCGCTTCACCGCGACCGTCAAGGCGAACGGCCCGATCGATGTGCTGGTGCATGTCTCCGGCATCCTCAAGGGCGACAACCTCGACGCGCTCGACTGGGACACACTGCGCGAGCAGTTCGAGGTGAACACGCTTGGGCCATTGCGCGTCGCGCGGTCCTTCGCGCCGTTCATGAAGTCTGGCGGCAAGATCGGCATTCTGTCCAGCCGCGTCGGCTCGATGGCGGACAACACATCCGGCGGTAACTACGGCTACCGCATCTCGAAAGCCGCGGTGAACATGGCCGGCGTGAACCTTGCCCATGATCTGAAATCCCTCGGCGTCGCCGTCTTCCTGCTGCACCCGGGCTTCGTGCAGACCGAAATGACCGGCGGACGCGGGCATGTCGGACCGGAAGAATCGGCGCGCGGACTGATCGCGCGGCTCGACGAGCTTGGCATGGATGAGACCGGCACCTTCTGGCATGCCGACGGCAGCCAGTTGCCGTGGTAGCCGGGAATTTGAATAGCAAACGAGGAGACACGCAGATGTTGAAGGGTAAAAGCGCCGTCGTCACCGGCTCAACCAGCGGAATCGGGCTGGGCATGGCCGAGGCGCTCGCGGGTGCGGGCGTCAACGTGATGCTCAACGGGCTTGGCGACGAAGACGAGATCGAGCGCACCCGCGCGGAGCTGGACGGCAAAAACGACGCCAAGGTCCGCTTCCACGGCGCGGACATGACCAAGCCGGACCAGATAGAGGACATGATCGAGAGTGCCCGGCGCGAGTTCGGCCAGATCGACATCATGGTCAACAACGCGGGCATCCAGCATGTCGCCCACATCGAGGAGTTCCCGGTCGAGAAGTGGGACGCGATCATCGCCATCAACCTGTCGAGCGCGTTCCACACCTCCCGGCTCGTGTTCGGCGAAATGAAGCAGCGCGGCTGGGGCCGGATCATCAACCTCGCCTCCGCCCATGGCCTGGTCGCCTCGCCCTACAAGTCGGCCTATGTCGCGGCCAAGCACGGCATGCTCGGCCTGACCAAGACGCTGGCGCTGGAAGGCGCGGAACAAGGCGTGACCACAAACGCGATCTGCCCGGGCTACGTGCTGACCCCGCTGGTGGAGGCGCAGATCCCCGACACGGCGAAGGCGCGCGGCATCAGCGAGGACGAGGTCAAGCGTGACGTGATCCTCGATGCCCAGCCGACCAAGGAGTTCGTCACGACCGAGCAGATCGGCGCACTGACGGTGTTCCTGTGCGGCGATCACGCAGCGCAGATCAACGGCGCGGCGCTGCCGATGGAAGGCGGCTGGACCGCGAAATGAGTGATCCCGCACCGAATGCCAAGCCGGTCAACCTTGCGCTGCAGGGCGGCGGCTCGCACGGCGCCTTCACCTGGGGCGTGCTCGACCGGCTTCTGGAAGATGGCCGCATACGGCTGGACGCGATCAGCGGGACGAGCGCCGGGGCGATGAGCGCGGCTGTCCTGGCCGACGGCTATATGCAGAACGGCTATGATGGCGCGCGCGAAAACCTGCGCCGGTTCTGGCGGGCCGTGGCGAACAACGCCATGCTCAATCCATTGAAACGGACACCGATCGACGTGTTCATGGGCAACTGGAGCGTGTCGAGCTCGCCAGCCCTGATGGTGATGGAAATGTTCCAGAGTATGGCCTCGCCCTACATGTTCAATCCGCTGAACATCAATCCGCTGGCGGACATCCTGGAATCCGTGGTCGATTTCGAGCGGCTGCGCCGCTGCGACGACATCAAGCTGTTCATCTCCGCGACAAACGTGGAGAACGGGCGCGTCAAGGTGTTCAACCGGCACGAGCTGCGCTGCGAGATGGTGATGGCCTCGGCCACCCTGCCCTTCCTGTTCCAGGCTGTGCAGGTCGACGGCAAGCCCTACTGGGACGGCGGCTACATGGGCAACCCGGCGCTGTTCCCCTTCTATGGCCACGAGGTCGAATCCGACGACATCATGATCGTCCAGATCAACCCCGTGGAGCGGCCCGGCACCCCGAAAATGCCGCGCGAGATCATGGAGCGGCTGCGCGAAATCACCTTCAACTCCAGCCTGCTGAAGGAACTGCGCTCGGTCGACTTCATCAACCGGCTGATGGATGAAGGCAAGATGGCCGAGGACGGGTTCCGCCGGATGCGCGTTCACATCGTCCAGGCCCCGGGAGAGGTCACGTCGCTGGGCGCGTCCAGCCGGATGAACCCGGAATGGGCGTTTCTACAGCATTTGTTCGAGCTTGGCCGGGACAGCGCTGATCAGTGGCTGAACCAGCATTTCGACGATATCGGCGAGCGGGAAACCGTCGATATTGGCGGGCTGTTCGGCGAGCTCGGCGCGACGCATGTGGGCTAGCCCTGCGCCGCGCCGAAGCCGGATCAAGACGCCGCGCGGCTTTCCGGCGCAACGCGCTCGCGCTTGGCGATCAGCTTGTTGAGCGCCGACACGTAAGCCCGCGCCG
>CAYFTI010000242.1:0-3438 GCA_964346065.1 uncultured Hyphomicrobiaceae bacterium
GAATCTTGCGGAACACGTCCTCGTCGCCTTTTTCCTCGAAATCCGCCTTGACGACGTCCTTGGCATAGGCTTCGGCGTCGTCGCCGGTGATGCCCATCTTTTCCGCGGCCCACAGCCCGAGCAGCTTGTTGCGGCGGGCCATCGCGCGGAACCGCAGCTCCTCGTCATGGGCGAATTTGCGCTCAAAGGCCTGCTCACGATCGTCGAATGAACTCATCAATCTCTCCCGATTCAGCCGGTCCGCCGCGGATGCGGGCCGCTTTCAGATGGTGAGATAACGTGTGGCGACGCGCAAATCAATTCCGCTTGCCGTGCGGGTCGTGGGTCTTGACATAGCCGTTGTCTTGCCGACTTAGCTAGGATAACATCGGAGTAAAGCGCAGGAGCGCGGAGCGCGGTCCGCGCATTGCCTGGGGATTGGAAAAGGACGGCGCGCCAGTCCGGCAGCGCCGCCATTTGTTTTTCCCGAACGCCGCCCAACAAGGATTACAACCATGAACCGTCGCCGCCGCATTTATGAGGGCAAGGCGAAAATCCTCTATGAAGGCCCGGAACCAGGCACCCTCATCCAGCATTTCAAGGACGATGCCACGGCCTTTAACAATCAGAAACATGCGCTGATCGAGGGCAAGGGGGTGCTGAACAACCGCATCTCCGAGCACATGTTCACGAACCTCGAAGCGATCGGCGTCCCGACGCATTTCATCCGCCGGCTGAACATGCGCGAGCAGCTTGTGCGCTCGGTCGAGATCGTCCCGATCGAGGTCGTCGCGCGCAACGTCGCCGCGGGGTCGATCTGCAAGCGGCTCGGGCTGGAGGAAGGCACGCCGCTGCCGCGCTCGATCATAGAGTTTTATTACAAGGCCGATGAGTTGAACGATCCGCTGGTGACGGAAGAGCATATCACCGCGTTCGGCTGGGCGACGCCCCAGGAAATCGACGACATGGTCTCCATGACCCAGCGGGTGAACGACTTTTTGACCGGCCTGTTCCTCGGCGTCGGTATCCGGCTGGTCGACTTCAAGCTGGAGTTCGGCCGTCAGTACGAAAACGACATGGTGCGTCTCGTCGTGGCCGACGAGATCAGCCCGGACGGGTGCCGTCTCTGGGACATCCAGACCCAGAACAAGCTCGACAAGGATCGCTTCCGCCGCGACCTCGGTGACCTCATAGAAGCCTATCAGGATGTCGCACGACGTCTGGGCATTCTTGTGGAAAACGATCAGGGCAAGCACAAGGGGCCAATACTCGTCCGCTCAAGTTGAGTAAGACGGGCGCAAGTTCCATCGCGGGAGGCTCGCATGGCCATGACAGCGCGCATCTGGGTCACGCTGAAGCCGGGCGTGCTCGATCCACAGGGCAAGGCGATCGCGGGCGCGCTGGATTCACTGGGCTTTGCCGGCGTCGAGGACGTGCGACAGGGCAAGTACCTCGAAGTCAAGCTCGACGCGCGGGATGAAGCGCAGGCGCGCCAGGATGTCGAGCGCATGTGCGAAGAACTGCTGGCGAACACCGTGATCGAGACATACCGCTTTGAGCTGGAGCCCGCATGAACGCCAGCGTCATCGTCTTTCCCGGTTCGAACTGTGACCGTGACGTCGCCCGCGCGCTGGACTCCGCGATGGGGCGCGCACCGCAAATGGTCTGGCACGGCGAAACGGAGCTTCCCGCCAGCGATCTGATCGTGCTGCCCGGCGGGTTCTCTTACGGCGATTATTTGCGCGCCGGCGCGATGGCGGCCCACTCGCCGATCATGCGCGCGGTTGTCGAGCGCGCCCGGGCGGGTGTGCCGGTGCTCGGCATTTGCAATGGCTTTCAGATCCTGACCGAGACGGGGCTGCTGCCTGGCGCGCTGATGCGCAACGCGGCGCTGAAATTCATCTGCAAGGACGTGCATCTGCGCGTCGAATCAACCGACACGCTCTACACTCGGCACTACCACGTCGGTCAGGTCGTGCGCTTCCCGGTTGCCCATCATGACGGCAACTATTTCGCCGACCCGGGCACTCTGGAAATGCTTGAAAACGACGCGCGCGTGATCTTCCGCTATTGCAGCGCGCATGGCGCCGTCACCGACGCAGCGAACCCCAACGGCTCGCAGAACAACATCGCCGGCATCGCCAGCGCCGATGGCCGTATCCTGGGGCTGATGCCCCACCCGGAGCGCCTGTCCGATCCCTTGCTCGGTGGCACCGACGGGTTTCCCATGTTGCGCAACATCGCGGAAACCCTTGGAAATCGAGCTGGCGTCCAGCAATCGAGTCACGTATAGACACAACCCTTGAGAGGCGGGCCATGAGCTTTGATGACCAAGTCGACAAGCTGAAAGAAGAACTTCGCAGCAACCAGCTCGAGCCCGCCCAGCGCGCCGAGGCCGTGGCGACCCTGACCGGCAAGCTGCAAACGAACATTGGCAGCCGCCGGCTGGAGTTTGCGATCAGCAACGCGCCGGGCGCATACAGCCTGACCGTCAGGCATACGAGTACGAAGCAGAACCTCGCTTCGATCGCGGTGAATGAGGACGGCAGCATCACTTTCCGTGCGATTGCCATGGACGAGGACGCTATGGACGACGATGAAGATCTCGGCTATTTCCCGCCTTACGTCGAATACTTCGACGAGGCGGAGTTTCTTGAGGATATCCCGGAAGTTTTGAAGCTGGGCGTGGCGGAATACGAGCTGGACCAGGAAGAGGATGGCGCGCCGAGTTGAGTAAAGACGGCGCCGCAACCTCGCCGCGCGCCTCATGAGGGCAAGCGTGCCGCACGCACTTTCCGAGTTGGAACGGCCGTCCCATGACCGCGTCTGACGCCCAGGACATTACCCCGGACCTGATTGCCGAACACGGCCTCAAGCCGGACGAGGCGGCGCGGATGGTCGAAATCCTCGGCCGCCAGCCGACGCCGACCGAGCTTGGCATCTTTTCGGTCATGTGGTCGGAGCATTGCTCCTACAAGTCCTCGCGCGTCTGGCTCAAGACGCTGCCGACCGAAGGCCCGCAGGTCATCCAGGGGCCGGGCGAGAACGCCGGCGTGGTCGATATCGGCGACGGCGACGCGGTCGTCTTCAAGATGGAGAGCCATAACCACCCGTCCTACATCGAGCCGTATCAGGGCGCGGCGACGGGCGTGGGCGGCATCATGCGCGACGTTTTCACCATGGGCGCGCGGCCGGTGGCGAACCTCAACGCTCTGCGCTTCGGCGCGCCGGAGCATCCGAAGACACGGCATCTGCTCTCCGGGGTCGTCGAGGGCATCGGTGGCTATGGCAACTGCACCGGCGTCCCGACGGTCGGCGGCGAGGGGAATTTCGACGCGCGCTATAATAACAACATCCTCGTCAACGCGATGTGCGTCGGCACGGCGCGCGTCGACAAGATCTTCTACTCCGCCGCGCGCGGGGCCGGGCACTCCGTCGTCTATGTCGGCTCGAAGACGG
>CAYFTI010000243.1:0-3407 GCA_964346065.1 uncultured Hyphomicrobiaceae bacterium
TCTTCCGCCAAACTTAGCGAAGACGAAACCGTCTGGACACTCCACCTCGAAGGCGGGCTGACCTTCGGCGTGACTGAGGGCGTCAACCTCGAACTCGGCGGGCGCTACCGCCGCACCGAAGCGCCGCAGGTCGTCATCGACGGCACGCAGGACGCCTATATCGCCTTCGAGGAGGCCGAGGAACTGGGAGGATTTGCGGGTATCACCGCGCAGTTCTAGCGCCGCTCACCGAACGTCGCGGGGACGCGCACCGGCAAAGCGAATGGGCGGGCCGGTTCGAGAACGGCGCTTGCTGCAACGGCCTCCGCCGCTGCGATCATCCGGCCACCCCGTCCAAGCGCCTCATCTGCGAAAACGACCAACCGCCGGTTCGGCTGCGCGGTCGGCGAGGTCTCGCGCAACAGTTCCGCGATCCGGCGTTCCTCGGTCTGGGGATTGAGCGCGCAGACAATCGTGAAGGCCGCCGCCGTCGACCGGCTGATCCCCGCAAGGCAGTTGATGAGCAGCGGCTTACCGCGGTCCCATGACATCACGAAATCAACAAGTGCCGAGACATGCTCGGCGGCGGGGGCGATGTGCCCCGCGCGCGGCGCGCTGATATCGTTCATCGTCAAACGCAGGTGACGCGCGGGCGGCACACCCGGCGGCGTCGCGAGATCGCGCATGACCTCTTCGTTCACCAGCGAGATCATGTGACCCGGCCGGGCCCGCGCCGCCACGGTTTCCACCGCGTCAAGCGGGCAGACATAAAGTGTTTCCGGCGATGGCGAGTACATTATGTGGCCCGATCACACGCGGCCGCGCATCCAACTCTTCTGTTGCGAGCAGGCGCGCGGCGTGTCAAGCGCAAAGCGGGGCGTTTCGACGAACGAGGCGTTGCAAGCACCGGATCGCGCCGACATAATGCACCCACGTTACAAAGTCTTCGAAAAAGACCCTCGGGAGGAACCCAGTCATGTCCGACACCACGATCTATCCGGTCCCCGAAGATTGGGCGAATAACGCTTATCTCAATCGGGAGCAGTACCAGGAGATGTACCGCCAGAGCATCGAGGACCCGGATTCCTTCTGGCGCCATCACGGCTACCGGATCGACTGGATGAAGCCTTTTTCCAAGGTGAAGAACACCTCCTACGACCCGCATAACGTCGATATCCGGTGGTATGAGGACGGCACGCTGAACGTGTGCGCGAACTGCGTCGACCGGCACCTCGAAGCGCGTGGCGACCAGGTCGCGATCCTTTGGGAGGGCGACGAGCCCGACATGGACCTGAAGGTGACCTATCGCCAGTTGCACGAACGCGTTTGCCGCTTCGCCAACGTCCTCAAGAACCTTGGCGTGCAAAAGGGCGACCGTGTCACGATCTATCTCCCGATGATCCCCGAGGCAGTCTATGCCATGCTCGCCTGTGCGCGTATCGGCGCCATCCACTCTGTCGTCTTTGGCGGCTTCTCGCCGGATGCGCTGGCTGGGCGTATCGACGACTGCGACTCCACGATCGTCATCACCGCCGACGAGGGCGTGCGCGGCGGTCGGACCATCCCGCTCAAGGCCAACACGGACAAGGCGCTGGAGCAGACCTCCACTGTGCAGAACGTGCTCGTCGTCAAGCGCACCAACGCCGACATCGCCTGGAACGATGGCCGCGACGTCTGGCTGCACGAGCAGATGGAACAGGTCTCGGCCGACTGTCCACCGGAGGAGATGAACGCCGAGGACCCCCTGTTCATCCTGTATACCTCGGGATCGACGGGCCAGCCGAAAGGCGTCCTGCACACATCCGGGGGCTACCTCGTCTTCACGTCGATGACCCATCAGTATGTCTTCGACTACCGCGATGGCGACGTCTACTGGTGCACAGCCGACGTGGGCTGGGTGACCGGCCACTCCTATATCGTCTATGGCCCGCTGGCGAACGGCGCCACGACGCTGGTATTCGAAGGCGTCCCGAACTATCCCAGCGCCGCGCGCTTCTGGGAGGTGGTCGACAAGCATCAGGTCAACATCTTCTATACCGCGCCCACCGCCATTCGGGCGCTCATGGGTGCAGGCAATGACCATGTCACAAAGACGAGCCGGAAATCCCTGAAGCTGCTCGGCACGGTCGGCGAACCGATCAACCCGGAAGCCTGGCAATGGTTCTATAACGTCGTCGGCGAGGGACGATGCCCGATCGTCGATACCTGGTGGCAGACCGAAACGGGCGGTATTCTCATCAGCCCGCTGCCCGGCGCCACGGACCTGAAGCCGGGTTCGGCCACCCTGCCCTTCTTTGGCGCGCAACCCGGTCTGGTGGATAATGACGGCAACCTGCTCCAAGGGGCCACTGGCGGCAACCTGGTCCTGCTCGATAGCTGGCCCGGCCAGATGCGCACGGTGTACAGGGACCATGACCGCTTCGTGCAGACGTATTTCAGCACATATCCCGGCATGTATTTCACCGGGGACGGGGCCAAGCGCGACGACGACGGTTATTACTGGGTCACCGGCCGCGTCGACGACGTGCTCAACGTCTCCGGCCATCGCATGGGCACGGCCGAGATCGAATCCGCGCTCGTGGCGCACCCGAAGGTCTCCGAAGCCGCGGTGGTCGGCTACCCGCACGACATCAAGGGCCAGGGGATCTATGTCTACGTGACGCTTATGGCCGGCGAAGACCCATCCGAAGAGCTACACAAGGAGCTGCGCGACTGGGTCCGCCACGAGATCGGCGCGATCGCCTCGCCGGACCTGATCCAGTTCGCCAGCGGTCTGCCGAAAACCCGTTCCGGCAAGATCATGCGCCGCATCCTGCGCAAGATCGCCGAGGACGACTTCTCGAACCTCGGGGACACCTCGACCCTGGCCGATCCCGGCGTCGTGAACGAGTTGATCGAGTACCGGCAAAACCGCGCCTCCGCGTAGCGCGACCTGAAGACGGCGGCGGCAACGGCCGCCCCGTCCCGGCCCCCGCCCGCGTCACCGGGACGCTCGCGCGTTCGGCCCAACCGGCAAGATCTTTTTTTCCGCGCTGCAATCGCCACATGACGAGCGCAGACGCGTGATGCTGGCCACGCGCAGGGAGGCAGGATGTTCGGACGCAGTTACTATCTTTTCTCGTTACTCGGTTTCCGCATCGGGCTGGACGCTTCGTGGTTCATCCTCGCCTTCCTCATCGTGTGGTCGCTGTCGACCGGCTATTTCCCGGCGGTTGTGCAGGGTCTTCCCCAATTCACCTATCTGTGGATGGGCGTTCTCGGCGCCCTCGGCCTGTTCGCCTCGCTCATTTTTCACGAGCTGGCGCACGCCCTCGTGGCAAGGCGCTATGACCTGCGCATCTCCGGCATCACGCTGTTCGTTTTCGGCGGCGTGGCCCAGCTTGAGGAAGAGCCGCGCACCGCGAAGGCGGAATTCCTTGTGGCCGTTG
>CAYFTI010000244.1:0-3406 GCA_964346065.1 uncultured Hyphomicrobiaceae bacterium
ACGCCCGCTGGGAGCGGTCGGACGGCCGCTGATGCGGCCGTAAGCCGTTGAGGCGACAGGGAAAAGCGGCGCTCTGGGTTCGTTCGGCATTTCCCGAGTCAGCGCCACCGCATCCCGCCCGCCGCCGACACGTCGGCGTGAATAGGATATCACTCCTACGCATTTGCCGCCATGGCCTTCCGGTAAAATCACATCATCCGCAGCCGGGACGCTCATCAAAGCGGAAAGCGAGATACGTCACTTTTGAAATGCTTAATCACGAAATTCTTCGTTTCCAATGAGCCAGTAAATCAAAAAGCCAAATAACGCTCAACTCTACCTTCCTTTCGTTGTGTAACATCAGACCCAACTAGACGGCCAATTAAACTGAATTGTCTGGTGGACGCTCCTGAAGACGCCAACGCCGTACCACTTCTCCAACATATGCTGCATCAGCTACTTCTTCCTTCCATAGCTCCGCAAACGGTACGTCCATGCTATGTGGCTGGTTTTCGGGTGGGAGATCGTTGAACCGCAGCCGAACCGGCACGACGGAGCCCTCGCCCACCACCAGCGCTTCCTGCGTTCGCAATGTTGGGAGCACATTCACGAGGCTGCGCACGGAATCCGGCAGTGCGCGCTGTACGAAATTCTGGTCCTGCTCATTGCTCATGCGCAGCGCGATCAGCGTGTTGCATTGGGACAGGATCGACTCAGCCAGCTCGGAAGGACGCTGTGAGATCAGGCCGAGCCCGACTCCGTACTTCCGCCCTTCCTTGGCGATGCGCGAGAGGGCCTGCTTCGTCGGTTCGAACGCAGCGTCGTCGCGGCGGGGCGCGTAGCGATGCGCCTCTTCGCAAACCAGGACGATCGGCACCCGGACCGGCCGGGGACTCCATACCGCGAAATCAAAGATCATCCGACACAAAACAGAGACGACCACGTCAACAACGTCAGAGGGAACGCCCGACAAATCAATTATCGACAGCGGCCTATTGGATACCGGGATACGCAGGTACTGCCCTACGATCTCAGCGAGTTGATCCTCAACCGCGTCATCCGGACGCACGAGGAACGAAAAGCGGCTATCCTGCCCCAGCGTTTCAATTTTATTCTCGATCTTTAGATAAGGGTCCTGCTTTGACGACTGTGAAGGCTTGTTCGCGTTAATATTCTCTATCAGCTTACTTAACCTGTAGGGCACCGGGGTATCGACGGTAATCTTTTCAGTGGCGACACCGACCGCTCCAAAATCCCGTCGCGCCGCGAGAATGGCGTCCTTCAAAATGTTAGTCTGGCTCGTGGCGGCGTGCTCCGTTCTTCCGATAAACAGCTCAACGCTTTCCTCAAAATTAAGGAGCCAGTGCGGAAGATTTAGTGTGGTCGGATCGATAACTTCCGCTTGATCTGAAAAGGCGCGACTGTACTCGTTGTGCGGGTCAAGCAGGATCATGTGCGCCTTTGGCGCGATACCAATATCAAGAATCGACCGCAATAGTACCGTTACCGAACACGACTTGCCCGATCCGGTTGTGCCAAGGACGGCAAAGTGCTTCCCGAGCAGCTCATTGGTGAGCAGATAGACTGGCAGGGACGACGCCTGCGCAAGTGCGCCCACGCAAATGCTCGGCTTGTCCGGTCTGTGGTAGATGCGTTCAAGTTCCGCGACACTGGCGACGAAGATACCTTGGCCAGGAAGCGGGTACGTTACGACGCCCCGCTGGAAATTAAAGTCACTTTCGCGGAGGCCGGTGCGGAGCGCCTCGCCGAATAGCTCGATCTCCAGCCACTTTGCATCTGACGGCACCTCTAAGGGACTCACATTGCCGGTGCCGTCCAGGAGCGTTTCAGTCATGCGCAGCGCCGTCACCACGCCAAAGACAAGCTTGTCGCCAGCTTCGATTTTGACGATGGAGCCCACCTGCCCGACTGTGTAGCGCCGACTCTTGAAGGTTCGGTAAAGGTCCTCGACCGTTCCTTCCAGTTCGCCCACGACTTTGGACCCGGACACTTCGACCACGCGACCGATCTTCAAAATGGCGTCGGTCAAGAGCCTTCTCCAGCTATGAAATCGACGAGTTTTTCAAACTTCCACAGCTCCGCGTCCAGCACGGCTTTGCCGGTCTGCGCATCGACGGCGTGCCCGACGAAATGCCCGGTCGCTCCGCCGCCGATAAAGGCGTTAAACCGCGCATCGCAACGCGCAGCAAATTCGGTTAGACGTGCATTCTGCCGATCACGGTCTTCTTCGGGTCCGATGAACGCGATGACAGTCAGGTTGCTGCCCCGCGATGTGATCGCATCACATATCGCCTCATTGATGTGCTGATCGTTGAAGCTGTAGCCCAGAACGACCAAACAGTTATTCACACTGGACGCGCGAAGCCGATCACGAAACCTGCCGATCAGGGTCTCATAAGCCCCGTATTGAGTTTGCAGGTACTTTTGCTCAGAGGGATAGACGACCACCCGTTCATCTGCCGCATCATTATTTGCGTTGCGGCCGCGGCGCACGTGTCCAGCTTCATCACGCGTCCAGTTGAGCGAGCCATGTAACTTGAACAGCCGGTAAGACGCGCTCGTCCCGGCCTCATCAAAAGTTTCGGGGTCGAACCATGCCCGATTGGTGCCCCGGAAGCCGTCCACATATGGGATGCGCTGTTCATCGAGACTCGCTTCCAGCAGCGTGTCATAGTTAAGGCTGAAAATGTCCCTGATACGACGCTGCGGCTGCCCATGCATGCGCCGCAAGAAGCGTCGATGATAGTCGCTTGGCTCCCAATCATCGGCGACTTCGGCAACTATCTTTTGCTTTATAAATTTAAGCCATTTGTCGATTTGATTAATGGAAATACTGTGATCGTCCGCATTATTGATGGTTTCAAGGATATGCCTGTAGCGGATCAGATAGTTAATGAGGTCTTCGACTGTGGCCTTACGATCGCCACTCGTCTTTAGGCTGTTGAAGTGCTTGATGACCTCCGCATCAGCGTCCGCAAGCACGTTTTCTGTAAGCTTTCCAATCATGGGCTTGCCGGCACACACGCTACACCCTGCACCCAAAAGATAGCACGTATCGATGCCGGTAAGCCATTCCGTTATCTGTTCTCTAATGTCATTCACCATTACTTGTTCTCCAGAAATTTTTCACCGAATTGCATTAGCATGAATAGATGCTTTCCGTTGGAACTAGGCACCTCTTAGCTGATGTTGGCGTCTCCGCGAAATCGTGTGTCGTTCAACTCGCTGATCAACGTCGGTTGCGACAAGCTTCGCGTGCCGGCGCCTACAACAACTCTGCACCAAAGTTCCGCGCCGGGTCCAGCCCCGGTACCGCGCGCTCCGAAGGCGCGGCCGCCTCCCCGCCCCCGCCGCGGCAGAAACCGCCCGCTGCCGGGCGCGGCCGTGAGCTCGCCGTCCTGGACGA
>CAYFTI010000245.1:0-3368 GCA_964346065.1 uncultured Hyphomicrobiaceae bacterium
TGACCTGGCAGGCGCCGGTGCCGGTGCAGTCGCCGGCCCAGCCGTCGAACGAGAACCCGGCGTCCGGCGTCGCGGTGAGCGTGACCGCCGTGCCCTCGGCGTAGTCCTCGTTGCAATCGCCTGGACAGGCGATCCCGGCCGGGGAACTAGTGACGTCGCCACTGCCGCTTACGGTGACCGACAGCGGGTGAACGATCTGCGTGAACGTGGCCGTGACCGAGCGGGCCTGGTCCATCGTGACCTGGCACAAAGCGGTGCCGCCGCAGGCGCTCCACCCAGCGAACGAGAAACCGGGGTCCGGCGTCGCGCCCAACGTCACCGCGGTGCCCTGGGCGTAGTCTTCGCTGCAGTCGGCGGGGCAATCGATCCCGGCAGGAAAGCTGCTCACCTGCCCCTCGCCGGAGACCGTCACGGTCAGGGGGTGAACGATCTGGGTGAAAGTCGCTGTGACCGACCGGGCCTGGTCCACCGTGACGTGGCACGAGCCGGTTCCGGTACAGGCGCCCGACCAGCCGTCGAAGGCAGAGTCGCCGTCGGGGCTGGCCGAGAGCGTGACGCTGGTACCGTCGATATAGTCCTCGCTGCAATCGCCGGGGCAGTTAATTCCGCTTGGATCGCTCGACACGCTGCCCGATCCGTTGCCGGCCAGCGCGACGGTCAGTTGGAACAGCGTCGTTTCGGGCCGCTCGAACGCCCCGATATCGCAATCGGCCGTCCCGTCGCCATCGCCGTCGAACGGCAGGCCGCTTCCCGGATCACGACGATCCCCAATCAGGTCCGCGGTCAACGCCGCCCCGTCGGTATCCTCGCAGACGAACTCGGGCCATGAATCCACCAGCGGGCTCGCCACGGTGGGCGTTACGGCTGTCGGGTGAATCGGATCCCCGGTCGCGGTGACGTCGAGCAGAAGGTCGGGTACGACGATGGAGTCGGTGCCGGGCGCGCAACCACCAGTGTTGTCGGACCGTGCGGCATTCCAGCCAGCGCTTGCTGACGTGTCGATCACGCAGTTGAATCGGCCGGTGGGAGGGGCCAGGCCATTGACGACGTTGCCGCGCATACGGAGAAAGAACGGAGCGTTTTCCTGGCTGATCAGCAGATCGTAAGGCGCCTGGTCGGCTTGCCCGCTGCCGCCGAGATTTTCATGGAATGTATTGGCGTGCAGCCGGACTGTGCTCGCCTCGGTGTCCGCATGGGTGTACGCCAGGCCGCCGGCGGAAAACGAAGATCGGTTGTTGATCAACAGGTTGTTTTCCGCGCGAAGGCCCGCTACGTTTTCAAAATAAGCTGCGCCGGATGACGTCGCCCAGTTGTCGATGAAACTGTTGCGCGCAAGACGGACGAGCGTTTCGTCATCGATGTGGCCGCGCGAGAAATGGCGGACGGCCAGCGCCGAACCGGCTCCCCCGAATCCGAAGCCCGCCAGGTTGCTCTGGAACAGGCTGTCCTCGATCAACAGTGAATTGGCTCGATCCACCGGGCTGAAGCCCCCCGGGGCGTCATCAGAAGAGAACGACAAGCCACCACCGCTACCGTCCGCCTCGTTCCGATCGAAGATGCTGAAGCGGATCTGAACATCGAATCGAGACTCCGAGTCGACGCCGGCAGCAATGGCGCCCCCGATCTGCGCGGAATTCGATTCGAACGTGCTGTCCTGGATCGTAAGAGTGATGCTGGACTCATCCGTGGCGTCCAGCCACATGCTTCCCCCATTTCTCGAAGCTTCGTTCCCGCTGAAATCCGTGCCCTGTATCGAAACTCCGACCGAAGCCTGGTTGTCAGCCTGGAGCGCAATCGCGCCACCGGCCGGCGACGGAAAAGAAGAAGCTCCAGCGGAGCGGTTGTCGATGAACGAACTACCGGAGATCGTGACATCCAGGTCTTCCTGAACGACCACGCCGCCAATCGCTCCGCCTTCGGATTCGGCGAGACCTCGATCGAACGTGGATCTCTCGATGACAAGACTCCCCGCGCCGCCGCCGCTGTCGCTGCGGACCTCGATTTGCCCACCGATTCCGGCGCCGGCCGCGAGCGTGGCATTGCCGAAGCGAAACGTCACGCCCTGAATCGTCAGCGTTCTGCCGCCCCCGAAACTCCAGATGAAGATCTGCTCGTCGGGCGCGCCCTCGATCACCAGGAAACGATTCGACGGGACGAACAGCCGCGTGTCTTCCGGGCCAAGCGCCAGCGACTGATCGAGGCTGATCACGGCCCCGATTCCACCCGAGAACAGGGGGCCGAATACGATCAGGTCCTCGGCTACTGAGCTGCCCGACGCGCAATCGTCCACTGCGACATTGAAATTGGCCGCGACGGTCGCTTCGGCGAGGCTGCAGTTGCCGTCAATACTGACGCCGCCGCCGTCGGTCGTATTCACGGTAATGGTGGCTGCTTGGCCGACGACCGCGCAGCCAAGAAGTACAGCCAGCCATGCGGCGAAGACCAAACTTCTTTTGAGGGTCGCTTCACCTGATATGAAGAGGCTGGTAGTACGGTTCACAGCAGTTCTCCCATTCTGAGAAAGTAGTGGTCGCCGACCCAGAAGCCGTCCCAGGGCGGAGCCTTCGGCGCCTGATTGGGCGCGCCTTTCTTGGCGACCATGCTCAACTCGAAAGCCTGCGCGATGCCGTCGGGCTCAAGCGCTTCGTCGCTGATGGCGGTCCCGCCCGTTACGACGTTGTAGAGCGTGAGCTCGAAGTCGTAGCTGCCGTCGGCCACCGTGCCGGAATCGGTGAGGTAGCCCTGGTAGGTGAAGGCGGTAGGCTGCGCAAATGCGGCTCTCCCGATCAGGCACAGGATCACGATGAGAAGTAACAGTCGCTTCATTTGTCTTCGATCAAAGCTGTTTGGTTATCAATTAGGCTTCGGTTGCCATGCATCACAAGTTCGCTCTGCCGGCGGCGGACCCGCGGCGTTGGGGCAAGACCATCCGGCTCACGGAGAAGTATCCAGGCACGCCACGCGCGTTATCGGCCGCTGGGAAATTCCGAGGTCGTTGAAATAGCGGCAGGAATACCCCATCGGCTGCGTGAAATCCGTACGGTTGGCTACCGATGTGCCCACCAGTTCCAGGCGATCGAAGCCACCGCTGGGACAGGTGCCGAACAGCAAGAGCGAATCGGCGTCTGGACAGAAGGCCGTCACAGTTTTCGTATCTCCTGCAACGATCAACTGATCGTCCTCGAAGAATTCGATCTGAGTCCGATCATTCAGCACGGGGCCGGGTAGCGTCTCGAAAGACACGCAGCCCGCCGAAATCCCGCAACGGACTTCGCCACCCACCTCGATATCCCCCACCACCCTCGCCGCCGGTTGGCTCGGCCCGTCGTTGCCGACCACTAGCGCGACATTGTCGCCGCCGCGCTGGA
>CAYFTI010000246.1:0-3361 GCA_964346065.1 uncultured Hyphomicrobiaceae bacterium
GTAACGATGCGCCGCTAAATGCGGCTGCACAGAACTTTTTCGATATGGTATCATGATAGGCAGCGCATATCGTGATCGCGCAAGACCGGTATTGGACGGATCGCGCCGCGATTACTAGCTTCTCCTTGACCGATCGAGGAGGAGCGTATGATCCGTTTTGAAGACCGTGCTGCTATCGTAACCGGAGGCGGACGTGGCATCGGTTTTGCCTATGCCGAGTTCCTCGCATCACGCGGCACGCGTGTCATTGTCCACGATGTCGGCGCCAACGAAGACGGAACTTCGCAAGATCCTACCGTCGCAGATGCGGCCGCCGAGCAGTTGCGCTCGCAGGGATACAGTATACGTGCGGCATGCGGACCGATCGACAGCCGCGACGGCTGCCGTGCATTGGTCGAGGAGACCATCTCGGCTTTTGGACGTCTCGACATCCTGATCCACAATGCCGGCTGGGTCGGCTACCAAAAGATTGAGGAATTCGAGCCCGACTTCGTCGCCAGGATGACGAAGCTCGGGGTCGAGACGCCACTGTGGCTGGCGCAAGCGGCCTGGCCGACAATGAAGGCGCGACGCTACGGCCGCATCCTCCTCACCACGTCTGACCGGGCGCTCTATCCTGAGTACGTGCAGGCGGGGCTTGCCGCTTACGCGGCGGCGAAGATGGCGACGGTCGGCATCACGAACGTGCTCGCATACGAGGGCGAGCCGCACAGCATCCTTGTCAACGCGATATCGCCGGTCGCGAAAACGCGGATGTGGGGCGTCGAGGGCGAGCCCGACGAGTTGCGCCCGGATGCGGTGGCGCCGGGAGCGGCCTTTCTGGTGTCGGAGGCGTGCCGCGCGAGCGCCCGGGTGCTGCGGGCCAGCAACGGACAATTCCATGCTTTCAAAGCATGCGAAGCCGAGGGCGTCGACTATCCTCGCGATCTTCGCGCCGTGCGCGCCGACAGCCCCGAGGCTGTCGCTGCCGCGTGGGACGACATTGCCATCGCTGCGGCGGAGACAAGGCGATGAAGATGGCATCTCCTGACATCAAAGTAGCGGCCGAGACCGGTGCGGCAATCTGGGTGAGTTGACTTATCCTGATCGACGCGCTCCAGGCGGCTGCTCTGGATCGATATCGCCGGTTGCAAGTTTCACGCCTACGATCCAGCCACTGGGCGGAACAAGACATTGGAAATTCCCGACGTCGTAGGCGCATTGGCGGAGGATACGTTGGGGTGTGAAATGCGCCGACGAGGGACCCCGATCCGTCCTCTGATCTCTTCGGGAGTTAGACTTCCAGTTCGGGACCCCGCGCCGATCGTCTCGTCACGTACCGAGCGGTATCAGTGCGTAGATGAAGCCCGCACCGACCGCCATGGTCAGTATCACGGTCAGAAACGCAGCGATCATCGGCATCCGGAAGATGGCCCGCAGCAGGATGACCTCGGTCAGGCTCGCCCCCGCGCTGCCGATGATGAGCGCCATGACGGCGCCAAGTGACATACCCTTTTCCGCAAGAGCGGCGGCGAGCGGAATGACGGCCTCGGCCCGAATATAGAGCGGGATGCCGATGACAGCCGCAATGGGAATGGCGAAGAAATCGTCCTCGCCGGCGTAGCGCGTGATCAGATCGGTCGGCATGAAGCCATAGATCATGGAACCGATGGCGATCCCTCCGAGCAAGTATGGCAGAACGCCCCGGAAATCCTTCCACGTGGACTTCCAGATCCGCAGCCAGCGGTTATCGGGCTCGACGCTGCCACTGCAGGTCGCTCCGCACCCACTCGGCTTGGGCGTCTCGTAGGCGGCGGGTTCGACACACCGTTCGAACCCGAGCCGTTCGAGAACGAAGCCGGCGGCGATCGAAACGGCCATGGCGATGACGAAGTAGACGAGAGTGACCTGAATCCCGAGAGTGACGGCGAACAGGCCGATGATGATCGGGTTGAGCAGCGGGCTGGAGAACAGGAAGACCATCATCGGTCCGAATCCGGCCTGCGCGCGCAGCAGTCCCTTGAGAAAGGGAATGGTCGAGCAGGAGCAGAACGGCGTGATTGCACCCATGAAGGTTGCAACGAAGTAGCCACGCCCGTTTCGCGAACTCAGAACGGCCTGGATCCGCGATGGTGAGATGTATTCCTGTAGCACGCCCACGCCGTAGCTGATCAGCAGGAAAAGGGCTGTGAGCTCGACGGCAAGGAAGAGGAACATTCCGCCAGCGTCTTGCGCGGCGGCAGCGAGATCAGGGGTCATTTCGGTATTCTCCATAACTATATTACCGGTAAATTAATAATATTGACGCACGATCCCGGCGTCAATACCTTACCGGTAGGATCGTAATGAGAAGTGGATCGACGGCGGATGGACGTGGATGACGTGGCCATGGTGCTCAGGGAGCTTGGGCATCCTCACCGGCTCAGGATCTTCAAGCGCCTGGTCAAGGCCGGTTTCGGCGGCCTGCCGGTCGGGGTCCTGCGAGAGGACCTGGGCATCCCGCATTCGTCGATGACGCATCACGTGAGCAGCTTGCTGAGCGCCGGCCTGATCGAGCAAAGACGCGAGGGGCGGGTTCTTCGATGCATTCCGAAGTATGAGCGCCTGTGGGCGGTGACGTCCTTCCTGCAAAGCGAGTGCTGCATTCACGAGGCTCGCCATAACGAGGCGGAAGACCCCGGTCACGCGCATCGATCCGAGACACTATCTGACTGAGTCTGCCCATCGACCTGCTGCCGTTTCGGCATGGCGTCATCAGATCCCCCTCCCGCCGCTCAGCCGACCTTCGCGCCGCGAAAGGACGTGTGCTCGGCGGCCAAACAGCCATCCGCATCACGAAAGGTGCCCGGGTACTCGCCGGAATCGCTGGCTGTCGGGCGACAATGTTCTGCGTTATGGGCGCAGCGGGGCCCGAAACATGCTCGCCGACTACCCTCAGCACGACCGCGTCGATCTCGACGCGGTTCTGGTGGTGGGCACCCCAGGCGAATATCCGACCAGAACGACGTCGGCTGGCCGCGGACCATCGCCACGAAGTCGCTGTGGCGCGCGAATTGGCAACGCCTCACCCCCGCGCAGTGAGCCGCTTCGCCAGCGCCGTCGCGGCCGCGACGGCCTCATCGCCTTCGAGCGGCCAGCTCTGGACCAAGCCCTCGTGCACGAGCAGCAAAGGTACGCGGAGCTCCGGTCTGTCGGCACGGGCCGCAAGCCGCTCTCCGATCTCGGCCTTGTGGCGGCCCAGTAGATCCCTCAGCGCGGCGTTGTCCGGATGCGCCGCGACCGCATTGTGAAACAGGCATCCTGCCGGCGCGTTCCCGGCCATCCAGCGGCCGACGCGCTCACGCTGATCGAGACCGCCAAGCTCGCGGGCGTGAACCCCGAA
>CAYFTI010000247.1:0-3314 GCA_964346065.1 uncultured Hyphomicrobiaceae bacterium
AGCACCGCGCTCTGCTTGCGCTTCGCCGACATCCGCCGCCGGTCCCCTACAGCGCCACCTCAAGCGCGGGGACGGCGGCCGGCGCTACCAGCCAGCTACACCATCAGCAGGGACGTGACCCGTTCTATGCCGATGCTGCGGAAGGAAACGCCACGACGTTACCCTCCTGAGGCGCTGGTTCATCTTCAGGCCTGTGTTCTTCGGTCAGTTCCATCAGCGGCGCGATCACCACGCGCTCCCAGAGCGCCTCAAGTCGCTCGTCGAGCGCCTCCTTCAGATCCGGCCGCTCTTCTTCGAACCATTCCCTCAGATGCTGCTCGACCCGTCTCGTGAAGCCGGCGCCCTGTCCCCACTCCGAAGCGCAATTGATCCAGACTATGTCCTGCGTGAGCGGTTCGCGGTAGATTTCCATGGCAATGCGCTGCGCGCCTTCCAGAAATGCCTGCCGTGAAGCCTGCGCTACCGACGTGATTTGCTCGACGGAGCGAGTCGCCAGCTTCAGGTCTTCGTCGGCTTTCAGCTCGTTCACATGCCCTTCGACCCTTGCGAACCAGTCCCGCGAGCGCAGGCGCGCGTCCTTCGCTGCACCAACGCCAACCTGGTGCACGATGTTGAGACCGGAATACTCGCCGCTCCGACGCGTTGCGGCCCATAGCGTCGATGCGTAGCGAACACTCCGCACCGTGCTCAGAGCTTCCTCGTAAGCGTGCCGTTCTCTGGCGCCGAGTTTCCCGTTGCCCTGAAGAAACCTATTCAGCCGCCGGGCAACCTCCTGGATCGCCGCTGTCACTGCATGCGTCTCGTGGTTCTCGATGATTTCGGTTGCTGCCGCGCATAGGTTGAACAGCCGCTCGGCAACCGTATTGCGCATTTGTCCAAGTTGCTTGAAGAGTTCGTCGCGCGCCGTCGACGGGTCCTCGCTCTCAACATTGAAGAACAACACATCCACGCCGGACATTTTTTCCGCGTCCAGCTCTGCCACAACCTGCATACGCTTGAAATCATAACCCTCGTCGTCGCTCAGCGCTTGGTCACCCTCGTCGTTTTTCATTTCGCGCGCTTCGCCCGACCGCGGTAGCGAGAGTATCGCGATCTTGCCGGTGTCGAACCGCTCCGAGAAGGTCTGCTTCATGTGCTGAAGCAACGCCTTGGCGCTCGTGCCCGGCGCATCGTTGAACCGGCTGCACAGCACCACCGAAGTGCGGGGATCCTTCAGGCGCTGGTCCAGGTCTTCGCGGACCGCGACGTCATTCACCCCCTTCGTGTCCACGACCGTGATCTCGAACTCGCCGAATGCCCTTCCGAAGTCCGGCACGATCAAGCCAATACTCCTCGGTAGTGGCACATCCGCCATCCGGCCGTTGTTTACAGCTCGAAATGTCTCACGCATCCATTCTGAAGGATGCCTGCGGGTGCCGCTCTCATACCAGATTTCCGTGTTCGTCCGCTCAGGCAGATTCATGAATTCGAGAACCCGTGCCCTGAACTCATCTTCGCCTTGGCAGTCCCGGATCAGATCGTGGATCGGGTCGTTGTAGCTCGTCTTGCCGTCTACAACATTCCGGCGGCGCACCAGCCCTGACATGTTCCGGATTGCGCGCTCGATCTCGCGGCTAACCTGCGGCGTTTCGGAGCTTTCGTCCTCCTTCCGGTTCGTTGCCGCCCACTTCGCGGCGCAAAAATCCGACACCAGATCGGTCAGATCGGAATCATCCATCGGAAACACTGAGAGACCGAACGCGGGGCCGTTCTTGATATGGACTTCGCAGATCGTAATCCCGCCCGCGCCAGTCTCAAGCACAGGGCGGTTAATGTTCCGGTCCTCAGCTTTTGCAGGCACCAGCAGATCAAAGATAAAGCTGATCGCTGTGGATTTGCCGACGCCGATATCGCCGATGAAAGCGATGTTGTGCTTCAGCTTGGTCAGAAAAGCCGCCGCGCGCAGCAGGTCGCCCTTACGCCGCTCAAGTTGGCGTCGCAGCGGCCAGGGCTGTTCCTCGTCGCCAAGGAACCGCTCGATCTTGTTAAGGGTCTCCTCAGCGATCTCGAGTGAGGCCCGCTCCGGGTTCCAATACGACGGCGGTTCAATGAAGCGCCACTCGCTCTCCTTGAACCGCTTGAATTGTCCGGCCTCCTGAGACCCTAGCGCGGTCAGCGCATCCAGCACCCGCCCGATTTCTTCCGGAGAGACGGCCTCACCCTTTTCCATCCTGGAAAGACGACTTTGATCCACCGATGCCTTCTTCGCCACCTCGGACTGCGTCGCACCCAGCCCCGCCCGAAGCCGCGCCACCGCCCTCGCTGTCCTGACCGCGTCCATATTGCTCATCTTACCCGCCAATCGGCTGCATCCCGAAGTCAAATGTGCAGCATATATGCGAACAACATGCGCGACAAGCCTCGGTCACGTCCCTGCTGATGCTGTAGCTTGCGGGCGCGTCGGCGCCCGTCCCCGACGGCGCCACGTGAAGCGCGGGGGACGGCCGCCGGCGCGCCCGCAAGGCGCCCTTGCACCGCCGCGCGCGCCGATCACCACGGCTGTCGCGCCTCAGTTCGCAGGGCTTGGGAAACATCACGCGGTTTTCTAGAACCGGGCCATGGTGCAGGTCTTCGCCAAGCGATTCTGGAGCTTCGATCCCGTCGGCTGGCCGGTGATCTCGTTCGGCAAGGAAGGCAACCGCGACGCGCTCGTCCGAGTCTCGCAACCGGGCGATCTGATCGCGTTCATCGGCACCCAGGAACCGCCCACCGCCGACGAGGATCGCGGGCGGCTCCTCGGGCTTGCGGAAATCGGCCGCCAAGCGGTCGACACGCTCGATGTCCTGGACCCCACGGCCCTACGTTCCGTCGACTACGACTCGGACGGGAGCTTCAAGTGGCCCAAGGCGCTGGCGATGCTGCGGGCTTGGCGGTTTCCACACCGACCGTTGGTGGTCGAGGTGCTTGGCCGGCAACTCACCTTCGAGGCGACGGTTCGCGCCGTCTTGTTGTCGCCGGAGGAGCAGGCGGCGGTGCTGGCGCTGGCGATGGAGGAAATCGAGCTGCCGACGACACCGGCGCTGCAGCGTCTGCGGCTCGCCGCCGAGGCGTTGAAAGGTCCGACCCAAGGGCCCGAGCCGTCCACCTGGGAGGGGAGCACGGGGCAGGACGCCACCCTGCCCGCCTCCACCTACGCTTTCCGCTTCGGTTCTCATGACGTCTGGAAGATCGGGCACGCACAGGACGTGAAGACGCGTCTCGCCGAGGTCAACGCGCATCTCCCGGTCGAGGTTCTGCGCGAGTGCTGGACAGCGGCATACCACCACAAGTGGCCC
>CAYFTI010000248.1:0-3206 GCA_964346065.1 uncultured Hyphomicrobiaceae bacterium
CGATCATCATCGCCTCCAGCCGTCGCAGATAGCGGTCGGTCCGCCAGTCCTTGGCAAGTTCGACACTGGCGCGCATGAGCTGGCCCGGATACTGCTCCAGCTTCTGCTCCAGCCGCTCGAAAAGCGTGAAGGCGTCCGCCGTCGCGCCGGCGAACCCGGCGATCACGTCACCCTTGCCGAGCGCGCGGACCTTGCGGGCATTGGATTTCATCACGCTCTGGCCGACAGACACCTGTCCGTCACCCGCGATGACGACCTTGCCGTCCTTGCGCACCGACACGATCGTGGTCGCGTGCCAGCCGGGAAAATTCGATGATTGCTCACTCATGATCTACTCCGCGATATACGGCGCTGCTTGCCTGGATGCAATGCACCTGTCGGCCGGCACAATCACACGGCGCACATGCCCAGGGTTGAAGGTTGTCCGCCCGGTGCGTGATGCATCTCATCCGGCGATTGCGCAAGCATCGTCGTGCCCTTCATACTGGCCCGCACCGCCTTTTGTGTGAGAAATTCATCCGACCGCAATTTGACAATGGTCGGCGCTCAAGGAAGTCTCACCATGCTGACGCGCAATATGATCAAAATCGTGGAAAAGCAGCGCCTCGGCTTTGTTGCGACGGTTTGCGGCGATGGTTCGCCGAGCCTTTCGCCCAAGGGAACCTTCGTGGTTATCGACGGCTGGACGATCGCCTTCGGCGACATTCGCTCGCCCGGGAGCATCGCAAACCTCCGGCAAAACCCGCGCGTTGAAGTCAATTTTGTGGATCCGATCCTCCGGCGCGGGCTCAGGGCAAAAGGCACGGCGAAGATCATGGAACAAGACAGTCCAGAATTCCCGCGGCTGCGTCCGCATTTCGACAGGTGGGGCGCGTTGGCCGAGCGGATATCGCGAATCGTGGTGATCGCTATCGAGACCGCGAAGCCTCTTACCACCCCGGCTTACGATGATGGTGTCAGCGAAGAGGAACTCCGCGAGAATTGGACAGCGGTGCTGACCTCGGCGTATGAATAAGCCTGAGATACGGCTAATGATCCTGAATTGAGACTTGCGAGACAATCACATGACACAACCGCGTGACACGCGTTCTGCCGAAATCGCGCGGGAAACCAAGGAAACGCGGATCACCGCGCGCGCCGTCCTCGATGGCACCGGGCAGTATGACATCGCTACCGGCGTCGGCTTTTTCGACCACATGCTGGAACAGCTTGCGCGGCATGCCTTGATCGATATCACCCTGCGCGCTGAAGGCGACCTGCATATCGATGCGCACCACACGGTCGAGGACGCCGGCATCGCGCTCGGCCAGGCGGTCACGAAGGCGCTGGGCGACCGGCGCGGCATCCGGCGCTACGGCGCGGCGGATGTGCCGATGGATGAGGCCTTGACGCGCGTGACGCTGGATATATCAGGCCGGCCTTACCTCGTCTGGCGGGTCGAATTCCCGGTCGCCAAAATCGGCGCGATGGACACCCAATTGTTCCGCGAGTTCTTCCAGGCCTTCGCGCAGAACGCCGGGGTGACCCTTCACGTGGAAAACTGTTACGGCGACAATGCCCACCACATCGCTGAAAGCTGCTTCAAGGCACTGGCGCGGGCACTGCGCGCGGCCATCGAGATCGACCCGCGCGCGCCTGACGCAATCCCCTCGACGAAAGGCCAGATCGACGGGTGATCACGCCGAGATCGTGTCGCCGACGCGTACCGTCCCGCCCTCGATGACCTGGGCATAGACGCCCAGCTCATTGTGCCCGTACATGCGGATAAGGTCTGGCGGGATACTGGTGTCGCGCGCCGCGCTTTGCGGGTTCACGTCAGTGGCGGCGCAGCGGTCGGTGCGCGCGAACACCTGCAGGGTCGCCTCACCCAGGCGGATCTTCCGGTCAAGCCACTGCGACTCGGCCCATGGGGCCAGCCCTTCGAAATAGACATTCGCCCGGAAACGCAGCGGATCAAGCTCCTCGCCAAGCTCGACACCGAGCGAACGCACCGTTTCCAGGTTGACCATGTGCAGGCATTTCTCCGCGACGTCGCTAAAGCTGTGCTCCGGCGCGCTGACCACGCGCGGTGCGCCCTTGAGTTCGCCCGCCATGTAGCCGGCGAAGAATTGCTCGATCATTTGCCGGCCCAGCCGCGTGCCCAGATCGCCGCGCGCCACCTGCTTGCCGTCGCGGTAGATGGTCAGCACTTGCGTCTCGGCGTCGAACTCCGTCTTGAGCGCCGCCAGCTTCTCGTTGCGCATCAGCATCAGGAAATTGATCTTCGGCAGATGCTTCGGCGCGGCCGGGTCGAAGCGGCCCGGCCCGTTCTCGATCGCATAGGCCCGGTCAAGCGGGATGGTTTCACCTGGGCAAAGCGCGACGTCCTCCAGAGGCTGTGGAGACAGGCCTTTCACCGGATAGCGATAGAGCCAACGGACCGTGATCATGACCTGGAAACTGTCGCTTGCGTCACACCGCGTCAAGCACCCGCCCTGATTGCCTGAAACGTGGTGCCGTCCTGGAGCGTTGCGATTCATGATCGGAATCGCGATGTACGACCACGCCCGCGGCTTTCCACGACACTCACGCGGCATTACATGATGGCTGCATCGCGGCTTGAGCCGGATGCATTTTCGATGTTTCGAAAAGGCGTGGCCTTCGCGCCGCTTACGGGCGAACGGTTGCGCGCTTGAGGAGGACCACATGAATTTCGAGAAGTTCACCGACCGCGCAAAGGGCTTCTTGCAGGCCGCGCAGGGCATCGCACTACGCGAGGAACATCAGCGGCTGACGCCGGAGCACCTGTTGAAGGCGCTGCTCGACGATGACGAGGGGATGGCCGCCGGGCTCATTGCACGTGCCGGTGGCGATGCAGACGGCGCCCGCCGGCGCACGGAAGAGGCGCTGGCAAAGCTGCCGAAGGTCTCGGGGAGCGCCGCGGGCCAGATTTACATGGCCCCGGAACTCGCAAAGGTCTTCGACCAGGCGGAAAAAGCTGCCGAGAAGGCTGGCGACAGCTACGTGACGGTCGAACGGCTGCTGCTCGCGCTCGCCATCGAGAAAGGCGCGAACACCGCGACGATCCTCGCCGACAGCGGTGTCGATGCGCAGGGCCTGAACGCGGCGATCAACGAGTTGCGCAAGGGCCGGACTGCCGACAGCCCGTCCGCCGAAGAATCCTACGAAGCGCTGAAGCGCTACACGCGTGACCTGACCGAAGAGGC
>CAYFTI010000249.1:0-3186 GCA_964346065.1 uncultured Hyphomicrobiaceae bacterium
CGGTGGCCTCGTCTTGCAGGCGGTGGAGGTAGTCGGCGGCGCGCTGCGCGTGGCTGGCGGCCGTGAAGATCGCCCGGCGATCGTCTTTGAGCACCTTGAGCCATCCGGCGATGTAGGGTGCGTGATCCTCGCGAACGCGGGGGGTAAGCTCCAGGTCGGCGCAGAGGAAGGCGGCGCCCATCTCGGCCACGAGCTCCTCCATCGCGTAGCCTTCGTCTCCCCAGCGCTTGCGCCCGAATTCCCGGGCCAGGCGGCGCTCATGGCGCGTCCAGTGCACGCATTCATGGGCGAGGGTAGCATAGTACGAGGCGGCATCGCGGAAGCTCTCAAAGTCCGGCATCTGCACCACGTCCGGGCCCGGCGCATAGAAGGCGGCGTTGCCGCCATGGCGGATCATGGCCCCCGTGCGCGCGAAAAAGGCCTCGGCCCGGCTGTCGCGCTCTTCCTCGTTGCAGAACGTCGTGTGCCTGGCGTGATAATGGGTGGGCAGGCCCTCGATCTGCTCGACGTTGAAGACCGTGTAGCCCTTCATGAAGGGAATGCTGCGCGTTTCTTCTTCGCCGCGCTCGTTCTCCTCGGTCTTGGTCATCGTGTCGGCATAAACGACAAGGGTGCCCGTCTCGCCTTTGCGGACATGCGCGCCGAGTTCCTTGGCCTGCCGGAACGTCATCCAGAGGGGAGCGGTAAAGCCGCGCTCCATGGCTGAGGCCCAGAGCATGATGATGTTGATGCCGTTGTACGGCTTGCCGTTGGCGCGCAACGGCCGGCTCACAGGGCCTGCGGCGTGCGCCGCATCCCAGGGCTTCATCCAGGGCCGCGTGCCCTGCTCCAGTGCTGCGATGATCTGATTGGTGATCCGTGTGTAGACATCCTGCTTCATAACCGTCTCCTTTCAATGGGTTAGCGGGTTGCGCCTGCAACCCGACTAGCCGGAGCGGCAATGAGCGGGAGGAATGCCCGCAAGGCTGACCGGGCCGGAGGGGGATCGCCCGGCCTGCACGGAGCGCAGCGGAGGAAGGTCGGGGAGACCGGCCCGGGCACCCGCGCCTCAGGCGCGGGCGTGGCCTTGCGGGCAGGGCCCGAAGGGGCCAGTCACTTTGCCGGAAACGAGCCGCCCGGTGGGCGGCTGCTTCAATTAGTCAAACACTGAAAAGGAGGCGGGGCGGCAGCTTTGAAAATTGCCCCATTCGTGCATTTGCGGCAGGTTGTCTCTCAGCGACGCCTCATGGAATTGGAGATTGCGCAAGATGGCGGACCCGGCTGCAATTATCGGCCTGATGGCGAGCATCACCACGCTGGCCACATTTGTCCAGGATGCTTTCAGCAAAGGCATCGTTCTCGATAAAGCAGATTTGCAAAAGGTGCTACAGACCGCGGAAGAAGCGGAAGCAACATCCTCAATCAATACCCAGAATATTGCTGCGGTTCATCTAATTGATTCTGATCTTCAGGACGTATTAGAAAAGCGACTCCGTGGCGTTAAAAATAGGCTCCGCGATTCCTACATTATTTTTGATATAAAAGACTTAAAGGATGAAACAGAGCGTGCTCATGAGGAAATTTGTTTTATTTTAGAAGTTATTAAGAGTAATAATCGTGGCACACTTCCCACGCAAGACCTCAATGATTGGTGGCAACGAGCCGGATGCCCGAAGTAAATCGCCCGCGCCGGAGCGCGGGCGGGGCGGGGACCTATTCAGCGGCGATGATGGCCGCCTGCTCCTCGGCCAGGTGGCGGGCCGCCTCCTCAAGCATCTCGCGATGCTCGGTGATGTGCCGGGCACGCTCGGCGGCGCGCACATAGACGCTCATCGGGTAGGCGGCGGTGAAATGCCGATCGCGCTCGACCGGCAGGCCCAGCTTGCCACGCAGCGCCGTCAGCTCGCGCAGATCGACCCAGCCCAGCTCGGGAAAGCCGACGCCCAGATCGCACAGGCCAAAGGCGCGGTCCGGGTCGTCCGGATCGAGCTCGCTGAGCAGCCAGGTGCACGCCGCATCGGGCGTAAACAGCTTCACCACCGGCGGATGGTCCGGGCATTCGCCCGCGGCGTTGAGGGTGGCTGCTTCGCGGCCATGGGTGAGCAGGGTTGCGCGCTGCGACGCGAGAATGAGGGTAGTTTTCATCGTTCTTCTCCTTGTTGGTAACCGGGCTGGCCCCGTGCCAGCCGTGGCCCGGCGTCCGGCGCTGGGGCGTGCCGGGATCAAGGAGGGTCCGGCCGAGGGTCCGTCGCAGAGGGAAACGGCGGGATGCCTTGAGCCGGGAAGGCACCCCATTGCGCCAGCCTGGGCAGGGATGGCGTCGCGGGGATCGGCGCGTCACCGGGGAGAAGCGGGGGAGGCTGCGACGAGGGAGCGGGCGCAGCGCAGCGCCTTTATTCGGCGCGTTCTTTCTTACGCACCCGGCGGAAAATCTCGCGCGCCAGGTGTTCATGCGCGGCGGAGCGGAAGTCCGTATCCGTCATCACCCGTGAGAAAATCTCTTCGTTGCCCTCCATGCGCGCGATGAAGAGCTCGTCGAGCATGCGGTCAAGGTAGGACGCGAAGTTCGCATAGTTGTTGGCCCGGGCGGCCTCGGCGATGGTCTCGTCATCCTCGGCTGACGCCCGTATCTGATCAAAGAAGAGCTGGTCGGCCTCTTTGAAATCGGTCCCGAAGCGCTCGTTGAGGCGATCAATCAGGCTGGAAAGCGCCACCTCTTCGTCACGCGCGCGGCCCGTGCCGACATCGGTCGGCCCTTTCAGCGGATCGGCCTCACCTTCGGACAGGTCGATCGAGCCCTCGGTCATCTGTTGCAGGCGGAAGAACCGCAGCGCCACCTCGTCGTCGAGGATGAAGGCCTGGCCGTCACCCGGCGGCGGCAGCTTCGCCAACAGGTTCCGCACGAAGGCGTAGAGCCGTTCGAGATCACTGTCCTGATACGGGATGATCTGGGAGAGAAAGGCGTAGAGATTGCGGAAGGCCGTCAACTGGCCGCGAAATTCCTCGCGTTCCGCTTCTTCGCGGTCCTGGAACCGTTGCACGACCGCATCGAGGACGGCGTTCATCCGGCGATGGTCGGTCGCCGAGTGATCCCGCTTGCCGCGATACCAGATTTCGGCGAAGGCGGTGACGTCGGCCGGCGTGAAGATCGCCCTGCGCGTTTCGGCTGAAAGCGCCCACCTGTTTCGGCCCAATCCGCCCGGCTGT
>CAYFTI010000250.1:0-3180 GCA_964346065.1 uncultured Hyphomicrobiaceae bacterium
CTGGCGGCGCGGTCTGCCTGAACGGCTGCGGGGAAACACAACCCCGCGGCTACCGGCGGATCTTGCCGCCCGTCGCCTTCTGCACGGCCGACACAATCCGCTTCGCCACCGCATCGATCTGGTCATCGGTAAGCGTCTTCTCCCGCGGCTGCAGCGTGACTTCCACAGCAAGCGACTTGTTGCCCGCGCCAAGCTGCTCTTCACTCTCGAAGACATCAAAGACGCGCGCATCCGTGATCAGCTTCTTGTCCGCGCCGCGCACCGCGCTCAGGACGTCCCCTGCGGCGACGTCCTTGCCGACGACGAACGCGAAATCGCGGGTGACCGCCTGCAAGTCGCTTGTCTCGAGGGCCGGGCGCTGGGTGCCCTTGCGTTTGGGCGCAGGAAGCGCATCGAGGTCCAATTCGAATGCGACAACGGGCTGAGCGACATCGAGCGTTGTTGCGACACCCGGATGAACGACGCCAAACACGCCGAGCCGGTTTTTCGGCCCAAGCTGAATGACCGCCGACTGACCGGGGTGGAACCAATCCGGAACGTCACGCGAGAGCTTGACGCTCGCGGTCTGGAGTCCCAGCGCCTCCAACACGGCAAACGCGTCCGCCTTGGCGTCGGCCCATGACACAGGCCCGCCCGTCTCTTGCCAATGCCGGCCACTGCCCGCGTGCCGCGCTGTGCCGGAACGAACGCCTGCGGCCGCCATTACCTGGTCCTTCGGCGCATCACCAGCGTAAACATTGCCCACCTCGAACAACGCCGCATCGCGAAAACCCCGATTGGCGTTGTTGCGCGCGGCCATCAGCAGACCCGGCAAGAGGCTGGGGCGCATGTCCGACATGTCGCTGGAGATTGGATTGGCCAGTTCCAGCTCCGGCCGTCCGCCGCCGAACAGTTCGGCGTGTGTCTTTGGAATAAAGGCCCAGTTGACCGCCTCGGCCATCCCACGCGATGCCAACATGCGCCGTGTTCGCGGGACCCGCCGCTGCACCCGGGTCAGCACCGGCTTGGCGACGCCCGAGGTGCGCGGCAGCGGCGCCACCGGAACCTGATCGACGCCGGTAATGCGGATGACCTCTTCAACGAGATCGGCGCTGGCCTCGACATCGGGCCGCCAACCGGGCACCTGCACCTCCAGGTGTGGCTCGCGACCGACCACCTTGAAGCCGAGCCGGGTCAAGGTCTTGGTGATCTGCGCCGGCTTGAGGTCGACGCCGGTAAGGCGCTTCACCTCCCGCGTGTCGAACGAGATCATGTGCCCCGTTGGCGGTGGCGCGCCGGCCTGCGCGAGCTTGCTCGGCGTGCCGCCGCAGAATTTCAGGATCATCGCCGTGGCGAGGTTGGCGCCAAGCGTCTGGGAGGTGGGGTCCACCCCCCGCTCGAACCGAAAGCGCGCATCTGACTGAATGCCGGTCTTGCGCCCGGTCATTGCTGTGCGGACCGGGTCGAAATAAGCCGATTCGATGAAGACGTTCGTCGTCTCTTCCGTACAGCCGGTGTCCGCGCCGCCGATAACCCCGCCAAGACCGAGCACGCCGCGCTTGTCGGCGATCACGCACATGGTTTCGTCGACTTCGTACTCGACATCGTCGAGCGCGAGGAAGGTTTCGCCCTCCTTGCCGAGCCGCGCGCGGATCGCGCCGCGGAGCTTGTCGGCGTCGTAGACGTGAAGCGGGCGCGCGCGGTCATACGAGATGTAGTTGGTCACATCGACGAGCGCGTTGATCGGGCGCAGGCCAATCGCGCGCAGGCGTTTCTGCAGCCACGCCGGGCTCGGGCCGTTCTTCACGCCGCGAATGACCCGCCCGGTGAACACCGGGCAGGCGTCGACGTTCTCGGGGGCGAATTCCAGAAGGATATCGACCGGGCAGTCGAATTCGCCCTCGCTCTCGTAGCCGCGGTCAGCCCGCCTCAGCTTGCCCAGCCCCGCCGCCGCAAGATCGCGCGCGACACCGCGGACCCCGAGGCAATCCGGCCGGTTCGGGGTGATGGCAATATGGATCAACGGGTCATCAAGCCCCACGGCCGCCGCGTAGGGTTGACCGACCTGCGGGCCCAATTTGCTGGGCAGTTCGATGATGCCTTCATGCTCGTCGGAAAGTTGCAGCTCGCGTTCCGAGCAGAGCATCCCGTCGGATTCGACCCCGCGAATGCTTGCGCGCGTCAGTGTTATCCCGCTGCCAGGGATGTATGTGCCCGGCGGAGCGAAGACCCCCAGCATACCGGCCTTGGCGTTCGGCGCGCCGCAAACGACCTGCACCGTTTCGCTGCCCGTATCGACCTCGCAGACCTTCAGCTTGTCCGCGTTGGGATGCTGCTGCGCTTCCACCACGCGCGCAACACTGAACGGCGCCAGCTTTTCCGTTGGATCGACGATCTCCTCGACCTCCAGCCCGATGAGGTCCAGTGTGGCCCGGATATCATCAAGGCTGGCCTCGGTCTGGAGATGATCCTTGAGCCAGGATAGCGTGAATTTCATCGGCTCAAGCCCCCCGCCAGAGTCGGCACGTCAAGCATGGAAAAGCCGTAGTGGCGTAGCCATCGCAGGTCGCTGGCGAACATCGTTCGAAGGTCAGGGATGCCGTATTTCAGCATGGTGATCCGGTCGAGACCCATGCCGAAGGCGAACCCCTGGTACTTAGCCGGATCGAGGCCCACAGCGCGCAGCACGTTCGGATGCACCATGCCGCAGCCGAGGATTTCAAGCCAGTCATCCTGTTTGCCAATCGCTTCGGCGCTGATGTCGACTTCCATCGACGGCTCGGTGAAGGGAAAGTGCGACGCGCGATACCGCATCTTCACGTCATCGACCTCGAAGAAGGCGCGGCAGAACTCTTCCAGCACCCAGCGGAGATGGCCCATGTGGGTCGTCTCGTCGATCACCAGCCCCTCCACCTGGTGGAACTGCGGCGTGTGTGTCTGATCAGAGTCAGACCGATAGACGCGGCCCGGCGCGATGATCCTGAGCGGCGGCTTCTCGCGCTGCATCGCCCGGATCTGCACCGGGCTGGTATGCGTGCGGAGCACGAGGCGCGATCCGTCTTCCTTCTCGTGGAAGTAGAACGTGTCATGTTCTTGCCGTGCAGGGTGCTCCTCGGGGATGTTCAGCTTGGTGAAGTTGTTCTCGTCGGTCTCGATATCCGGGCCTTCGGCCACCTCGAAGCCCATATCGGCGAAGATCTC
>CAYFTI010000251.1:0-3162 GCA_964346065.1 uncultured Hyphomicrobiaceae bacterium
GCAACCAGCCGGCGGACTCGGCCGGCCTCGGCGCCGAGACCGTGCTCGGCCCGAAGCAGCCTAAACACGTCGTCCAGCGGACGGGCGCTTAGGACGGCGAGCGGAAATCAGCACGAGCGCCGCGGTGGCCCGCTGGTCGGTGGAGAGCGGGCAAGAGCGATGGCAAAAAGGGTTCTTTGATCAGCTGCTCCGTACCAGCCCGAAACGCGAGGCTGCCGGAGCGGGCAGCACCTTGCGCACAAGGAAATTGTTTGTGGCACTGCGCTGGTCACGTGACCGTCGGGGGAAGAATGGCCTCCTGGTGCCGATGGGCTGGTCATGAACACGGTTCGCCGCTGTTTGGGCTCTTCGCCGTCGCCTGCGGCATGGTCCGCGACGCGATGGAGGACGAAGGCGCGCCATCGGCAGCCCTGGGCACCCGGGTCCAGGCGCGCTTCGCCGCCATGGACCTCGACGTTGACAACCCAAAGCTGCGTGGTCAGCCGGCGCGACCTTCAGCGGCGCCTCGTAAGGACAATCGCTTCGGCTAGAACTGAAAATGCGTTCTTGACCAAGATCATGGCAACTCCAACGCGCCGGTTGCATTTCTTCATATGCGAGTGGCTATTGAGCGGGAGGGTGCGACATGGTCAGCTATGTGCCGGGTACGCCCGGGGACGACGGCAACCTGGTGGGCACGGCAGGCCCCGACGTCATCGACGGGGGTGCGGGGAACGACTTCCTCGCGGGTCTGGACGGCGACGACGTCCTCATCGGCGGTGAAGGCAGCGACGACTTCAACGGCGGGCTCGGCGCGGACACGATCGTCGGTGGCTTCGACGCGGCGGGCAGCACGGATCGAGCCTTCTACGAAGGCGTCTCGGGCACGGGCGTCGTCCTCCTGCTCGATCCGACCGACCGTTGGGGCGTCGGCGGCTTGCTGCCGAACGAGGACGCGGGCGGCAAGACCACCGGCGACGTAGTCACCGACGCCACCGGCGACGTCGTCGTCGACGTCGAGGACGTCATCGGCTCGAACTTCGACGACTGGATCTACGGGCGAAGGCTCGGCAACGGCGTCGCGCTGAACGACGGCAACGACGTCTTCGACAACGACTCGCGGTTTGCCGCGGTCGATTTCGTCGACGGCGGTCCGGGCAACGACAAGATCTGGACGGGCACCGGCGACGACACCGTGATCGGCGGCGCCGGCGACGACTTGCTCTTCGGCGAGGACGGTGTCGACACCGCCGTCTTCGCCGGCAAGCGCGCCGACTACGCGATCGGAGCGCGTGGCGAAGGTCGCTTCAAGGTCATCGACTTGAACCCCGGCGACGGCGATGACGGTGCCGACGATTTGTCTGGGATCGAGTTTGCCGCTTTCGCGGACCAATCTCTCGCTCTCAGCGACATTAGTCTTGAGCTCCGTATGCCGTGGTGGGAGGATTCGAACTACGGTATGTTTATCCACTGGGGGCTCTATGCTATTTCTGCTGGGAGTTGGAGTTTTGATGGACTCGTAAATTATTATCCGGACACGAGCGAATGGCTTTTGGCAAAGAAGAAGCAAGCAGAGGGAGATCCGTCCTCGCCCGCGGATCCCCCGAACACAATCCCATTATCTGATTATATGGCACTACAGGCACAGTTCGATGCTGCCGAATTTGATGCACAAGCTTGGGTCGACGTCGCCAGCGAGGGGCACGCGGACTACCTCGTTGTTACTGCAAAACACCACGATGGATTCTCCCTGTGGGATACTAATGTCGAAGGCTTCCAGTATGACATTGCCAGCACTCCTTTAGGATCGAGCCATGACCCTTTGGGCGAACTCGAAATAGCAGCGCGTGAGGCGGGCCTAAAGTTTGGCCTATACTACTCCATAGTAGACTGGAGTCACCCAGCATTGCAGCGCAATGTTGATGCCCCTGGCTTCACGGGGAATCCATTGAATGACGACACGTTGGTATTTGCCGAATTTGTCGACAAGGAAGCATACAAGGCAGACATGAAGGCTCAACTCGCCGAGCTTATCGATCGCTATGATCCAGACATCCTTTGGTTCGATGGCTCGTGGGCTGGGAACCCGGGGGCTCGTCCGAATTTGGAGGCAGCTTGGACGCTCGCCGATGGCGAGGAGATAGAGGCATACATTCGGTCGAAGTCCCCGGATGTTATCCTTAATCCCAGACTTGGGCAGATCGAGGACGATGAAGACCAAATCATTGGTGATTATTTGCAGGCAGAGCAAACAGTCGGCGATGAAATCCGAGAGGCGCGCTACTGGGAGGCGGCTTTCACCATCAATGACAATTGGGGATTTAATTCGGGAGATGAAAATTGGAAGAGTGAAACCGAATTGCGCGCGCTTGCAAATCAAGTAGTAGGCAATGGTGGGAATTTGCTTTTGAACGTTGGCCCCGATGCGGAGGGAAATTTTCCGATTGAAAGCGCTGACCTATTCGTTGATCTTGGTAACTTCATCGAAGATGTTTGGATGTAGACCGTATGAGAGGAAATTGTATCGGAATCCCGTCCTTATAGGAACGTAGTGCAGCGGCGCGTTCGGACGAGTCACGTCCGAACGCGCCAAAGCTGCACGACTCCCAGGGGGTAGTGCATCATCGACACGGTCGGCGCTGATCGCTCCGACCGTGTCGGTGCAGTAGGTGTGTCTGTCTCGCGCGGTGTACCGGCTGAAGGCGGCCTTGGCGGTGGCTTTCGACCGAATGTCGGTGTGCCGCAGCGTTATGGAGCGTCTCGCCGGCTGGTCGGTGATGCGGGTCTCAGGTAGCGGCGTACTCGTCCTCACGGAAAAGAACGCGGTCGCCCGGATCCTCTCAGGCCACCGGCGGGGCGCAAACCGACGTCGTCGGCGGGCTCCTCGTGCCGCCGGGCTGTGCACTCCCTGCGGCCGAACCGGTGGCCGGCCACCTCCCATGTCGCGCGCCGGCCAACCTCGTTGTCGCGCTGCACCCGTCCGTTGAGCGCGGCCCGCAATAGGCGGCGTCAGCGGCTTTGGTCAAAGACGCCAGCGCGTGGCCGCGCAGTCCGCTTGCCGGGGACTAAGCGTCGCGCCCAAACAGGCGCCTCATTTCTCATTCAGGCCGGCTTCGCCAACACCGGCCTGTCGCGCTTACGCCTCTTCCTGGCGCATCGCCGCCGTAACGCCGGGCGCGCGGG
>CAYFTI010000252.1:0-3135 GCA_964346065.1 uncultured Hyphomicrobiaceae bacterium
GTCTGGTAGTCCTCGCGGTCGCGCGCGTCGGGCGGACGGCGGCTGGCGATGTAGGGGGGCAGGGGCATGGCCCCGGCAGCGTCGATCAGGGCATCCAGCGCCGCGCTTTCCGCCTCGAAGGCGAGCAGCACCTCGCCGCCGGATTTCTCTGCCACGCGCGCGTAGAGCGCTTCACGCTCCAGTCCGCTTATGGCCAGCCGGTCGCCTTCCGCCAGTTTGCGGCCGGGCTTGGCGAAAGCGCGCCAGCGGTTGCCGCTTTCGCGCTTGTGCAAGGTGAGGCCGATTTCGGTCGCGCTCTCGCCGCGGCCCACGCGCCGGGCGGAGAGCTGGGCGGGGATCACCCGCGTGTCGTTGAACACCAGCGTGTCGCCGGGCGCGAGGATGTCCGGCAGGTCACCGACGATGCGGTCATCCAGTTCCGGTTCCGCGCCGGGGCGGACAACGAGCAGCCGGGCAGTGTCGCGCGGGCTCGCGGGGCGCAGCGCGATGCGATCTTCCGGCAGGTCATAGTCGAAATCGTCAAGCCGCAACCCGCCGGACGTCGTGTCGGGACCGCTCACGGCGCGCCCACTCCCGTTATGTCAGGATGCATCCTCTGCGAGTTGCATCTTGACGATCCTGTCAGGATTGTCCATCGCGCCCGTGCGCGGGTCGCCCTTCTTGATGTTGTGGACATGCTCCATACCCTCGACCACGCGGCCCCAGGCGGTGTAAGAGCCGTTCAGATGCGGCGCCTCTTCCAACACGATGAAGAACTGGCTGTTGGCGCTGTTCGGATCGGCCGTGCGGGCCATGCCGAGCGTTCCTTCCTCGAACGGGATATCCGAGAACTCGCCCGGCAGGTTCGGATAATCCGATCCGCCCGTTCCGGTGCCGGTCGGATCGCCGGTCTGGGCCATGAAGCCCTCGATCACGCGGTGAAACGTCAACCCGTCATAAAAGCCCTCGCGCGTCAGGGTCTTGATGCGCTCGACATGCTTCGGGGCGACGTCGGGCCGCATCTCGATGACCACGCGGCCATCCTTCAGATCAAGATAGAGCATATTGTCCTTTCCTTGAGCGTTGGCGGGCGCAACGGTCATCGCAAGAAGCGCGATGGCGAAAAGCGCCGATACAGCGGTGACGACGGTGGCACGCGACATGGAGATATCCGTTTTCGTGAGGCCGCGCGTTCACTGGCTTGAACCGGCGAGCTTGGCGCGCAGGCGTTGGGCTGCAAGCGGCGGCACGAACTGGTCGACATCGCCGCCCATTGCAGCGATCTGGCGAATGAATTTGGACGCGATATGGCGATGCTGCGGAGCCGCTGCAAAGAAGATCGTCTCCACCTCCGGCGCGAGGGTCGCGTTGGTGCCGGCCATCTGCATTTCGTAATCGAAATCGGTCGCATCGCGCAGGCCGCGCACCAGCACCGTCGCGCCGTGTGCGCGCGCGGCGTCCACGCTGAGCCCGTCGAAGGTGACCACCTCGATCTGTGTCCCGTCACGCGCCGCGATCACGCGGATTTCCGCTTCCAGCATCTCGACGCGCTCGCGCCACGCGAACAGTGGGGTCTTGCCGTGATGGCTTCCGACGCCGACGACCACCCGGCCGAGGAGGCGGGCGGCGCGTTCGATGACATCGAGATGCCCATAGCTGACAGGATCAAAGCTGCCGGAGTAAAAGCCGGATCGGGTCATGCCGCGTTCCTAACCAACACTGACCTGCAAAGCAAGCCGTCATGCGCGCCGCGCCAGCGCAAGCCAGATGCCGCCGGCGACGAGGACACCGCCGCTGAAGCCGTCCAGAAGCTGGCGCCGGTCCAGGAACCATTCGCGCGCCGTGCCAAGGGCGAGCACCATGAGAGCGTCCACCGCGACGATGACGAGCACGAAGGTGACCGCGAGAAGGGCAAGCTGAGGAGCGATGGCTGTCGCCGGGTTCAGAAACTGCGGAAAGAACGCCCCGAGAAACAGCAGGACCTTGGGGTTCGACAGAGAGACCACGAAGCCGCGCCGGACGACATTGCCCGCAGTGGCAGGCGGCGATGTGTCGGTCGCAGGATGCAGCACAGCACGCAGCCGCCAGACGCCAAGCCAGACGAGATAGACCGCGCCAACCCAGCGGATGACATCGAACCACGCCGCCACGAACACCATGACGGATGTCATGCCCAGCGCTGCGGCGGCAACGAGGATCGACAGGCCGAGGCCATTCCCGAGGACCGTGAGCAGGCCGGCGCGCGTGCCGTGGCTGGCGCTGTTGGCGATGAACAATGCCATCGACGGGCCCGGCGTGATCGCCAGGACGACGCAGGCCAACACGAACGCGCTGACCACGTAAACGGACAGGTTGGGGCTCCCGTGCCGCCGGCGGTGGGGGAAGGTCGTTACGACGGCGTTCAGCCAGCTTCGCCGCCGTTATCCTCCTCCGGGATGTGCACAACCGAGACGACCCGTTCGCCCGCCGCTGTCGAAAAGATTTTCACGCCCTGGGTGGCGCGGCCGACAATGGAAATATCTTCGACAGGGCAGCGGATCAGCTTGCCGCGGTCGGTGACCAGCATGATGTGGTCAGTGTCTTCCACCGGGAATGCCCCGACCAGGGGGCCGTTGCGCCGGTTCACCACCATGGCAATGATGCCTTTGCCGCCGCGCCCGGAGGTTCGGTATTCATAGGCACTGGTGCGCTTGCCAAAGCCGTTTTCGGAGATCGTCAGGATGAATTGCTCGCGCGCGCTCAACTCGGCATAGCGCGCCGGCGACAGTTCGCCCGGCTCCACGCCTTCCTCGTCGCCCGGCTCTTCGGCGGCTTCGGCAGCCGCCTCCTCGGCCATCTGACCGCCCGCCGCGCGGCGCATGGCGCCGGCCTGGCGCAGATAGGCGGCGCGCTCATCGGGTGGGGCCTCGACATGGCGCATGATCGCCATCGAGATCACCTCGTCGCCTTCGTCAAGCCTGATACCGAGCACGCCGCGCGCCTCGCGTCCCTTGAACTCGCGAACGGCCGTGATCGGGAAACGGATCGCCCGGCCCTGCGCTGTCGTCAGCAGCACGTCCTGATCGGCTGAGCAGGTTTCCACGCCGATGATGCGCTGACCTTCGTCGAGCTTCATGGCGATCTTGCCGCTCTGGCGCACCTCGACGAACTCGGACA
>CAYFTI010000253.1:0-3116 GCA_964346065.1 uncultured Hyphomicrobiaceae bacterium
GGGTCTGGCGCGCTGGCGCAGGAGTCCGACGAAGACGAAGAAGATATGAACACCGAGGTGATCGAAGAGGTCGAAGACGTGACCGATGACCGTATCACCGTAACCGGCTCGCGTATTGAGCGTGCCGGCCTTGATACTTTCTATCCGGCAGTGTCCATCGATTCCCAGTTGTTCGAGGATCGTTCGTTCAGCAACGTTGCGGATGCGCTGAACGAAATTCCGAGTTTCGGCAATCCGGACGCCGATCCGCAGGGTACTCAGAACGCGAATAATGTCGGCCAGAACTTCGTTGACTTTCTCGGCCTGGGTGCGGACCGCACGCTGACACTGGTCGACGGCCGTCGTTTCGTGTCGCAAAACGTCCCGTCGCTGGGCAGTTCGAATGGCGGTGCTTCGGTCGTGGATTTCAACGTCATCCCGATCGCGCTGGTCGAGCGAGTCGAGGTTATCGGAATCGGCGGTGCGCCGATCTACGGCTCGGACGCGATTGCCGGCACCATCAACGTGATCATGCGCGACCGTTTCGAGGGCGTGGAGAGCACGTTGCGCCACGGCTTTACCTCCAAGGGCGACGCCGAGTTTGAGCAGGTGCAGCTCGTAGCCGGCGCTAACACCTCTGACGGCAAGGGCAACGTGACTTTTTCGGCCGAATGGTTCCGCCAGGATGGATTGCTGGGTACCGAGCGCCCGCGGTTCTCGGAAGGCGACAGGGATGTTTTCTTCATCGAAACCGATCCGCAGGTTGCCGAAATCCGCCGTAACCTCCGCATAAACGTCTTCACGAATGGGGGTCTGATCGCTCCGGTCGGAGCAGGTTTTCCGTTCGCTGGCGATGCGAACAGTGAAGTCCCTATTCCGTCGTTCGGCATTGGTGCATTTCCGGATGGCAATTTCTACCAGTTTGATACCAACTCAAACCTGGTGCCGTTCACGCCCGGTGCGGTTAGCCCCGGCAGTTTCTTTTTCGCTCTCGGTGGTGACGGCCCGGATTTCTTCGACGAAGTAGAACAACTCCAGTCGCCGCTCGACCGCGGTGTGTTCAGTGGTCGCTTCAACTATGACCTGACCGACAGCGTGCGGCTTTCTTCGGACTTTCTGTTTTCCGACTCGAACGCCATCGAGTTGACCAATCAGGGCGGATTCCAGACTGGAATTTTCGGCAACGGGCCGACCGACGCGGCCAGCGAAGGTCTGGTGTTCAGCGCCGATCATCCGTTCCTGCCGCAGCAGGCGCGCGACGTGCTCGCCGACAACGGGATTGACCAGTTCGTGCTTAGCCGCTTCAACAACGACATCATCGACTCCTCCGTAAATCGGGACCAGCAGGTTTTTCGCTGGACCGGCGGATTTGAGGGTGATTTCTTCATCGGCGACAGGCGCTTTAACTGGGAAGCCTATGCCGTACATGGCGAATCGGATGTCTCAGTCGAAAGTGAAGGCATTATAGACGGGCGCTTTTTGAACGCGATCGACGTACGCCGGCTCACCGAGGAAGATCTTGCGGCGGTAGATCCGGCCGATCTGGCTTCGATAGGTGGACAGGGCGAAGTCGGGGTCGGCGATTTGGTCTGTCAGTCCGTGTTCGAGGCCGCACAGAATCCCAATGTCGGCCAGCCGGGCGGAGATACCGGTGCCCAAGGGTCGCGCTTGTTCATCGATGGATGTCTTCCGCTGAACGTGTTCGGCGAAGGTGTGAGATCCGACGCGGCCCGGGCTTGGGTGACCGGTGATCAGATCACCCGCGCCAAGCTCAAGCAGACCGTCTGGAACGCCAATATCGGCGGCGAGCTCTTTGATTTGCCGGCCGGCGCGATCGGGTTCAACGTAGGTTTCGAGAGCCGCCGCGAATCGGCCGACTTCAATCCCGATGTCGGCTCGCAGACAAGCATAACGCGTGCGTCACCGGTCGAGCCGACCGGCGGCGAGTTCGACACCGACGAGCTGTTCTTCGAAGGTGTTGCGCCGATTTTCAGCGAAGACATGAACATCCCGGGATTCCACAGCCTGGAAATCAACGGCGCGGTGCGTGAAATCGACAACTCGCAGTCCGGTTCCTCCACCGTCTGGAGCGCCGGGGGTAACTGGAAGCCCGTACGGGATCTGAACATCCGCGGTAACTATACCGAGTCGATTCGTTCGCCTTCGGTAACTGAATTGTTCACGCCGCAGATCTCGACCTTCTCGTTCGCTGATGATCCGTGTGACAATCGTTTCGTGAACCAGGGCCCGAATCCGGATTTGCGCCGCGCGAACTGCGAGGCTGCCGGAATCGATCCCGACAACTTCACGTCCAACGTCGTCAACGCCACGGCTTCCGGCCTGACCGGCGGCAACCCGGACCTGGACCCGGAATCGGCCGAATCGTGGTCGGTGGGTTTCACCTGGGAGCCGCGCTGGGTCGACAACCTGGTCATCGGAGCCGACCATTTCGATATCGAGCTGGATGATGCGATCACCGCGCTGACTTTGACCGATCTTCTGGTGGCCTGCTTTGACTCGGCAGACTTTCCGAACAACTCGGCCTGTAATGCCTTCGAACGTGACGCCGACGGGCAGATCATCGACTTCGTCAGCGGCCAGACCAATGCCGAATTCCTGCGCGTCGAACGCGAGGACCTCTTCGTAGACTATGGTTTTGAACTCGCCGGGGCTTTAGGCGCTTTCAGTGAGAGTATGGCGGCCAGCAATCTCGGGTTTTTCCGGCTGCAGACGCGTATCTCGCGCAACCGGCGCCGGCAGCAGTCGGTCACCGGCGAGGAAATTGTTCGTTCCAGCCGGGCGTTCGGTGATCCGAAGTATCAAGGGACATTCGACGTGACCTGGTTGCGCAACGATACGCGCGTCTTCTGGAGAACGTCGTGGCAGAACCGCGCACGGCTGTCGCCTGATCAGGACACGGCGTTCTTCAACGAGGAAGGCGAGCAGGTGACTTCCACCAGCCACCGCTTCATCAGTAACGTCAGCATCTCGCAGGCACTGCCGCGCTGGTTCGACTTCATGCCGCAGGACACGACGGTGCAGGTCAGCGTCGACAACGTGTTCCGCCGCATGCCGAACAAAATCGAGCAGGCTGCAGGTCACTTCGGCTTTGCCGAACTGTTTGGCCGGCAGTACAG
>CAYFTI010000254.1:0-3108 GCA_964346065.1 uncultured Hyphomicrobiaceae bacterium
ACGCCGGCGAGCCCACCAGAACCCCGACCTGGGGCGAGACGAAACCAGTCAATGAACGCAATGGCCCGGCCACGACGTTCAGGGTATTGGCCGGTTCAGACTTATCGGTGGAAATCGCGCTAGCAGTGCGCACCTGAACCCGTCTGGGGCCGGGAGTTGCGTCTGCGGTCACCGAAACCGGCACGCGAATTTCGGTGCCCGCATCGTCGACCTGGACAACGCTGCCGATATCGATGTCATCGGCAGGTGTAATCAGGACTTCGGGCCCGGCCTGCTGGATGCGAGCGCCAGCGAACGGCAATCCGCGCAGATTACGACCGCGAATCACCAGCTCAGCGGCGGCGTCACGCGCCATGACGCTGGGTGTGATGCTCTCGATTACCGGTATCGGGGCGCGGATCAGCAGCGCGCCGGCGGCTTCGCTCAACGGCGGAATCCTGTTTCCCGCTGCATCGAAGACCTCCAACCTTCGAAGGCCGGGCGCCGCGTCGGCCGCCACATCCACCGAGAGAATCGCACGGGTGCCGTCAGTCTCGACGGCGTCGACCTCGATCGACACGCCGGCGGCGGGCACTATGCGCGCTTCGGTCGGCGCAAGCTCGAAGCCCTGAACCTCGACGGCCTGATCCGATCGACCGATATCGACAGCCCCCGGGGATAACGCCAGGATGCCGGCCCCGACATGCACGCCGAGCGCCGGGGCACTTGCCGTTCGGTCAGCCGGCGGCGCGGCATCCTCCAGGCGGCGCACCCCGAGCGCCGGCGAAGCGAGCATGAGCGGCCGGGCATCGTCGGCGGCTTGCCGGACCACGCCCAGCGGCGCGGCGCTGAAGACATCGCCCGGATTGACCTCGAAGGCCCAGGTGGACGCGCACCCGGTCAGCGCCGCGACCCAGACCAGCGCCGCGGCGCAGGCACGTTGCATGAACCGACCGGATCGAGCATGCCGGGCAGAACGCGCTAAAAGCGCGTTCCCGATAAAACCGGCTCGTTGCCGTTTCATCAGCGTTTCCGATCCGAAACGTTGTAATCAGCCGGCCGGCGCCTCCAGGGTCACGATATCTCCGGATTGAGTATGCAGACGGGTTTGCGTCCGGCCATGCAGATCGGCGGCGAGTTCGACGAACAGCACCGGATCACCGCCGGTATAACGCGCCAGGGCCATACGTCTCTGGGGGTCGGACACGCTGAAACTCAGCGTTGCCAGCAGCACGCTGTTGCCGCCGGGCAGATCGATCATGGCAGTGGCAGTGGCATCCGCCACCGTCCCGGCAAGCGCGCTGGAAATGACCGCGACCGGCTCGCCGCGCGGCGGCGTTAACGTCAGCGTCAGCGTGTTGCCCAGCGGTACGTTGCTGGTCGTGAACACAACCTCGACCGGGTTCGGCGTATCGCTGGGCAACACGATATCGGCGTTGCCGGTCGGTTCTGCCGGCGCGGGCTGACCGGCCACACTGGCAATGCGAAGGGCCGGCAGGCCGGCGATGAACAGATCGCCCGGCTCTGCCGAGGTAAATGAGGGGTCGGTCGGCTGCGCGAACAGAAGCGTTTCAGCTTCGATCCGGATTCTGCCAGCGCCGCCGTCTGCGCTGGTAGTTGAATAGTTGGTATATTCGCCTCCACGACCTCCGCGAGCCCGGATCTCTCCATTGCCCTCAATGGTCGTGGCCACCAGCCGGATACCACCACCCGAGCCGCCACCACCGGTGGCGCCGAAACCACTGGCATTCCAGTCATGCCCCAGGTCGCCACCATCTCGCCCGTTCGCCAGAATCTGGCCGTTGATGGTTAGCGTACCACTGACCGCGATCAGCAGCGCACCGCCGCCGCCCCCGCCTCCGGAGCCAACACCGCTGGTACCGCCATGGCCTCCTGAACCGCCTGAACCACCAATCAGCGGCAACAGATCAGCATTGCCGTAGGCGTCGGCAAACGTGTTGGGACGGCAGCTGCTGTTGATCTCACCCTGCGTCGCGAACGAGCCACCCGAGCCGGTACAGTTTCCTCTATTCAAATCAGTTGTGCTGGCAATCCCACCCCCCGGCCCCAGGCCGGACTGCGCCATGCGTGGTCCGCCATTGCTTGCGTCGGCGCTGGCGTCGCCGCCGCGTCCGCCGGCGAACCCGCCCGGTCCGCCCGCCCCGGGCAAACCATCGTCACCGACATTGCCGTCGCCGGCGCCAACGCTGGGGGCTGCATCTTCTCCGCTGACATCGATCACGCCATCGATGATTGCATCGCCGCTGACGAGAATCGTAACCGGCGTATTCAATCCATTCGGCTCGAATGACACGGTCACGCCAGTCGGGATGGTCAACTCGGTGAAATTGAACACGCCGTCCGGCGGCAAGGCAACACGGGTGTCGACATTAGGATTGAAGACCCTGTCCGCCCCGGTACTACCGCTTTCGAAGGCGAATCCTGGAATCGCAGCAAGTAGAAACGTCAGAGTGACGAGTACACGATAATGATTTTTGAGTTGCATAACGGTCCCTCGCTTTCATTTCGAAGCTGGGCAACCGCGGATGAGGATCGCAATCATTTCAATCACGCGTACACATTTTGACTGCGCACTGTCTCTGCAACTGATTCGATTTCGCCGAATGGCACAATGCCTCTTATGGCACCAATCGCGCAAAAACGAGTGCGCGCGACCTGATCGCGAACAACGCTGATTGAATCTGATTTAAGCTACGACCTCATTCCAACAGCCTCGCTGGCCAGATGTTCCGCTCCCGGAATCTATCTGAATATCCCCATCGAGCGCTCAACTCGTCATCGATAGAATGGCAAAACCGGCGCCCGATCGCAAGCCCCAAGGCCATAAATTTGCGTGATACGTTTCACACATGCGTTGATAACCCGCTGGCGCAACCAGCAACTCATCCATGACCCGCGAAGTCAGGGTAGACGCGCGTGGCGAGTACACCCACGGTTCGATACACCAATCAGGCTCCGTCCCGCCGCATCACAGAACATCGAATGTCCGTTCCAACCCGCGCGCGAGTTTGTTCACCAGTTCATCGATGCCGGCCTCGTCGATGATCAGCGGAGGGCAGATGGCGATGGTGTCGCCGGGTAAAGCGCGCACGACCAGGCCTTCTTCAA
>CAYFTI010000255.1:0-3089 GCA_964346065.1 uncultured Hyphomicrobiaceae bacterium
GCGTAGTAACGCACATTGGCGCCCAACCATCGCCGGGGTTGGGCGCCTTTTTTTTGTTTGCCCAGGCCTTCGCCAGTGGACTAGAAGCAAGACCGTCACGCCAAGCGCGGTATCGGCATGATCGTCCGGCTCGCCACATGGAATATCAACTCGGTGCGTCTGCGCCTGCCGCTCGTGCAGCGGTTGGTGGCCGAGTTCCGTCCCGACGTCCTCTGCCTGCAGGAAACCAAGTGCCCGAACGACCTGTTCCCGCGCGATGCGCTGGCAGAGCTCGGCCTGGCGCACGCCGAGACGCACGGGGAAAAAGGCTATAATGGCGTGGCGATCCTGTCGCGCCTTCCGATCACGCGGGTGACGGCTGAGGATCTGGACGACAGCGGCCATACGCGCCACGTGGCCGTGCAGTTGAACGCGCCCGGCGTGCAGCCGGTTCTCCACAATTTCTATGTGCCAGCCGGGGGCGACATTCCCGATGCGGATGCCAATCCGAAGTTCCGGCAGAAACTCGACTATCTCGACGCAATGCGTCGCTGGCTGGAACACCCGGAGCACGCCGCGAACGATCCGATGATCCTGGCCGGAGACCTCAACGTCGCCCCGCTGGAAACCGATGTCTGGTCTCACCGGCAGATGCTGAAGGTGGTCAGCCATACGCCGATCGAGGTCGACCACCTCACGGCAGTGCAGACCACTCGGCCCTGGGTGGATGTCGTGCGCCGGTTCGTTCCCCCGGAGGAAAAGCTTTTCACATGGTGGAGCTACCGCGCCCGCGACTGGCGCGCATCCGATCGCGGACGGCGCCTCGACCACATCTGGATGTCGCCGGGTCTCGAAGACCGCGCCCGGGACGTGTCGGTCATCAAGGACGCACGCGGCTGGGAGAGACCGTCCGACCACGTGCCGGTCATCCTCGACATTGACCTCGGCTGAAGATCAGGCCGCGTCCCGCGCGCGCTCGAGCGAGGTCTCCAGCGCCTCGAAGCGTTCGTCGACCATGCGCAGCTCTTCCGCCAGTGTGGCCAGCCGCGTGGTCAGCACATCCGCCATGACCTCTGCGATTTCGGGATCGGCTTCGAGCACGCCGTGCAAGGCATCCCGCTCGATGACGAGCGCAGTCACAGGCTCGGCCGCGACGACGGTCGCCGAATAGGTGACCTCGGTGAGCATCGCCAGTTCGCCGACCAGCGTGCCGGCCCCGAGCGGCTGCTGAAATCCGGATGCTTCGTTTGCGTCCGCCACCGAAACGGTACCCGACATCATCAGGAAGGCGGCGGCGCCCCAATCGCCGGCCTGCGTGATGGCTTGCCCGGTGTCAAACCACACGCTCTGCGTTGCCGCAGCGATTGCATCGATCTGTTCTTTGGACAGCCCTATGAACAGGTGCGCGTTCTCGAGGAACGCGCGATCTTCGTCACGCATAAGTTTCCACCCCCATATTCCATGAGGATGATCTGAGTCGGGTCTGCCCGGCAAGTGGCGGTCTCAACAACCAGGCCCGGGAAACCTCACGGCATGAGCTTATAGCCACCTGCTTCGGTGACTAACAGTTCCGCGTTGGAGGGATCCTGCTCGATCTTCTGGCGCAGGCGATAGATGTGGGTTTCGAGCGTGTGCGTGGTGACGCCGGCGTTGTAGCCCCAGACCTCGTGGAGCAGTACATCGCGCGTGATGACATTTTGTCCGGCGCGATAGAGATACTTGAGAATGGACGTCTCTTTCTCGGTGAGACGGATCTTGCCGCCTTTCGGGTCGATCAGCAGCTTGCCGGCGGGCTTGAAGGTGTAGGGGCCGATCGTGAACACGGCATCTTCGCTCTGCTCATGCTGGCGAAGCTGCGCGCGGATGCGGGCCAACAGCACCGCGATGCGGAACGGCTTGGTAACGTAATCATTCGCGCCCGACTCGAGGCCGAGGATCATGTCGGCGTCGGTATCCTGAGCGGTCAGCATGATGATCGGGCCGGCAAAGCCGTTCTTGCGGATCAGCTTGCACGCCTCGCGGCCATCCATGTCCGGCAGGCCGATGTCCAGCAATACCAGATCAATGCGCTGGCTCTTGATGCTGTCCATGGCCTCGCGCGCATTCGCGGCGATCTCGGTTTCAAATTCTTCATGGAGTGCCAACTGTTCACCCAGCGAGTCGCGCAGATCTTCATCGTCATCAACCACTAGAATATGTCGCGCCGTGCTCATCCTGCACTCTCCCCGAAAATTCCTTCTTTTGCGCTAGTGTGGCATTTAGGCTGCCGCAGAAAGCAAAGCAATAAGCCGCACCCCGCCAGCCGATGAAAGGTCGCTCGCACGAATGCAATTCTGCGTGAACATTCATGCCCGCTCGCCCGCGGCTCAAACCGGCGTCGCCGCTGTCGGATCAGTGCAGTTTCCTTGTGTACTGGGACGCGGCGGACGGCGGGCGCGTAAGCGCGAGGGCGACGGCGCAACGCCGGTGGGCATCTGGCCGATGCGCGAGGCGCGCTATCGTAACGACCGGATCGCGCGGCCCGTAACCCGGCTGCCGGTTTCTCCAATAAGCCCGCACGACGGCTGGTGCGACGACCCGCGCGACCGCAACTACAACCGCCCCGTCCGCCTGCCTTATCCCGCGGGCCACGAGCGGCTGTGGCGCGACGACCATCTTTATGACCTCGTCGTTGTGCTTGGCTATAACGACGGTCCCCGCATCCGCGGGCGCGGTAGCGCGATCTTCATGCACCTGGCCGCGCCAGACTTCGCGCCCACTGCGGGCTGCATCGCACTGCGCGAAGCCGATTTGCGCAAGCTGCTCGCCGTCGCCGGGCCGGGCGCAGCCGTGCACGTCACGGGCTGAGCGTCAGCGCGTGCGCCGCGGGTTCAGGTACAGGTCGGCCTCGTGATGCGCAAGTTGCGGGCTGAGTTCCCGCTCTTCCATCCGCGAGACAAGATCCTCGACATGCGTCCGGCATGCCTTGTTGAAGCGCAGCATCGCGCAGAAAAGCTGCAGCACGCAGTTGAGGATGCGGTCATCGTGGTCGGCGCGCAGTTTCACATCCCAATGGCCGCCCAGCGTGACGAGCTTGCCGTCGAGATGGCCGATGCGCGCATTGTTGTGGT
>CAYFTI010000256.1:0-3070 GCA_964346065.1 uncultured Hyphomicrobiaceae bacterium
GCCAGCGTCGTCCCAGCGGCAGCAGGGTGTCGAGCTCGTGGTTGCGGGCGACCAGTACCTGCCAGACGTGGGCCCATTCGGGGCGGTCCTCGCGGCCGTCGAGCCACCGTCGTCCCAGCGGCAGCAGATTTTCTGAAAGGCGCCCATCGGCGAGCAGCTGTTGCCAAAAGTGCGCCCAACCCGGAGCCTCCCAATCCGCTTCCAAGCCGGATACCAGCGCCGGCGCCCGTTGCTGTTCGGAAATCTCCTCGACCATGAAATCGATGCCCCGTTTGTTCTTGTAAGGATTTGTGGCCGAGGTGAGCTTGGCGACGATCGCTTGCGTCAAATCGTCATGATCTACGCCCAAGTCGATCGCGAGATTCCAGACTTTCAAGTCCGCCGCGATGTCGGGTTGCTGCGGAATGGCACGCAACGCGGCAGCAGCGAGTCGAGACCGCTCCAAGTGGGCGACCCGCTCCGCGGTCTGTGCGAGGTAAATCCATGCGTACGACCACCAGGGATGAGCGCCGTTTGCGCCCACCCAGGACTGACCGAGCGCGCGCAATTCTGACGATTCCGATTCGTACTGTGCCAATCGGACGAAGATCCAGGGCCACTTGGGATGGGAGCATTGGGTTCCGAGCCACTTTTGGCCCGTTGAACTGATTATGCGGCGATCTTCATCGCTCGCGTCTTCCCAAATCATCTCGAACAAGTGACCCCAACGCGTGTCTTCAAGCGGCAGAGGTTGCCACCAGGACCGCAGACATGCCTTTGTTTCCGGGGGTCTTTGGATTTTCCCGTCTACGAGGGCGCGATGCCAGCGCGAGAGGCGACCGACCATCGGCTCGGTCGGTTCTCGATGAGCAAAAGCACCCTCCCACAACGCCAGGAGAATGGCGCGCCGCATCGCCTCATCCAGTAGCGCCGCGCCCTTGCTCTTTTTGCGGCCGATCTTTTGCGTGCCCAGCCAGCCGATGAACGCGTCGGCAGGCTCGCCTTCGCTGAGCATGGCGTCGAAACCGCGGGCGATGTCCGTGGCGCGAGCGGAACGAATCGAGGGTTCGACGAGAGCCTCGTAAACGAGCTTACAAACGGAGGGGTGAAAGAAGCGGCCTGCAAAATTCTGAAGACTCGGGCTCGACAGTCGCCACACGCCCTCGGTCAGCATTTGCTCAAGTGCGGGTCGATGGCCTTGAAATAGGGTGTCGGGTGCTGGTAATCCATATAGGTTGAGCGCAAGTGCGGATCGCCCGATATTTCGGATGCCGAGTTCCTCCAGTCGGCTGTGGAAGCGATTTGCGAATTCTTCTGGCGTGATTTGCTGCTGCCGGTGCAGTTCGTAGATCCAGGTTGCAACGAGAATAATCGCTTGGTTCGTCCATGGCACATGCTCTCCGGTGTAGTTTTGATACCAAGCGTGAAAGTCGATCTTTTCATCGGCGCTGAATTCTTTGATCTCAAAGCTGACGAGACGAAGCCCTCTATGTCGATTGGCTTCCCGGCGGAATTCGCGGAAATGCTCCGGAGGACCGCAGGTGAGGATGGCCGTTCGACGGTGGAAGCCTCCCTCTAATGCGCGCCTTCCGACCTCGTCCCAAACGGCGCGCTTGCGGTTTTCGAGGGCGAAAAGATCGTCACCTTGGATCAGAAGGGGAACCACCCGCGTCGAGGCATTGGCCAGCGCGCCGGGCAAAACGTCTGCGTAAGACTCCAGCCAGTTCACCGCTTCGACATCGCCGTTGGCCAGCAAAGCCTGGGCCACCTGTAGCGCCAGCACGCTCTTACCCGCACCGGAGGTGCCGGTAATCCAGAACACCGGTAGTGCGGAACCGTCCTCACTCTCCATCTCCGCCCACGTCCGATAAACGACCTCCAGGGCGGCTTGCAGATGTACCGGCCGTTCCATGAACCGTCCGGCACGAAGGTCTTCCACCGTCGGCCGCACACCGTGGACGACACGCCGCTCGGGATGCTCCACGGGCGCGAAATCGGCGGGACTCAGAAGCTTCAGCGGCGGTTTGGTCCGTCGTCGCCCGTCCTCGAACAACTGCACCAGTTCACCGGCGATGTCCGTCGGCGCTTCGTGTTTCGCGATCTTTTCCATCAGCCTGGCCGTGCAGCGGTCCAGCAAGGCGAACGGTCGCTCGACGTGGGCAAAGAGCTGGATTGCCAGTTGCACCTGCGGCGAGCCTTCGATCCGAGCGGGCAGGCACCGCCCGCGGAGTTCCCGCCAGCGCGAGGCATCCGGTTCCGCGAGTTTGAGCTCTGCGGCGCTCAGCGACGAAGTCTCCAAGGTGGCGTGGCCGTCTCTCCACCGCGCGACTACCTGATAGCGAAACCGCTCACGCTCGGAAGGGAACCGGTCCTCGAGCCAAGCGTCGATCGCTAGAAACTCCTCGATCGCCTTGCGATGCGCCGCCGAATTCAGCCTCGTCTTCACCTGCGTGAGATAGACGTACGGGCCGCGTTCTGTCGCAATGTCGCTGAAGACCTCGAACGCGTTCACGGCGCCAGTATCGCCCTTCAGGACGCCATCGAAGAACGCCTCCAGCGATACCTTCAGTTGGTAGTGAAAGCCGGCGAGCGACGAGCGACCGCCTGTTACTCGTTTCTTCTGCTCGCTTTCCCACGCCTGAAGGAGCGTGGCGAACGAGACAGGATCCTGCGGATTTGGTCCTGTCGTAGAGTTCATCACGTATTTCCCCGCCAACAACCCGTGCTACTCAATGCAATCCTCGACCCGTGTCCCATCGCGGACTGCGCTTCAAGGAGAAAAACTCGAAGCGCGAATGCGGGCCGGATGAATCTACTGATGGTCGAAAACTGCGCGCAGGCGGCCCGCCTGCAGTTGCGTCTCGCCGGAACCCGGCGGTGGTGGCGGCGGTTCGCCGGCCGTCCGGTGGCGAGACGAGGGACGTGCATGGGCTGGTCGATCACCTTGGGCAGCGTGCGCGGGACCGTGGTCCGGCTGCACGTCACCTTTGTGCTGTTCCTGTTGTGGATCGCCGGCGTCCGGTGGCGAGACGAGGGACGTGCATGGGCTGGTCGATCACCTTGGGCACCGGACGGCCGGCGAACCGCCGCC
>CAYFTI010000257.1:0-3058 GCA_964346065.1 uncultured Hyphomicrobiaceae bacterium
GGCTCCTTGCCCAGCTTGTACTTCATGTGCAGCGGGCTGGTGGAGATGAAGGTATGGATGCGCCCACGCCTTGCCGGCTTGATCGCCTCGCCGGCGCGATCAATGTCGGCGTTGCCCGCGCGCGCCAGTCCGCAGATCACGCTATTCTTGGCGATCTTGGCCACTTCCTGAACGGATTCGAAGTCGCCCTGCGACGCGGCGGGGAAGCCCGCCTCGATGATGTCGACGCCCATTTCATCCAGGAGAGAAGCGATTTCCAGCTTTTCTTCCTGCGTCATGGACGCGCCCGGCGACTGCTCGCCGTCGCGCAGGGTCGTATCGAAGATGAACACGCGGCCATGCGGCGTGTTTGCGGTTTCCGTAGTCATTGTGATGCTGCCTCGTTCTCAAGCCTCCGGATCTGCAACCGGAGAAAAATTCCCGTTGGTCCTGTTGCGATTTGTATCCCCTGAGCACCCGTCCTGCACGCGCGGACCGCCGACGCTCAGGGGCTGATAAGGCTTAGGAGAGGCTTGTCGGAAAGCGGGCGGAGCAGAGCTGCGCGCAGCGCCGCTGTCGCCAGGGGGCGGCGGCGCTGGATCACACCTGCGAATGAAGCGGCATGGGGCATGGCTGAAATATCGGGTCTCTGGCCACTACTCTGCAACACATTCCTTTGTAATCGGCGTCGCGCCGAATGACAAGTCCGAAGGTTCGCCACCTTGATGAACCCGAGATGAACCCGGCACGCAGCCGCTGTTCATCCAGGTGAATAGAATCAATTATTTGCGTTCAACACGTATTCAGCACCGGCACGTTACAAACGGATCGTCATCTCGCAAGAGAGGGCAAGCAAAACCAAGGGAGACTGATACCATGACGATCCGCAAAGTTTTGACATCCAGCGCCATCGCCCTCGTTCTCGGCCTTGGACTGTCCGCAGGCGGCTCCGCCGCGATCGCCGGCGGCAACGAAGCGTTCCTTGAGCAATTCGGCAAGGATAACGCCGCCGGTATCGGGCAGCGCGGCTACGGCAACCGCACGAGCGTCTATCAGTACGGCCGTGGCAATACGACGATCAGCTCGCAGGACGGCTATGGCAACCGCACCGTTATCGGCCAGGGCGGACGCGGCAACTATGCCGACAGCTATCAGCGCGGCGCCGGCAACGTGAGCGGCATCGCCCAGTTCGGTTCGCACAATTCCGCGACCACGACCCAGACCGGACGCGGCAATGCCGTCGGCGTGATCCAGGGCGGTCACGGCAACAGCGCGACTGCCAACCAGCATGGCTCTGGCAATGTCGGTGTCATCGTTCAGAACTGAGGAACGGCGCTGACCAAGTCGAGGGGCCCCGCGCCCCTCGCAACCCCTATGGAGAGGAAAATGACACATCGAAACGGACCCATCCGCCGCAATATGGCTCGCGCTGCGCTATGCGCCGGCATTCTGGCCATGGGCGGTGCGGCCGCTGGCGGCGACGCCGGTGCCGGCTGGTTCTCCAGCGACCGGGTCGAATGCGAGATCCGCGTGACCCCCGGACCTTATGGCACGCAGTTGCAAGGCGTCGTTCACGCGAAGGGCATGATGTCCGGCCGCTACGAACTGAGCGTTGAACAGGACGGCGTCAGCGGACACTCGATGATCAACCAGGCCGGCGGTTTCCAGGCCGCACCCGAGACACCGGCCCAGCTCGGCACCGTCACGATCGGCAGTGGCGGCGGCGCGAGCTACACCGCCAAGCTGAAAGTCCACGCTGGAGGCGAGACCTTCACCTGCGCCAAGCGCGTAGGCGGTCGCGTCTGACAGCGCGCCAGTCTCACACAACGGAAAGGGAGACGACGATGAAACGCACGACATTCTTTGCAGCGCTGATTGCCGCGGGCCTTGGAGCCGGTGCGATGGCAGCACCGGAGCCGGCCGACGCGGGCGGCAGCATCAGCCTTTACGTTTCGCCAAAGAACGAGCGCGGCCAGCAGAAGCTCTCGCGCGGGCTGCGGGCGTTCTCGCATATCCAGCGGCATACCGACATCTTTGGCGGCAACAACAATTCTGCCAGCGTGAACCAGTACGGTCGCGGCAACCATACCGGCGTCTATCAGCGTGGCGACGATCACGATGCCCGGACCAGCCAGTATGGGAACAACAACACGCTTGGCGTATTCCAGTTCGGCAAGGATACCGACGCCAACGTCAGCCAGTACGGTAATGGCCGGTCCGGCGTCCTGTTCCAGGGCGGCTGGTAAGCGCCAAAGCGCCATGCCGCGCGGCCCGAAAAATGGGCACCGGTTTTCCGACCCGTCGCGCGGCGAGAATCGGTGTCGGCGTCAGGAGAGCGGCAGGATGCGGAATGGCAGCTTGCCGCCTTTTGGCGTGAGCGTCACCGTCGCGGCGATTTGCGCGGGGACCGGCCCGACATATTCCAGACGGAAGCGGCGGAGGAGCTGGGTTAGCGCCAGCGTGTTCTCGATCAGCGATAGCGCCCCGCCGACACAGGCCCGCTTGCCCGCGCCAAAGGGCAGATAAGCGTATTTGTCCCGCGCCCGCGCCTTTTCCGGCTCGAAGCGGCTCGGGTCGAACTTCTCCGGCTCGTCCCAGATACGCGGGTCGTGATGCACGATATACGGACACAGCACGATCTTGTCGCCCGGCTCGACCTTGTGGCCAGCCAGTTCGGCCTCGGCCGTCGCCTCGCGGATCAGGCTCCAGATCGGCGGGTAGAGCCGCATGGTTTCCTGTAGCACCGAGCGCGTGTAGGTCAGCGCCTGCATGTCCTCGAAGGTCGGCACGCGGTCGCCATAGACCGCCTCGCCTTCCGCGCGGATGCGCTCGGCCACTTCCGGGTAGAGCGAGAGCAGGTAGAAGCACCAGGTGAGCGTCAGGGCGGTCGTCTCCGTGCCGGCCCAGAGATACTGCTTCATCTCGTCCATGACCTGGCGCTCGTCGAAGTCCGGCACGTCCGGGTCCGCGGCGGCTTCGCGCATCATCGTCAAAAGCGTGCGCTCGCGATGATCGCGCGGATCGGCGCCCAGCACCATCGGCGGGACGGACAGCCAGTGGCCGATCGCCGTGGCGGCAT
>CAYFTI010000258.1:0-3054 GCA_964346065.1 uncultured Hyphomicrobiaceae bacterium
GATATCGTCGATCTCGACCTGGGCCTGGCCACCGCGCTGCGGCTGCAAGCCGTCGGATACCACTGGAAGCAAAGCGGTGCGCCCGATATCGGCTTCGTTGCCGAGGACGTCGCGGCCATCGACGAGCGCCTGGTCACGCGCAACGGCGATGGCGAGGTCGAGGGCGTGAAGTATGACCGCCTGACTGCCGTGCTGGCCAACGCGGTGCAGGAAATCGATCGGCGTGAGCGAAGCCGAGAGCAGGCCCTGCGCGACCTCAGCCGGCAAGTTCGTTCGCTGAGCGAAGAGAATGCGACGCTCCGCGCCGAGCTTGCCGATATCAGCCGGCGCCAGGACCACGAACTCGAGGGGCTCCGCGCCGAGCTGGCCATGCTGCGCGAGCTGGTCGCGCCGCGCTTGGCCGAGGTGGACGATCGCTGACGCGGCGGTTCATCGCCCTTCGTCCAGCGCCAACCCGTCGCTTTGCGCGGCCCGAGCGCGCAGCGCTGCTGTCGCTCGCTATGCTGCTGCCCGCCTCGGGGAGCCCCCAGGACTACTCGGTCGACTTCTACACCATTGACGGCGGCGGCGAAATTCTTGCCGAATTGGCCGATGAGCGCTGGCAACTCTCCGGCACGCTGGGGCAGTGGGACGCCAGTGAATCGCTCGCTGCGGTTCCTATTGGCCACGTATCCGGCGTTGATTGGCCGCATGCTCACCATCGTCTACCGGGGGATTGCTGCACATCTAATTAAGCAGGCCGGCTACACGCAGCAATCGGCTCGCACCGGCGCGGTCACTCTAATCCAGCGGTTCGGCTCGGCCCTGAACCTGAACATTCACTTTCGCATGCTGTTTCTGGATGGGGTCTATGTGGTGAGACCCAACGGCGCCCGCCCGCGGTTCCAGTGGTGCGCGAGCTGACATTTCCGCACATGACGCAACTGGCCCACACCATCGCCCGTCGGGTCGGGTGACTGCTGGAACGAGAAGGGCTGAAGGTGTTTGCGCTACAAACTATGCCGGCCTGCGAGGAGGGGAATTGGAGCGCTGGCGACCCCGGCTACGTGGTCTGAAAGATCCGACTGTCCTGTAGCCGCAAAGCCGCGTCCCACCGAAACGGCGAGCCACTTTGCTCCAATGAGCTGCAAAGAGGAAACCTCCGGCCGCGCGCTGGCCAAGCGCGGCCTGCAGTGCCTCGGGCCGAAAAACGCTCGTGGCCGGGCAATGACGGCCTTTCGCGTCCGGACGGGCCGCGCGAGTGATAAATCTGGTCCGCTTGGCGCTTCGATCGGGTCAAAAGCGACCTCGGACAGGCTGTGGATACTCTTGCGGCGAACCAGTTCTGGCCGAGGACGTGTTTTGTGACGCTGCGCAGGATCATGAACCGGTTTCGCCGGAATCGAGGGGATTGCTGACCCGCAGCGGCCCATACGCCTGTCCGTGTGCCAGATCTTCGGAATACAGGCGTTCACATCCAGAGCGAATGGCCGCTTCGACGATCAGCGCGTCGAACCACGAGAGTTTCTCGACCCGCGCCAGTTCATGCGCATCGAGCACAAGGTCGGTGTTGGCAGGCACGACATCGAAGCCGGTCAGCGCCTCCAGGGCATCCCGGGTGTCTTGCCATGAAAGCGCTGGCTTGAGCTTTCGCGTCAGCACTGAGCGCAGCTCGATCAGAACCTGAGTGCTGACCACGATGTCGTGCTCGAGCGCGAGCGCCCGCAGCCAGTCTCGGATGTACGCGGACTTTTCCGGCTCGCGGCGATCCAGTCGGTAGGCCCACAGATTGGTATCGACGAATACTCGCACGATTCAGCCGACTTTGCGATCGTGCAGCGACTCGCGTGTCCAGCGCTGCTGGCTGGCCGATTCCGTGCGCTCGGCCACGGCGTCGAGCGCATCCAGCGCGCGCAAGCGCCGTTCGCGTGCGTTGACGTAGCCCTTCAAATACTCCCGCACCAAGGCGTTGACCGAGGTTTGCTCGCGCAGCGCCGCTTCGCGCGCCTTTTGCAGTAGCTCGGTATCGATACTCAAGGTTAGATTAGCCATTTTGATCATCCTGTCAGTGACACATAATCAGTGTAGCACGTGCGGCAACCCCGACCGTGGACCATGGGGCGACTCCGTCCTCGATCTCGACACCCCAGCGAGTGCGAAGCTCTGTTTCGAGCAGCGGCAGGAAAGCCCGGTATCGGTCAAGAATCAGGCAATAGGTTTGTAGCCTTCCAGTGTCTGGTAACTGACGGCTGATACGCCGTTCAAAGGCCACAATGATCTGCGCCAGCAGATTGTTCCTCCCTGACTCCATTCCGGATTGGCTGTTCCAGAGTACCTATTCCGCGTGTAAATAGAACGCCTGCCGGTGATCGAGCAGATCCTCTCCCACCTGCGCAGTAAAGGTCCGGCTTTCCTGTGGCTGGAAAGCCGCGCCCCCCAAACAGCGAGGCACTTTGCTCCTATGAGCTGCGAAAAACAAACCTCCGGCCGCGCGCTGGCCAGGCGAGGCCCGCCCCCTGGTGCCGAAAAACGCCCCTGGCCGGGCAATGACGGCCTTTCGCGTCCGGACGGGCCGCGCGAGTGGTAAATCAGGTCCGCTTCGCGCTCCGATCGGGTCAAAAGCGACCTAGGACAGGCTGTGGATGCTCTTTGATTTCGGGACCAAGGACGTAAATAAATCCTATACGCTTGGCGCGGCGCGAGATGACGCTCGACGACCTGGCCGAAGCCGTTGGAATCCAGCGCAAGATCTTTCGGTACTCAAGACCGGCAAGGCGCGCGCAATTCGATTCTCGACACTGGACGCAATTTGCCAGGTGCTGGACTGCAAGCCCGACGAATCCTTGTTCTTGTGCCTGAAGATCCTCCGACCAATTAGGAGCCTGTCGAATTTAACCGACCATAGCGAGAAAATCCCAGTCTCAGAATGTTCTGGGGGAGCGTGTTCCGCGCGTGTTCGGACTTTTCCGTTCTGGCTCATAGCTCCCTGCAAGACTCCAGCACGACTGGCTGGCTGGTGCCGCCGCGCTGGCTGCAGGCCGACAACTACGACCCGCGCTATCACGTCCAGCACAT
>CAYFTI010000259.1:0-3053 GCA_964346065.1 uncultured Hyphomicrobiaceae bacterium
ACCGCGATTGTGTCGGTGATGACCGGTATTCCCGTGCATCGCGAGGTGGCGATGACGGGCGAAATCACACTGCGCGGGCGTGTTCTGCCGATCGGCGGCTTGAAGGAGAAGCTGCTGGCGGCGCTGCGCGGCGGCATCAAGACCGTGATCATTCCGGAGGAGAATGCAAAGGACCTTTCGGAGATCCCGGACAATGTGAAGAACAGCCTGGAGATCGTGCCGGTCTCCCGCATGGACGATGTCCTGCGCGTGGCGCTCACGCGCCCGCCGGAGCCGCAGGAGTGGAACGAAGCGGCTTCAGCCGCTGCCGCAGCGGCCGCGGCGTCGGAGCCGAACATGGAAACGGAGCAGCCGGCGGGTACGAGCTTCCGCGCTCATTGAGCGGGCGTGGCGTCTGCCGAATGGCTCCGGGATTTTCAAGCCGAGGCGGTCCCCGTGACCGCCTCGGTCTGTTTCCGCCAGATGGAGCCGGAATCCCGGCGTTTTTGGCCCCTTGCAAGAATTTTTTGCGTGGATAAATCCCGACTTGGACTTGAGCGGCTGCCGACGCGTGTCATTCACTGGTGGCTGGATTTCGTGCGAAAGCACGAGGGTTTGCGAAAGAATATGTAGTGGCGAAAGGAAGAAAATATGAACAAGAAGGAACTGGTGGCGGCCGTTGCCGATGAAGCTGACCTGACAAAGGATCAAGCCGGTGCCGCAGTCGATGCCGTTATTCAGCACGTCCAGTCCGCGCTTCAGGAAGGTGATGAAGTGCGGATTGCCGGTTTCGGCAGCTTCAAGGTTTCGGATCGCAAGGCGACGACCGCGCGCAATCCACGCACCGGCGAGACCGTCGAAGTACCGGCCAGCCGTGTTCCCAAGTTTCAGGCCGCTCGCGGGCTGAAGGAAGCGCTCAACCCGTAGGCGCGACGCCGTCATATACGGGTGTTGAATTGAAGGGGTGGTCTTACGGGCCGCCCCTTTTTGACGTTCGGGGTGCTTGGCACGCGCGGGCCGCCCTCACACCCCGAAAAGCGTAGCCGATCACGCGGGGTCTCTGTTAGCATCACGCCGCTTGTGTTTTGACGGGGCGCGATAACGGCAATGTGGGATTTGTTCAGAGGGTTCTGGCGCAGCCGGGTGACGGGGACGTTTCTGGCGGGACTTATCGTTCTGCTGCCGATCGTCCTGACCATCGTCATCATTGCCTGGCTCGTGCAGATCCTTCGCGATGCGCTTGGACCGGGGACGTTTCTGGGCGAACTGCTGCGCCGCGGCGGGAGTGCGCTGGTGGAGAACGACACGCTGGCGTTCTGGCTCGGGGTCGCTATCGCGCTGATCGGAATATGGGTTCTTGGCGCCATTGTCCGCACCGAGGCGCGGCGCGGCGTTCAGGGGGCGATAGACCTGATGTTTGCGCGTCTCCCGCTGGTAAAGGGCATTTACAACCCCGTCGCACGCGTCATCCGGCTTGCCACGGAAAAAGCCGGCAACGACCTGTCCGGAATGGATGTGGTGGCGGTGCGCTTCGGGGAGCAGAACGGCACGCACATCCTCGCGCTGCTGGCCAGCAACGACTTCTACTACATCGGCGATCAGCGCCGGGTCATGGTCTATCTGCCGACCGCACCACTCCCGATGACGGGCGGACTTGTGCTGGTGCCCGAGGATCATATCACCGTCGTGCCGGAGATGAAGGTTGACGATCTGCTCAAGATCTATTTCTCCCTGGGTGCGCTTGCGCCGGAAAGCATGCCGCCCAACATGCTTCAAGTGCGCCCGGAAGAAGCGGCGCTGTCAGGGGCGGAGGTCTCCGGTCCGGGCGAGCCGGGCACGACGAACAAGCCCGTTGAACAGGCCGATCACACGAAGGATTAGGATACGCGAGAATGCAGGCAACAGGCGTTTACGAGGAAAGCGATATCACGGCGCGGCTCGGACGGGAGCTGCCAGCCTGGCGTTACGAGGGCGGACAACTGCGGCGCAGCTACGGCACGCACGGTTTCAAGGCCGCGGTGCTTGTCGCGAATGCCGTGGCGCATCTGGCCGAGGCCGCGTGGCATCATCCGGATATCACCATATCCTTCGGCAAGGTCGAAGTGGCGATCGAGTCGCATGATGTTGGCGGTATCACGGACCGGGACTTCGAACTGGCTGCCAAGATCGAGCAGGTCGTGATGTGGCAGCCGGCCAAGGAAGGCGGCGCGCTGACCGGGCCCGGGAACGAGGCCATCGCCAAATACATCAAGTATGACGCCTAGCGCCCTCCGGGTGCGTTTGCGGCGCGTATCGTGACCGCGAACCGGTTTGCTTTTCAACTCCCGGCACGCGGTGCGCCCCGCATGACACAAGACGCAAATTTCTACGACATCATCTATGTGCGCGACCTGGTGCTGCCATGCAGGATCGGGTTGCGCGCGGAAGAGCAGAACGGCCCTCAACGCGTCCGCTTCAGCGTCGATGTTGCGGTCGCGCATGGCGCTTCGCGCAACCGGCGGGGGCCGGTTGTGTGCTACGACGCGATCATCGCCGCCATTCAAGGCGTGATCGAAACCGAGCACATCAACCTGATGGAAACGCTCGCCGAAGAGGTCGCCCAGACCTGCCTAACGCTGGATGGCGCATGCCGGGTCAGCGTGCGCGTCGAGAAGCTGGACCGGGTGCCGGGCGCGGCCCTGGGCGTTGAAATCACCCGCGCGCCGGATACCTGACACCTCGATATCGACCTTCGGCATCTACTCATCCCTCCTCATCCGAAAAGCACGTGCATTTCTGCCGCGACGATGCAGGCCATCGCTCATGGCGGCGGTGTGCTGGTGTGTGTTTTGGGTGACATTACGTGACGTCACGTCAACATTCGAGATGTGTAACAGTTTTAGGCCACGCGAATCAGTGTAACGGCAAAACCATGACGTGCAGTTGAACCGTGCTTTGGGGGCACGGGCTGTCGTCAGCCGCCTGCAGGGGGCAGGCGGGGATTTGGGCATATTGAGAGGGATAGATGCGCAAGATGGTTTTGGGCGCCGCAGTTGCGGCGTTGCTGGCTACGTCCGTTCCGGCCGTGGCGGGTG
>CAYFTI010000260.1:0-3052 GCA_964346065.1 uncultured Hyphomicrobiaceae bacterium
TTCCTTGACAGAACACATGCGTTAGCCTGTGACGGCCGCTTCGGCGCGCCATTCGCGCCAGCCATTGGCCCGCAATTCGCAGGCCGGGCACGTGCCGCAGCCGTAACCCCATTCGTGCCGGGTCGCCCGGTCGCCGATGTAGCAGGTATGGGTGTGCTCTGCGATCAGGTCAACCAGCGCGTCCGAGCCCAGTTCGTGTGCCAGCGCCCAGGTGCGCGCCTTGTTGAGCCACATCAGCGGCGTGTGGATGGTGATGGTGCGATCCATCCCGAGGCTCAAGCTGCGCGCCAGGCTCTGCAGCGTCTCATCGCGGCAGTCGGGATAGCCGGAATAATCCGTTTCGCACATCCCGCCGACCAGATCGGCGATGCCCCGCCGGTAGCCCAGCGCCGCCGCGTAAGTGAAGAACAGGATGTTGCGCCCCGGCACGAAGGTGCTCGGCAGGCCCGCATCGGTCATGGTGATCTCGGCATCCCGGGTCAGCGCCGTATCGCTGATCTGCGCAAGCGTCGGCAGCGCCAGAACGTGATCCGCGCCCAGCCGCGCGGCCCAGCCGGGGAATTGCCGCGCGATCTCCGCGCGCACGGTCTCCCGCGCCTCAAGCTCCGCGCTATGGCGCTGGCCGTAGTCGAAGCCGATCGTCTCGACCCGCGCGAAACGCTCCAGCGCCCAGGCGAGGCAGACGGTGGAGTCCTGCCCGCCGGAGAACAGCACCAGCGCGATGCCCGCTTGTTGCGGTGAACCGTTCATATGCCTTTCCGCGGTGATGCGCGGCCTCTTTCGTTTGATGCCAGAATTGGCTAATAACGCTGCTCGACCCCAGTATATGGACAGGTGGCGCGACGGTGCAAACGCCGGCCCCGCCGGAGAAAGGCTGCTCATGACCGCCATTTATGACATTGTCGGCCGGGAAATCCTCGATAGCCGCGGCAACCCGACCGTGGAGGTTGACGTCATCCTCGAAGACGGCGCGTTGGGCCGCGCCGCCGTGCCGTCCGGCGCCTCCACCGGCGTGCATGAGGCGCATGAGCGCCGGGACGGCGATGCGCGGTACGCCGGCAAGGGCGTCCGCGGTGCGGTGGCGGCGGTGAACGAGGAGATTCTCGACCGGCTTCAGAGCATGGATGCCGAGGACCAGCGCCGGCTCGACAGCTTGTTGATCGAGCTGGACGGCACGCCCAACAAGGGCCGGCTCGGCGCGAATGCGATCCTGGGCGTGTCGCTGGCGGTTGCCAAGGCGGCGGCGGAAAGCGCCGGGCTGCCGGTCTACCGGTATATCGGCGGGCTACCGGCGCGCGCGCTGCCTGTGCCGATGATGAACATCATCAATGGCGGCGCACACGCTGACAACCCGATCGACATTCAGGAATTCATGGTCATGCCGGTCGGCGCGCCGAGCTTGCGCGAGGCGGTGCGCTGGGGCGCGGAGACGTTCCATGCGCTGAAGAAACTGCTGCGCGATGCCGGGCACAGCACCAATGTCGGCGATGAGGGCGGGTTTGCTCCGGCGCTGAAGTCTGCGGACGAGGCGCTTGGCTTCATCATGCGCGCGATCGAGGCGGCAGGCTACAGGCCGGGCGAGCAGATCGCGCTGGCGCTGGATGCAGCGGCGAGCGAGTTCTACAAGGATGGCCGCTACGAGCTGGCAGGGGAGGGCAGAACGCTGGATGCCGCCGGGCTGAGCGCCTACTACCAGGACCTGACCTCGCGCTATCCGATCGTGTCGATCGAGGACGGCATGGCCGAGGATGACTGGGCCGGCTGGGCCGCACTGACAGGTGCGATCGGTAAGTCCTGCCAGCTCGTGGGTGATGACCTGTTCGTCACCAATCCGGGCCGGCTGAAACAGGGAATTGACCAGGGTATCGCCAACGCCATCCTCATCAAGGTCAACCAGATCGGCACGCTGAGCGAGACGCTGGACGCCATCGACATGGCCCAGCGCGCGGGCTACGGCGTCGTCGTCTCCCACCGCTCGGGTGAGACCGAGGACGCCACGATCGCCGATCTCTCGGTCGCCACGAATGCCGGGCAGATCAAGACTGGCTCGCTGTCACGCTCCGACCGCACGGCGAAATACAACCAGCTCATGCGCATCGAGGACGAACTGGGCGACATGGCCGTCTTCGCCGGGCGCGCGACGCTGGCCGGAGCGCGCGGCTGATTTACGCTTCGTTCAGTCTGCCGGGTGTATCCCGTGCACGGGATACCTTGGCGGGAGGCTCTCATGGGCGAGACACTCAGTCGCGCCGTGCATTTGCTGCGACGCGGGCGCAGCCTGGCAATTTTCGTGCTCCTCTGCGCGCTGATCGCTTCGTTTGCCCATCAGGCGATCAGGGGCGACCACGGTCTGGAGCGGCGCGCGCAGATCAAGCAGCGCATAGTTGACATGGAAGCCGAGCGCGACCGTCTTGCCGAAAAGCTGGCAAGGCTGGAGCGCGACGTGACGCCGTTGCAAGCAGCGGAAGAGCACCCGACCGACCTGGCCGAGACGCAGGCGCGCGCGCTGCTCAACCTTGCGCGCCCGGACGACATCATCATCATGGATGGGCCGAACGCCAGCGAGTAGCCGGCCCCAGCGGTCACCGCGTGCTTGAGGCATTCAATCACGCATTGTTTGACGCCCTGGCGCCTGTGAACCACAGCGGAATCGGTTGTGATCGTCGCGAGGTTGGCGCTACACTCCGACAACTGCGGAACATTCAGCGCCGGGAGGCATTCATGGCGACGGAGACATCGAGCGCGGCTACCGCTGAAGCGCCCGCATCCTCTGAGGAGGCCAACGGCCGCGACGGGACCGCCTTTGATCGCGACCAGGAACTCACAGCCTTACGCGACATGCTGCTGATCCGCCGGTTCGAGGAAAAGGCGGGCCAGCTTTACGGCATGGGCTACATCGGCGGTTTCTGCCACCTCTACATCGGACAGGAAGCTGTCGTGACCGGTATGCAGATGGTTGCAAAGGATGGCGATCAGGTCATCACCGCTTACCGCGATCACGGCCACATGCTCGCGACCGGCATGGACCCCAAGGGCGTCATGGCCGAACTGA
>CAYFTI010000261.1:0-3041 GCA_964346065.1 uncultured Hyphomicrobiaceae bacterium
TTTAGGTTCTGGTGGCGCAAGCCGTGGGGGTTCAAGTCCCTCCGCCCGCACCAAGCGATCGCGGCGCCGGTGACCCGGCTCGCACCGGCAAGACACGATGTAAGGCGAACGGAAAAGACGGATCATGCAGGTTACGGAAACGGTCTCGGACGGCCTCAAGCGCGAGTTGAAAGTAACGGTCGCGCGCCCGAAAATTCAGGAAAAGGTGGACTCGCGGCTGCAGGAGATGAAGCAGCGCGCCAACATCAAGGGCTTCCGGCCCGGCAAGGTGCCCGTGGAGCATCTGCGTCGGCTCTATGGGCGCTCCATCACGACCGAGGTTCTGCAGCAGACGATCTCCGAGACAAGCCAGCAAGCGCTCGCCGAACGTGATGAGCGCCCGGCACAGCAACCTCAGATCAATCTGCCGGAGGAGTCCGAGGGCGTCGAAAACGTTATCAGCGGCGATGCCGATCTGGAATATACGATGTCCTTCGAGATCATCCCCGAGATGGAACTCGCCGATTTGCGCAAGCTCAAGCTCGAAAAGCAGGTCGCCGAGGTCGAGGAAGAGGACATCGAGAAGAGCATGACGCAGTTGCTCGAATCGAGTGCGACCTACGAGCCGAAGGATGGCCCGGCAGAAGACGGCGACCAGGTAAAGGTCGATTTCGTCGGAAAGATCGATGGCGAGCCTTTCGAGGGCGGCTCGGCGGAAGACATCGCGGTGGTCATCGGCAAGAACCAGTTCATTCCCGGTTTCGAGGAAGGGCTGGTCGGCGCGAAGCCGGGCGAAGAGCGTACGGTGAGCGTGACGTTCCCGCAGGAGTACGGGGCTGAGCACCTGGCAGGCAAGGATGCGCAGTTCGACGTGACGGTGAAGGAGGTCGGGGCGCCGAAGCTGCCGGAAGCCAACGACGAATTCGCTCAGACGATGGGCTTCGAGTCGATCGACAAGCTGCACGAGGCGATTCGGGACAAGCTGTCGAAGGAACTGGAGCAGGCCAGCCGCACCAAGCTCAAGCGCCAGCTCCTCGATGAACTGGACAACGCGCATGATTTCGCGCTTCCCGCATCACTGGTCGATCAGGAGTTCGAGGAGCTGTGGCGCCAGACCACCCAGCAGATGGAACGCTCCGGTCAGAGCTTTGAAGACAGGGGAACGACCGAGGAAGACGAGCGTGAGCGCAACCGCAAGCTCGCTGAACGGCGCGTCAGGCTGGGGCTGGTCCTTGCCGAGATCGGTCAGCGCAACAATATCGAGGTGACCGACGAGGAGATGAAGCGCGCCATGATGGATCAGGCGCGCCAGTATCCCGGCCAGGAAAAACAGGTCATCGAGTATTTCCAGAACAATCCCAACGCGCTGATGGAATTGCGTGGTCCTGTCTTCGAGGAGAAGGTTGTGGACTACGCACTCGCCATGGCGGATGTCACGGAAAAGCCCGTGTCCAAGGACGAGTTATTCGAAATGCCGGAGGAAGAGGCCGCGTAGCACGTACTCGCCCCGGCCGCTCTCCCAAACGCCGCAAGCCGCGCGGCAGGCAAACAGGAAACTACCATGAGCGATCCCAACGAACCCAAAATGTCCTCGCTGGTGCCGATGGTCGTGGAGCAGACCAACCGCGGCGAGCGCGCCTATGACATCTTCTCGCTCCTTCTGAAGGAGCGGATCGTCTTCGTGACCGGCCCGATCGAGGACCAGGTCGCGGCGCTGATCACCGCCCAGCTGTTGTATCTGGAATCGGATAACCCGAAGAAAGAGATCTCCATGTACATCAATTCGCCGGGTGGCATCGTCACCTCGGGCATGGCGATCTATGACACAATGCAATTCATCCGCCCGCCTATAGCGACCCTTTGCATCGGACAGGCCGCGTCGATGGGCTCCCTGCTAATGGCCGGGGGCGAACAAGGGATGAGGTTTGCGCTGCCGCATTCGCGCATCATGCTCCACCAGCCCTCCGGCGGTTTCCAGGGGCAGGCGAGTGACATCGAGCGTCATGCCGAGGATATCGTGAAACTGAAACGCCGGCTGAACGAGATCTACGTGCGCCATACCGGCCAGAGCTATGACGTGATCGAGCGTACGCTGGACCGCGATTATTTCATGTCGGCCGAGGACGCCGTGGAGTTCGGTCTGGTCGATCAGGTCCTCGACAAGCGCGCGGCGCCGGCCGAGGAAAACACCTGAGCGTGCAGCCCGAACGCTGTCGGCGCGTCGCCGTCAGACAACATGACTGTCCACGCATACGTGGAAGATCAACCATTTTGCGACGCCTGTTTACCATTTGTATGTGCCGCTACGTTACCAGCCCTGGGTGGCATGACGACCCGCACGGTCGGCGCCTGCGGGCCTTCGGGTCGCGCGGCGGCGGATCCTCAACAATTTGTAAGACGGGCGGCATCACGGGACGCTTGATTGGGACGCGCTTCACATGGTCAAATCAATTTGTCGGGTAGTCTGTCAGTGAATTGGCAACGTAAGCCGTCCAGATGACAAAGCTGCGACGCCCTGGCCTTTGGGCGCGTTCGAAAACGGAACGGCCAGACACCGAGGTGTGAGTCTATGAGCAAAGCGAACGGAAGCGACTCCAAGAATACGCTGTACTGCTCCTTCTGCGGTAAAAGCCAGAATGAGGTGCGCAAACTCATTGCAGGGCCGACCGTTTTCATCTGTGATGAATGCGTCGAGTTGTGCATGGACATCATTCGCGAGGAGAACAAGAACGCGTATGTCAAATCCCGCGACGGCGTGCCCACGCCCTCGGAAATCAGCGAAGTTCTGAACGATTACGTGATCGGCCAGGACGTCGCGAAGCGCGTCTTGTCGGTGGCGGTGCACAACCACTACAAGCGCCTGAGCCATGCCGGCAAGAACAACGATGTCGAACTGGCCAAGTCGAATATCCTGCTGATCGGTCCGACCGGCTGCGGCAAGACCTTGCTGGCGCAGACGCTGGCGCGCATTCTTGACGTCCCGTTCACGATGGCTGACGCGACCACCCTGACCGAGGCCGGCTATGTCGGCGAGGATGTCGAGAACATCATCCTCAAGCTGC
>CAYFTI010000262.1:0-3031 GCA_964346065.1 uncultured Hyphomicrobiaceae bacterium
GCGCCTCGAGGCGCGCATCACCATCAATTATCACCGCATCGAGAAAGGGCTCGCGCTGTCGAGTCCCCATCCGGGCTTCGGTCAGCCGCACCTTGCCACCTTGATCGCCGACACGAATAAATACCTAGACATCTACGGCAAATCAGACATCGTCGATACGGTTCTCGCCACGCTCCGATGTTATTACGATTTTAATAAGCAACATGGTATTTCGGTTGCCATAGTCGATAAATTCCTCGAAAAATATCAGAATTATGAGAACAGAGCGGTCGGTGGGACGTTGCATGTGGCAAAATATACCATTCAAGAGGCTACACAGACCGTGAAAGACGCATTTTTTTTATCTCGACATAGTATTAGGCAGTTCTCTTCTGAGGATATACCCGACAATCAATTAGATCAGGCGGTCCAATTGGCGCAACACGCACCCTCTGTCTGCAATCGTCAGTCGGCCCGGGTGTATCTGGTCGGCGGCGCGTCGATGGGTTCTTGTCTGCATCTGCAAAACGGCAACCGTGGCTTTGGCGAACAGTTGGCTCGGTTGGCAATCGTCACCTCGGACCAGCGCAATTTTGTCAGCATTGGCGAGCGTAACCAGTGCTGGATCGACGGTGGCCTGTTCGCTATGACGTTTTGTTATGCATTGCACGCGCAAGGTCTCGGCACGTGTATGCTGAATTGGAGCGTCGAAAACGAGAAGGACAAGGCATTACGTCGTCTCGTCGATATTCCCGATCATGAGGTGGTCATCATGATGATGGGGATTGGGCATCTGCCCGACGAACTCGACGTGGCGCGGTCGCGGCGCCTTGATCTCGAGGATGTGCGGAGGTTCGTACGATAGCGAGGGTGCCGGCGGGAATGGCGCGGGCTGCCGTCGTCGTAGCTGAGGCGAAAGCGACGCACCGTGACCCTCCGGTGCCTGCAGGGTGTCGCGCACTCCTCGCCGGGACCAGGACGCGCTTCCGGCACGAAAGCGTTGGGGCCGACGACGGCCGCCGCCCGGCCAACCCACCGCAGTTCGGGGCGGCGTGATGATGTTGCGGCTTCGCTTTGATCACCTTGTCGAGAAAATCCGTTCCGACCTGATGCCGCGTCGACGGCCGTCCTCGGCCCAGCCAGGCCCGGCAACGTTGTCGAGGTCCCTGCTCAACGCGCTGCTCGTCGCGACCGGTGGGCGTTTCGAGGTCGTCCACGTCACCACCACCCGGAGTGCGGGGACGGGGTCGTTCCAAGACGCCATCACCGGCGGCTCATCGCGAATCACGCGGATCGTCGTCTTCGACGTTTCGGGAGCAACGTACAATCCGCTGCTGGCGAACGACGTTCAGCGCAGCGACACCGCTCCCCGAGGCAACCTCTACGTCGCCGGACAGACCGCGCCACCGGCCCGCGACGGTAGCGGTCGCGGCTTCGCATTCCATGGCGGCATCCGCGTGTATCAGAGCAACATCGTGTTCGAGCACTTGCGCATCGTGCCGACCGCCGGGCCATGGCGCCGCGACATCGAATCCGGCGGACAAGTCATGTGCATCCCGAACGACGCCATCCAAAATATTATTTTCCGCAATTGTACTATAAAACATACGACGGATGTCAACGTCAAAGTTCGCGGCAATGCGCAAGAACCTCGCGCCTTCGTTCAGAACTTTGTATTAAAAGATTGTTTGATTGCAGAACCGCTGAGCCAGCGGGTGGGTGATCGACAAAATGACTACTATGGCGGTCACAATTTTTGGGTTCAAATCAACGCGCGTAGCTATCGCGTTCTGGGCCACGGTAATCTGCTGACGAGCGGGTTGCTCCGCACCCCCTTGGTCTCGACGGGATCGCATAGCCTATGGATCAATAATTACGGCTTTAATTTTGGCGGACCAAACAAAGAACCCTTTGCTAGCAAAACGTACGGATATCCATGTAATCTTGATGTACGAGGTCCGCATGGACAAGAAAAGTGGTATCATGTAAACAACACGACAGCAGGTGTCGTGCGCAACGAAGACTACCTTATCAGCGATCAAATTGGTAATCATTATGAAGGCGGCCCACGGACGCGGCTGCCGCAGCCGCCCGACCGGGTATGGCTCAGTCCTGTCGCGTTCGAAAAGTACCAGCCCGACGGCGGTTCAACCAACTGGGGACACTATTTTCATCTTGCGGACAACCGCGTGTCGACGTGGTACGATGAAATCTTTCCGCTGGGCACGCGGGGTGACAGCGTCTGCTCGCTGACCGGGGCGGAACGAGCCAACTGGCTGGCACCGACTTGGCAGCCGGCGACGCATTCGCGGTTCGACGCGGCCCCTCATTATCGGCTTCCGTTGACGCCGCTGCCGTCGGCGCGCGTGCGTGACTGTGCGCTCACCTATGCCGGCGCATGGCCGTCCGCGCGAGACCCTGGCGACAGGCGGATCGTTTTGGAGGTGGCGGCGAGAACCAACGACGCGGTGGCGGCGGCGCCGGCCGATGCGCAAGTCACCACAACGATGCAAGCCGTCGACGTCCCGCATGTCGGCACGCAAAACACCGGCCGGCTGGAGGGCGACCACGCGCTCGTTGCCGGGCACGGCAGCGGGCGGATCACCCGCCTCGAGCAGTGGCTCCACGAAGGGCATATGGACGCGCTCGGGATTTTGCAGGGCGATCGCAACTACGATCCCGACATCGTCGGCAGGTGGATCGCCAGCACGGAGGAAGCAACGGTGACATGAACATTGCGAGCAAGCGACGGCGAAGGGTGGCGGGTGCCGGCGACGCTACGCGATCCGACGCGCCAGCCGGCGCAGTCCGCTGGCCGCCATCGACCGAGCGCGACCGAAGGTGGTGCCCGAGCGGTCCGCGGAAGTCCCCCTCCGGAGCTCGTCGGCGGAATAGGTCAAGCCTTCGAGGGGCACCCAATTCGGCCGCTGGCCGGCGTTCAAGAGCCGGTTGCGCTGCTCGCTCCATTCGGCGATCCGCGCCATGATCGCCTGCGTCAGGTGGGTTGGGGCACGGATGGATTGGACACCTCCGAGACGTTATGGACGTAGGA
>CAYFTI010000263.1:0-2993 GCA_964346065.1 uncultured Hyphomicrobiaceae bacterium
TTTGCCTCAAAGCCCTGCGTAAGCAACCATCGCAGTAATGCATGGTGGACAGGGCCGTCGAAGGTGCCGATACCCCGAAGACGTCCCCGGATCCATGCCCTGATCAGTCCTTCAGCGGTAAACAGCGTCATCTGGGTGTCGTCGGTGATTGCCCCGACGATCCCTTGATGCTGCGGCAGTTCCCTCAATCCGTTGGGAAATTGGTGCGCGATCCGGTCGAGCGGCCAGAACTCGATCTCCGCGCCGAGACTGTCGCCCAATGCACCCGCCAACAAGCTCGCCTGTGCCAGAAACGATGGGTCTTGTGTCAATTTCAATGCCTTGCACTTTGCTCAGTCGAACCCGTGCACGCACCGCAGGACGGCGCGAAGCGACGAAAGAGCGAGAATACAGCCGCTTCGAGCCTGTTTCGCGACACGGTTTCCACCGAACAGGTGCTAACCGCGGCCGTCGCTTCGGCTGTCATCCTGCCCCTTGCGCGCGGCTTCCGCCGCAGCCTCGCTTGCGCTCATGTCCGAGATGCGCCGGTCTGGGGGGGCCGATGCGGTGGTAATGCCCGATGGCGGGCCGTCCCCCGAATGCGCGGGCCGGCGGCGTACCCACAGGGTGAGCAGTGCCGTGAATAACCCAATGATAGCCGCGGCCACGGCATAGATCGGCTCGAAGGTCTTCGCCTGCTCGATCAGCCAGTCCAGCGTGCGCACATCCACGTCAATGGTCGCATCCAGCGTCTTGATGAGCACCGGCGGCTGCGTCTCGCCCTGCGGGTTGACGATATGGGCGTACAGTTCCAGTTCCAGCCGCTTGTCCTCGCCGCCTGTCTCGGGCGTGACATACCATGACCATTCGACCGGGCGGCGCCAGGTCACGGTGCGCTCCTGCATCCCTTTGGGATCGACTTCGAAATCGCGTCCTCGCAGGCGCGCCGACATGATGTTGGCGATCTTCGCGCGCTGCTGCTTGACATCGCCTTGGAGATTTTCGAACGCTCCGGACGCCTCTTCGGGCAATCCCTCCTCGGTGAAGTCGGTGCGCAGCACCAGGGTGATCTCGGTCGGCTGGTCCTTGATCATCTGCTGCGGGTGGTTGTACTCCACGGGCCGATCACGCAGCTGCTCCAGCGCGGCATCGACATCGAAGCATTCCGGGCCGAGCACGCCGCGCTCCGGGCAACCGGCCTGCGCTGCGCCTGCGCGCGCTGCTGGGGTCGCAGTTTGGGCTTGAGCCTGCTCGCCCGCCGTTTCCGGAGCTCGGTCTGCCGGCGCGGCGGTTCCACCTTCCGGCCCGGTCTTGTCACCCGCGGTTTGGGTTTCTCCGGCCTTGCCTGCGGGGGGTGCAGTCTCCCGAGCGATGGTTGGCGCGGTTGTCTCGGGTTCTGTTGCGGGTTCGGCCGCCGCGGTCTCGCTCTTGCCGCCTTCACCGGCGGGAGGGCCGCTGTCTTCGGCCATGACGGGCGCGAGTGTCCGGGGTTCCGCGGTGGCTTCCGACCGAGCGCTCTCGCTTGTCGGCTGCCGCGCGCCGGGTGAGCGCTGTCGCGTTTGCGCCGCCTCGGGCCGTGAAGCGGGCGCAGCCTCCGTCTCCGCCGAGGCCGTTGTCTCCTCGGCGGTGCTGACCTCGGGTGACGATACAGGCGCGCGGGGTGACGCCTCCACCTTGGGTTGGGCGGTTTGCGGCGGTTTTGTCACGTCCGGGCGCGCCGCCGACGCGCCGCCGCCGCCTACGCTCGCCGGCCCGCGCGACCCCATGGCCGTTCCACGGTTTTTCGGTCCTGCGAACTGGCTGATGCCGAGGTTGCCCTGCGGTCGTGTTGGCATCACACGATACGAACGAGGTCCGTCGTTTCCGCGAATCTGGAAGTTGCGGTTGGCCCTGAATTTCCTCTTTTGCGGCTGCCCTCGCCGGTGGCGCTGCGCTGCGGCGGCATCATTTCTGGCGGCCTTATCAGTCCGAGCGGCTGCCTTCGCGTCGTCCGATGCCGCCGTCGACGGCCCCGTCTCTGACGCGCCCTCCGTCGCCGCTGCCTGTTCATCTTCCGCTGACGGAGCACTCTCGTTGGCCGCCGGTGGGGCTGGCGTGGTGGCTTCCGCGCCCGCGCTATTCTCCGACGCTGCGTCTTGGTTGGCTTCTGGCAGAGGTTTGGCCTCCGTGGCGTCAGGCGCGTTCGCCGCCGAGCCTGCCTTGTCAGCGTTATCCTGTCGCGGCTCCTTCAGCGCCTGCTCGATGCGCGAGAGCACCTCGCTGAGCTGGTCACTGCCAGTTCCGCGCGCATCGAGCGCTTCGCAGATGTGAAAGACATAACGCGCGATGACCTGGTCGCGCGAAAGATCATAGCTCTCGGCAAGGTCATCCACGGTTTGCCGCGCGCGGGTGATAAACGGCTCCTGAACGCCACCGGCGCCCAGATCGGCCCTGACTGCGCTATTGATGGCCCGTGCTGCCTCGGCATTCTCCAGTTTCGGCGCGGAGCCGCACGGAGCGCCATTCGCAAGTGCCGACAGCGGCGCGCTCACTGCAATGAGAAAAACGGTCAAGAGCCTCATGATGTCCCCCAGTGCCTGCGCCAGCCGCTGGCGGCGTGACCACGCGAAATCCCGGTCTCGCCATTAAGCCTGAAATTGTTCCCTGCGCAAGGTTACGGGGTGCATGGGGGTGGATCAATGATCCGGCGCTTTGGGATAGGCTTGCGCGAGGCGCGCGCGCAGGTCGTCCAGCCGGCCCTCATGGATCGCCGCGCGGACCGCGCGCATGAGATCCTGATAGAACGCGACATTGGCCCAGGTCAGCAGCATCGGCGCGAGATATTCCCCGGCCTTGACGAGATGGTGCAGGTAGGCGCGGGAATAATCGCGCGCGGCCGGGCAGGCGCTATCCGGATCGAGCGGGGCGGGATCGCCGGCGTGCGTGGCGTTCTTCAGGTTCAGCTTGCCCGCCCAGGTGAAGGCCTGGCCGTGGCGGCCCGAGCGGGTCGGCATCACGCAGTCGAACATGTCCAC
>CAYFTI010000264.1:0-2987 GCA_964346065.1 uncultured Hyphomicrobiaceae bacterium
CCGTGAGTCGAGTGGTGGGTCGTGAACTCCGGGCCGGCGAACGTGTCCCGGTGCATGTCTTCAACGTCGAAATCGTTGTCAACGTTAGGAAATTCCTTGAGCTTCTTGGCCTTCGCCTCCCCGTACATCATCTCGACATCCTGAATCGTCAGATGAGAAGTGATGATCACCTCGTTCCAGTCGTCGGGGTTGCGGCTGTCGGAATCCGGGTCGGGCAGTACATTCTTGGGATTCGGCGTCGAAAGGCGGATTTCGCCCATCAGGTTGTCGTCGAAGCCCATGCGGATGTCGTAATAAGCCCGGGACGTAATAACGCCGTCGAGCCAAAGATCCATCTCGCGCTCGGAAAACTCCTGCTCTTCGGAGACGTGCATGTACAGCTTGGTCAGCGCGTCGGCCGTCTCAGCCGTGCCCGACGTAGAGGGCGTGAACTTGACGTCCGCCCGCTGATTGATGAACTCCCCGGTCATATCCCGGATAACGGGCTTGATCTTGTTGATCGTCAGGTAAGGCCGGCCAGCCGCTTTGAGCTTTTTGACCGTAGCCTCGTCCCACTGCTCGGAGAAGAAAAAATCGTTGCACTGGTCGTGCTTCTGGATGTATTCAATATGCCCGCGCTCTTTGGCATACTGATACCGCTCGTAATTTTCCGACGCCTTATCGCGAGGCGACTTGTCTAGCTTGATTTTTTTGCTCATGCTGACATAAACCCTGGTCCGTCGCCTTGTTGCTGTTGGCGGTAATGGTCGTTGATTAACTCTTGCGTCGTCTTGAAACCTGGGCGTCGGTGTTTGGTGTGGTGCTCCACAACGGGGATCTTCTCCACCATGCGGACCAACCAGGCCAGCGCGTCGACGATGTCGTCATTGACTCCAGCGTCAAACCGGAGCAGTTCAGACTCTACGGTCGACATCCAGTTTGTGTGCCGCGGCCATTTGATCCGGTGGTGCTGCATCCAGCCTCGGGCCGGCGTCGCTCGAACCCGCTTGTCGTTGACCGGGCGCAAATCGCGGTCCCAGCTCGGTGTAATGCCTCTTTTCCTAAACTCTGCCAGGATCGGCCGCTCCACCGAAAGGAACAACTGGCCGTATTCCATGCCAATTCTAGCCGCATTCTGCTTATACTTCAAATACATGTTCACGACCGCGGCGTAGAGCTCAAGGTCGCGCACGCGCTTGCGGAACATGTCGAGAATCCATAGGGTGTTGACGCCATCCTGCGGGATGACGACGCCACAAAGCCCGACCGTCCAGTCGTTCGTCTTCTTCTCCCCTACAGCCAAATCCCAAGCGAAGTACACGGGGTATTGGTGGAGGACGGGAACTGAATCATAGAAAACGAAATCGTCTTTGGTGAAGAATTCGCCGGAATCGGGGACAGGCTTTTGCTGAAACAGAGCTGACCACTGCTGCGAAGGCATTGCCCGTTTCTTGCGCATCAGCTTTTTATAATTGTAGCGGGCGGGGTGCAATGCTTCGTTTTCTCGGCGGATCAAAATCCGACCCGGCCCAGGCTCGTGGTAGATGTCGTACTCAGTATCGAGGTACTCGTCGCATTCTGAAATCGCAGGAAAAGACACGACATCCCAGTCTTCGATTTCATCGTCCAGCACACCTTCGGCTTTTAGCTCCTCGGCAATCCGAAGACGCCAGCCAGCAAGATCGTCGTCGTGCCAGCGGGTCTGAACCACAATGACGCCGCTTTCGGGTGACAGGCGGTTATCCGCTACGGTGGTGTACCAGTTTTTTACGGTTTTGCGAATTGTCTCAGACTGGGCATCCTCGAAATCCTTGATTGGGTCGTCAATAATGAAGATATCGCCGCCAAAACCTGACAGACCACCGCCGACGCCCGCCGCTTTGACCGACCCTTTCCTCGTCGTTTTCCAATACTCTGCGTTGGTGCTGTTGGGGTCGAGGCGAGTCTCAGGAAACAGCGAGTGGTACGCTTCGTCCATCATGCGCTCGCGGTTGACCTTGCTGAATTCCTTCGGGAGCTCCAGCGTGTGTGACGCCATAATAATTTCAAGCTCGGGGTTTTGACCAAGCGCCCAAGCCGGGAATGACCGAGAAATAATTTCGCTTTTGCCGTGCCGCGGTGGCACGAACACCATCAAACGGGGCTGCTTTCCCGCCATAACGTCGTGATAAAACTTCTCAACTTTTGCAGCAAAAACTTTGTGAACCCAGCCAACTTCGTAATTCCGCTTGAAACGCATGATAAATGGGATAATATGGCGCCTGGCCATCTCCCGCTGCGCCATCTCCCGCCGGGCAGCTTCAGAGCGATCCTTGCGTAAATTTCGCTCGGCTGCTTCAACCATCGTCAACTTCCCTGAAGTCTTTTCCTGGCTGGAGCTCGACGACGTTGTCCATCTCGGCCATTTTTGCAATCTCGTCGTCGCCCATGCCCCGCATCGTCTCCAGCATCTTCTTCGTGTCGTCTGGCATATCGTGGATGTGGCGCTCCGGCGCGTTGTAGCCCTGCATCTTGGCAATCGCTTCCCAACCGCGAATCTGGGTTGCCGGCTCGTTGGTCATTTTCGCGTGCTCGATCGATTCGAGAATCCCCTCGATCACCTGCTCGCGGCGAATGTTCAGCCGCTTGGCCTGAGCTTCCTGAAGATCCTGAATGTAGCGCTGGATGCGCTTATCTTTGAGCAGCTGCGAAACCGTCGACTTCTTAACGCCGGCGTAGGCCGCAGCTTCAGCGTGCGTCATGCCCATCGCCGCAATCGCCTCGATCACCTTGAGGCGGCGCGTGCGTGCATCTTCTGCTGTTGCAAGATCCGTTACGTCCATTTACAAAACCGCTGCGATGGCAATGAGCCCGACGCCTCCGATAGAAACCCACTGAACAATTCTACAGTAGTTGGCTTCATTTTGGTAAAGCTGCCGGAAAATCGCCGCTTGGCCCTCTGCCGCCTGGCCTGCTGCGAGAATGTGGTTGCGTTCACGAAGCAGGGCATTCCAGGCTTCGGTGCGGTG
>CAYFTI010000265.1:0-2980 GCA_964346065.1 uncultured Hyphomicrobiaceae bacterium
GACCTACTCGCACCCGGCCATCGTCTTCCCCCTCCCGATGACGCCACGCGGCCCGAAGCGGACTCAACACGTCGCCGTGGGCGTGGCGGCAAGGGACCGGGAACGGGCTTCAAGATGCGCGGTTGGCTCGTCCGCAGCGCACCACAAACCCGCCAAGACCGCGGAGCGATTGAACGGAGATTTCGCACGTTGGCATCCGCGGCTATGTTCGGCTGCCGTAAGCGCGCCGAAAAGGGACCGTTAGCGAGGGGACAGAAGATGGCCAAGGCCGCCGATCTGCCGGCGCACCTACGGTACTGCGCGCGAGCGGGTGACTTTTCTTGCCGCCTATCAAGATCGGAAGTCCGCGCAATGATCAGAGGTCTGAGGACAGATCATGGCTTTTGAGCAGAACGCCAGCATCGCCGGCAACGACGCGCTGCGGATTCCGCAGCGGGAAGGCTGGGAGCACATCCGGGACCACTTTCGGAGGCCGGATGCGTCCGGGGAGGTCGGCATCGTCCTACCGGTCGGCTGCGGCAAGTCCGGCCTGATCGCCATCACGCCCTATGCCATCCGGGTCCGGCGCGTCCTTGTCATCGCACCGGGAACGCGTATCCGGGGGCAGCTCGGGGACGACCTGCGGGCCAATAGTCCGACGAATTTTTATCAGCGATGCGGCGTCCTTAGCTCCGATGACGAGTTCCCGGAAACCGCCGTCGTGGCGAGCGGCCGTGTCAACATGGACGACATACGGCACTGCGACGTTGCGGTTGCGAACATCCAGCAGATCGCCGGCGAAGAGAACCGCTGGCTGGACGAGCTGGAGCCCGACTTCTTCGACCTGATACTGGTCGATGAGGCGCATCACAACACGGCGGCGAGCTGGCAGCAGGTGAAGCGGCGTTTCCCGGACGCCCGCATCGTCAATTTCAGCGCCACGCCCGGGCGCGCGGACGGCGCGCGGATGGAAGGCGAGATCATCTACAGCTTTCCCGTGCTCCGCGCCATCGAGACAGGATACGTGAAGCGCCTGCGCGCCAAGATGCTGCGACCTAAGGAACTCTGCTACATCGATCGGAGTAGCGGCGGCGAGCGGACTATCGGGCCGGACGAAGTGCGCGCCCTTGGCGAAACGAACGCCGAGTTCCGGCGTGGAATCGTCATGTCCGAAGAAACTCTCGGCTCCATCGTGGACCAGTCCATCGCCGAGCTGCGCCGGTTGCGTGAGGAGACCGGCGAGCAAAGGCTGAAGATCATCGCGTCAGCGCTCAACTACGATCACTGCATTCAGATCACCGAAGCATTCCGCTCCCGCGGTCTGCGGGCTGAGTACGTACACTCTCGCGAAGCGCAGGCCAACGAGCGGGTTTTCCAGCAGCTTGAAAACCACGAGCTCGACGTGATCGTGCAGGCCCGCATGCTGGGAGAGGGCTTCGATCACAGATATCTCGCCGTCGCGATGGTTGGCAGCATCTTTGCCAATCTCAGCCCGTTCGTGCAGTTTGTGGGGCGGATCATGCGCGTAATCGAGCAGAATGCGCCGAGCCACGCTCTGAACCAAGGCGTGGTCGTCTTTCACGTCGGAGCCAACGTTGCGCGGCGCTGGAACGACTTCCGGTCGTTCAGTGAGGCCGATCAGGACTTCTTCGCCGACCTGCTTCCCGAAGCGGAGGAGGTCGCGTTCAGTGCCGATACCGCAGAGCGCGAGTTCGGCGGGGCAGGGGGCCTCGATCCGGTAGAAGTCCTGGAGGAGCGCGGCGTCCGCGCCGCCGACCTGTCTCCTATAGGTGATCCTCGCGCCGCGGAACTGCTCGCGCAGCTCACCGAGATAGGCGTTACGCCCGATCAGGCCGCACAGGAAATCCGGCGGCTCCGGATGACCCGGCAGGATCGCCGCGAGGCGCGCCGCGCCGCACTCAATGAACGGGTTCAGAACGAGAGCGGCGGTATCCTCGGCCGCCTCGGTATGAGCCCAGGCGGCAGAACCCTCGATCCACGGCGGCGGGAACGCAACTTTGCCTGGACGGCTGCGCAGCTTCACAGCCGCATCAACGAGCATGTCGGTGGTCAGTCGGCCGACCGGCAGAACTTCACGCTCGATCAGCTCAATGCCGCACATGAGGCGCTGCCGGACGTGGTTCGCCAGCTGGAAGAAGAACTCCGCAATGCCGCGGCCTAGATCGCTGATCGTTAGCATGGAGATCACGACGGCGGGGCGTGCCCATAAATGCCGGCAGAGCGAACTGCACCGGATCGATAAGGGTCGTAAGCGTCTGACAATTAAGTCAGACGGCGAGTACCACCATTATTGTCTTGCCTGTGCCCAAAATTTTTTGAAAAGGGATTTAGAACGGATGCAAACGCTTCTTGACGAAATAAATGTCGAGCTTCAAAATTAATAATAGTTCTGAAGGATAATTTAATTTCAAATAATCGAAGCCCCTCACTAGTCAAGGAGCGGGTATGCGATACGCGCACTCAAGAATCATGTCTAGTTGTATCCGGTTTTCTTATTTCTCCACGCACCAAGCTTGCTTGGCCAGTTGAGAATGTTTTGGTGCGCAATAAGCTGACCGTCCGACTAGCCAACACCGCCGGTTAGAGTTGCATTCAGCCCACGGTTATCGTGTCACAAACCTTCCTTTGGCACGTGTTGTAGCCGGGGTTTTTCGGCGCGTTCCCCTCGGACAGCCGACTTATCGCGCGGGATGGGACACGACCGCAATAAGCCGGCTTCGCCAATGCCCGCAGGCCGCCCTCATGCCCCCTCCCGGCGCACAGCAGGCGCGACGCATTCGGCCTCCGCGCGCCCGTCCTTGGCGAGGCGCGCACCGGCTGTTAGCCACGGCCGCATGCTCTCGCCGCTGCGTCATCCCACCTACCGGCGTCTGTTCCTCGCCCAGGTGACCGCGCTCACCGGCACCGGGTTGATGACCGTGGCGTTGGCGCTCTTGGCCTTCGAGCTCGCCGGCGCCGATGCCGGCATGGTGCTGGGCAC
>CAYFTI010000266.1:0-2980 GCA_964346065.1 uncultured Hyphomicrobiaceae bacterium
AGCCCGAATACAGGACCCGAACGATGACCATGGCTTCGCCGGCATTCGCCACCGGTTCGATGAACGCAGTTGCATTCGCGCTGACACTCCTGGCTGCGGCGGGCGCATCGGCAGAGACGTCCGCTCAGATATCCGCCGCGGCACCGGCGACGATCATTCAAGGATCACAACCACCGCGCTTCGACCTGATCAGAGCGCGCTATGGGAGTCCTGGTACACATTCCCCGGCAAAACCGCCCGGGGAGCTGTAGCCTTTAGTTAGGCGGGGTGCACTAGAACCCTGGCCTGACCGGGAGACCAATTGACATGTATTACCAGCGCCAGATACTCCCCCTGGACGACCATGGGCACTTCCTGCTCGCCGTCCATTTTCAGCGGCACAAGGTTGGCGGTGAATGCACGCGGGAGTCCGGCCACGCCTATTTTGCGCACGGACACGTAGATCAACCTACAAAGCTTACCGACGTCACGGACATGTTCTGCGTACGGCGCAAGGCATCGCGTCTTGAAGCTCGTCAATGCGCGCTGATGGCAAATGGACAACGGGGCCTGGCCCGGTCGGAATCTTCCCAGCCCGGCCTGGACTACATATCGAACGCCCATCAGTTTGACTATCAAGCGATGCTTGCGCGGCGTGAGGCGCTGTATGTCCCACGGACCATTCTGGCTTCGTCGACCGGCGTGGTCGCCGCGGGCACCGAATGCAAAAAGGCGCCGATGAACGCGAAAGGCGTGCTGCGCGTTGTGGATTTATCGATCGGCAAGGTGATCGGCGAGCAGCGCGAGAAGCGGTGGCCCGATGCGCAATCCCTTTGCTACCCGAAGGCACTGGCCCACGACGGCACGGCGCTGGTGACGATGGATCAGCGCACGCGCTGCGCGCGCGGGATCGGATTCGCCGAATTCAGCGTGCCGAAATTCAGGCGAGGCGCGCCCATCGAGCAAGCCACACCCCTGGCCGAATTCCGCCCAATGCGCCACGGTTGGATCGCCGTGGATGAAACGATTCGTGTGATCGCTCAGGGAAGCGGCAAGGTATTGCGCCGATTCGAGGTGCCGCGGGGCGCCTCGGGTTGGACGGCGACAACCGCTCAACACCGCCCGCTGGTCGCCCTGGCCGGAGACAAGGGTCAGATATCCCTTGTCGATCTCGACAGCGGCGAGACCAGCACCTACTTTCCGCATCGCGGCTGCAAGCGCGATGATTTCGCCGACGTTCGACTTTCCGCCGACGGCGTCTGGATGGCAAGCCGCATCAGAAATGGCTCAGCGCTGATGGTCACCCGGCTTGAAGACGGGCGTTGCTGGTGCGTTGCCGAACTCACCGACGAACGCTTCGAGGAGTACGTAAAACAAGATTTCAACTCATCCAGCCACATACCCGCTGCGTTTGCGTTCATCGGCGAGCGGCTGCTGGCCTCGGACGCGTCCGTAAAGGTCCGCGAGATCGACCTGCATGCCTCGCCGGATGCGACGTCGTTCATCGCTGAACAAGGCAAGCCCGGCGCGCGCGTTCCGCTGCGGATTTCAGCGAGGACGGGCTTCGATCAGCTAATCAGAAAGGCGAAACTGGACCGCGTTCGGCCCCAACTCCTGGAACAGTATTCACCGGCGGTACGGATCAGGGGCAGGAAGCCGAAGAAATCGGGATGGTCGAGCCCGGGAAAGCGCGGTGCGCCGGCGTTGGGCACCAGCCGGCTTGGCGGCTGGCCGGACCTGCCCGGCAACGACCCCTGGCCAATGTGGGAAGGACGGCCCATGAGCTTTCTGGCCCAGATCAACCTGGCGGAGGTTCACGCGGTCCAGCCGAATGTCCGTTTACCGAAAGACGGGGTATTGTTGTTTTTCCTGGGCTGCAGTGACCAACTTTACACGAGTGACGAGTGGGGCCGGGAGACCTACATGGTCAACCTGCCGATCGGCGCAGGGCCGGATAAAACGCATGCATGGAAAGTCATTTACGCCCGGGCGGATGCCCAACTGGAGCGCCTTGCGTATCCCAGAGACCCGCCGCCCAAACTGTGGGCGCCGTGCGAGGTGCGCATGACACGCGGCGGGCTTTTCCTGCCCGACGAGAGCACGGCCGCCTATGATTCAATCGCCTTTGAACCGGAAGAACGCGACAATTACAACGAAGTGATCGACCTGCTCGCCGAAGCCGAAGCGCACCACCAGTTGATGGGCTTTCCCAACCTCATTCAGTTTACGCCGCCGGAGCTTGAATGTGCCATGGCGGCAGCCGGAAAGAACTCGTCCCGGTTGCCAAAACCCGAGTCGGCGGCCTGGCGCGAGCTGCTGCGCGAAGGCAGCGAATGGGGGCTGCTGCTGCAGCTCACCAGCGCCGGCCATCCTGAATTCCTGTGGGGCGACGGCGGGCACCTCTATTTCTACGGCAAACGCTCGGACATGGCATCAGGAGACTTCAGCAATGTCCGAGTGATTTTCGAGAACTGATGATCGAAAAAGCGCCGGCTGCAGGCGAGTACAGAGCGTTGCACAACCCTCTCAGCGGAGAGTGGTGTTGTCTGGTGGCGAGCCGGGGTCGCGGGATCACAGGACGATCTTACAGCATCCATCCGCATCTATTCGGATCAGCAAGGCAATCAGGCTCGGATGCCCTCGAATCAAGTCGAGTGGCACCCAGGCTCCCTTCAACCCTGTCGTTCCCGCAAGGCCGATCGACCCACGACTCGCCAGCAGGCAACGCCGCTCCCCGCCTGCCCCGTCAGCCAGCCGTTCATTACTGAGCATCCTCTGACTGCACATGGCAGCACACGCTGCCCGATTCGTCGAAACGTACATTGCAGTTTTCGATCAGCAGATCGCGCAGCCGCGCGCGTGCGCGCAGTAGCCTGGATTTTGCTGCAGGCAGCCCTAAGCCGTGGGCTTCGGCAAAGTCCGCCTGGCGCTGTCCGTCGAGGTCGCAGCGGCGAATGATCTCGCGATCCGGCGCCGACAGCCGGCCGAGGTTGTTGAGCAG
>CAYFTI010000267.1:0-2976 GCA_964346065.1 uncultured Hyphomicrobiaceae bacterium
ACCATGTCCTCGGTGACGAGAACCGGGATGTGCTTCTGGCCGTTATAGACCCCGAAGGTCAGCCCGACGAACTGCGGCAGGATCGTCGAGCGCCGGCTCCACGTCCTGATGACCGCGCTCGATCCCTTCTCGCGCGCCGCATCCGCCTTCTTCAGCAGGTAGCTGTCGACAAACGGACCTTTCCAGACTGAACGTGCCATGGCCTTTTCCTAGCGCTTCTTCTTCATGTGCCGGCTGCGCAGAATGTAGCGGTCCGTTTCCTTGTTGGACCGCGTGCGCTTGCCCTTGGTGGGCTTGCCCCAGGGCGTTACCGGATGCCGGCCGCCCGAGCTGCGCCCCTCGCCGCCGCCAAGCGGATGGTCGACCGGGTTCATTGCCACGCCGCGCACTGCGGGACGCTTGCCGAGCCAGCGCTTGCGTCCTGCCTTGCCAAGCTGGACGTTGGCATTATCCGGGTTGGACACGGCACCGACCGTCGCCCGGCACTGGCCGCGCACCATGCGCGTCTCGCCGGACTTGAGCTTGAGGATCGCATAGCCGCCGTCGCGGCCGACCAGTTGCACGTAGGAGCCGGCCGCCCGCGCGAGCTGCGCGCCCTTTGCCGGTTTCATCTCAACGTTATGAACGATCGTCCCGATCGGCATATTTGCCAGCGCCATCGCATTGCCGGGTTTCACGTCGGCCTTGTCTGCGGAGATCACCGTGTCCCCGACGCCAAGACGCTGCGGCGCGATGATATAGGACTGTTCGCCATCCTCGTAGGTGATCAGCGCGATGAACGCCGTCCGGTTCGGATCGTATTCCAGGCGTTCGACGGTTGCCGGCACATCGGTCTTCCGACGCTTGAAATCGACAAGCCGGTAGGCGCGCTTGTGTCCACCACCGCGGCGACGCGCCGTGATACGGCCCTTGTTGTTGCGCCCGGCCTTCTCGGTCTGCCCTTCGGTGAGCTGCTTGACCGGCTTGCCGCGCCACAGCTTGGCGCGATCCACCAGGATCAGCTCGCGGCGCCCCGCAGAGGTCGGATTGTATGTCTTCAAAGCCATGACGGTCTCGTTTTCAATCTGCGGCTTACAGCCCCGTGGTCACGTCGATGCTGTTGCCTTCTTCCAGCGTCACGATCGCCTGTTTCATGTTGTTCTGGCGCCCCTGGATGCCGCGGAAGCGCTTGAGCTTGCCCTTGCGATTGAGCGTGTTCACAGCCTTCACCTTGACACTGAACAGCCGCTCGACCGCTTCCTTGATTTGCGGTTTCGTGGCGCCGGGCGCGACCTTGAAGGTCACCTGGTTGTTTTCCGAGGCCAGCGTCGCCTTCTCGGTGATCACCGGCGAGACGATGATGTCGTAAAGCTCGGATTCCCTCATTTGAAACGCGCCTCCAGCGCCGCGATCGCGTCCTTGGTCAGCACCAGGTTGTCCCGGCGCAGGATGTCATAGACGTTAAGCCCCTGAACTGGCAGCACGTCGATATTCGGGATGTTGCGGGCGGCCTTGGCGAAGTCGTCCTGCACCTCCTGGCCGGCCACGATCAGCGCGTTGGCGAGCCCGAGCTTGTTCAACTTGGCATGCAGTTCCTTCGTCTTCGGACCGTCCACCTGAGCGCTATCCAGAACCAGCAGCGAATCCTCGCGCGCCTTGGACGACAAGGCATGACGCATCGCCATCGCGCGGACCTTCTTCGGCAGATCGATCGCGTGACTGCGCGGCTGCGGCCCGAATGCCTTGCCGCCGCCCACGAATTGCGGCGCCTTCTTGTCCCCGTGACGCGCGCGCCCCGTCCCCTTCTGGCGGTACATCTTGGCGCCCGTGCCAGCGACCTCGCTGCGGCCCTTGGCCTTGTGGGTGCCGCGCTGTCGTTTGGCCAACTGGTAGCGAACCATCCGATGCAGGATATCCGCGCGCGGCTCAAGGCCAAAAATCTGCTCGTCCAACTCCACCGAGCCGGCCTTCTTGGCGTCCAGTGTCTTGACGTCGACCTTCATCGCCTATCCCTCGCTCGCGTCGGCTTGCGCGGCCTCGCCGCCGGTTTCCTCGCCCGGCATCCTGAACGCGCCCGGCGTCGGCGCATCCTTGGGCAGCGCCTTCTTGACCGCGTCGCGGACCATGATCCAGCCGCCCTTGGCGCCCGGCACCGAGCCGCAAACCATGATCAGGCCGCGCTCCGGATCCACCTTCACGACGCGCAGGTTTTGCGTCGTCACGCGCTCATCACCGAGATGGCCGGCCATCTTCTTGCCCTTGAAGACCTTGCCGGGGTCCTGCATCTGGCCGGTCGAGCCGTGTGCGCGGTGCGAAACGGACACGCCGTGGGTCATCTCCAGGCCGCGGAAGTTGTGCCGCTTCATCGCGCCGGCGAACCCCTTGCCGATACTGATCCCGGTGGCATCGACGAATTGCCCTTCGACAAAATGATCCGCGGTGATCTCCGCACCCACGTCAATCAGGTTCTCCGGGCTCACCCGAAACTCGGCGACCTTGCGCTTCGGCTCCACGTTGGCAACCGCGAAATGCCCGCGTTCGGCCCGCGGCACGTTCTTCACCTTCGCCTGCCCCGCGCCGAGCTGGAGTGCGCAGTAACCGTTCGTTTCGATCACGCGCTGGGCGACCACCTGGCAATTGTGCAGGCGCAGCACGGTCACAGGCACGTGCGCGCCGTTATCCGCAAAGATCCGTGTCATTCCCACTTTTCGCGCGATCACACCTGAGCGCATGGGTCCAATCCTCTTGTCAGCCCGCCATCCGGCGGAGCCGCGTTTGCACGCGTTATCGGCCAGCCGGTCTAAAGCTTGATCTCAACGTCGACGCCGGCCGCGAGGTCGAGCTTCATCAGCGCGTCCACCGTCTGCGGGGTCGGGTCGACGATATCGATCAGCCGCTTGTGCGTGCGCATCTCGAACTGCTCGCGGCTCTTCTTGTTGACATGCGGCGAGCGGTTGACGGTGAACTGCTCGATACGTGTCGGCAGCGGAATCGGCC
>CAYFTI010000268.1:0-2975 GCA_964346065.1 uncultured Hyphomicrobiaceae bacterium
GGCGCCACCCTCGAGCGCGTCCAGCCGACGCCCCTTCACGAGCCTCACGAATTATTGGGGCTAACTCGACCGATGGCTTCTCTTGCGCCTCGTCTTCTCAGAGGGATCGCATGACCACGCTCAACACCGCCTCCGTGGCGGCGTAGGCGGGTAACGCCACTGCCAGCCCGATCACCGCCGGCAGGAACAGACTGATGCGCACGTGCGCTTCCGCCATTCGTCGCTGGAGTACGAAAGGCGGAAGGAGATATACGAACAGGAAGTTCGCGACGATGAAGACCCCCACCATTCCATAGACGTCGCCATAGGCAAGTGCCGGCACTCCTAGCACGCCGACGAACAGCGCCGCCGCTATCGAGTAACGGGCGATAACCCCGATCTGCCCGCCGAAGCGAAGCAGGGAGCCGCCGTGCTCGGCGCAGTTGACGACTGCGCTGTCGATCGCGAGCAGCATGAAAAGGGTCATATCGGCGCTGATCTTGCCGGTCGTCCAGATCGGCACGAATGTGGGCCAAACTGCCAGGAGTGCGCCGACGAGACCACCGCCAAAGGCCCCTACTGAGGTGGCGCCGGCCCAATGCAGACGGCGGAAGCCCGACCAATCCTCCTGCACGCGTTGCCGGGTCATTTCGATCGCGAACAGGCGGGCGACGAGACGCGCGCGGAGTATGCCGAGGGTAGTTCGGGCGAGATTGAACTGCACGACGAGGTCGGAGGCGACCCCAAACAGCCCGAGCAGCACAGTGGGGCTGTACTGCAGCACGCTATCCGCCATGTTCGGCAGGGCATGCGCGGCGAGGCTGCGCCCGCGTGCCCGGCTGAGCACCGGCGGCCGCCAAGCGATCGCCATCCGTACCGCAGGGTAGCGCTGCCGGAAGTCGGCGAGGGCGGTAAGGCAAACGAAGATCGGCGCCATCGCCACGTAGGCCACAGCCACCGTCCAGATCGGCAGACGCAGCAAAAGAAGACCGATGACAAGGCCACCCAGGAGCAGGTTGGCGACCGACTGGATGAGCTCACTGCGCGTGAAGTCGCCGTAGGCAGTGTACACCGCACGCAGCGTGTCACGGTAGGACTGCCCAAGCATGGAAAACGTAAGTAAAATTAAGACCCATTTGGCCTGATGGTCTTCTAAATATTTCAAGTTAAATAGTTCGGCAACACTGATTACTGAGAGTATGAGGGCCAGGCTGACAACCACGATGATATTGAGGTAGAGGTGGAAGCCGTTGCTGCAGGCGATCCAACGGTTCATGGCCGCAAATTCGCGAGCGGCGTGGGCGGTGCGGATATGGAAGCTGTAGTATATAAACTGGCCTAAAGCTGCTATGGCCAGAATGTTCGCGGCGGCGAGCAGCTTGGCCCAGTCGGCGAAGCCGTCGACGCCGTGGGCGGATAGGAAGAACGGTACAACCAGGAGATTGCGCACGACCTGGATCAGGATGGTAGCGACTTGGCTGCCGATGCCGACAACGAGCCGGCGGACGAGCCCGCGGGCGTCCTGTGCTGCCCATTTCTGCCGCTCTGAGTTCGTCTCGGACATCAGACCGTGACTTTACGCGCGGTTCACCGGCGCAGGAGAGATGAGGCTTAGGCGAATCGCCCCGGTTCCCCGTCGGCCGCCCAGCGGCGCAGAGCTTCCTTAAGGTCCGTCTCGAAGCGATAGCCGGCCATCTTCAGGGCAGCAGGTTCGATGTTCGTCGAGCGTATCAACTTACCAATGCGCTCGCGGTTGATCGAGTTGCGCAGGCCGAGCCGGTCCGCCCCCTCGAAGATCAAGGCTGCGGCGTTCAACAGCGCTAACGGGACGGTGCCGAGAGGCCGTCGCAATCCGCCGACTTCGTTGAACGCATGGCAGATCTGCTCGATCGTGTAGTCCTGAGGATAACAGAAGTTGAAAAGCATCTCCGGCTCGCCTCGGGCTTGCATGAACTTGAGCGCGCGGACCAGATCTTCTACGTAGCCGCAGCCCTTCACCGTATCCCGCCGACCGGGATAGACGAACGTGCCACGGCGCAAAGCTGTGGCGAGCCGGGTGAAGTTGCCGTTTTCGCCGCGCCCGAAGATCACCGCTGGGCGCACGATTGTCAGCCGGCGATCGGGCATCGAACGCCGCCATGACCGGTGGATGTCCTCGGCGAGGAGTTTGGACCAGCCGTAGGCGCTCTCGGGGGTCGGCGCTGTCGCCTCGGACTTGCGGGTCTCATCGGGACCGTAGACCGCAATCGAGCTGGTGAACACAATATCACGAGCGCCGAGTGCCACCGCAAGCTCGTTGATGTGGACCGCGCCGAGCACGTTGGTCTCGTAGTACTCGTGAACATTATGCCCTGGGGTGCGATGTGTGGCGGCGAGGTTGTAGAGGACCACTCGATCGGCCGGATCGGCCAGGTCGGCCGAGAGCGGCCGGCGCACGTCGGCTTGGACAAACGCTACCGCCGGTGAGAGCGACGGTGGCTGGACGCGATCGACGACCGTGAGCTTGTCGTACGTGCCGGTGGCAGCAAGAAATCGGACGAGATGCGTGCCGATGAAGCCGCTGCCGCCAACGACGATCGCATGATTCAACATCACAAGGCCTCTTTGCAGAGTTCGCTTAGCAGGACGGTGGCCGAGGTCTGTGGCGCGGCAGGAGTCCGGCTTGGCCATGCGAGGCAATAGAGGTGCGGGGAACGGAGTCTCGACGCCTGAACGCGTGGGGATGAGGAACGAAATCGCAAGGCTCCTCCACGCTCCAGGCTTGGGCCTCAGACGACGATCGTCGGGAGGTGTGATCCGAGTGGCTAGCGATATATGCGACGCCGACCGGCTTGAGAAGCGCTTCGCATGCCCCTGAGGGATCGTGCCCTGTGGCTTTCTCTAATCCCGCCGGTGATAGTGCCCCGTGGCTTGGTGTAACAGCCCGTTGACGAAATCGCCCGAGCGTCTTTCCTGCTCGCCGAGCGTGGAGGGTGACGATGGCGCTTGGGCGGTAG
>CAYFTI010000269.1:0-2974 GCA_964346065.1 uncultured Hyphomicrobiaceae bacterium
CCATCCGGTCCTCGTAGGCCCAGGCATCCTCCGGCTTGGAGAACGCGCGGAACTGCGTCATGTCTGTGCCCGCGCCAAACGCCCTGCCGCCCGCGCCGCGCATGACCAGCACGCCCGCTTCGCCACCCGGCGCCGCATTGACGCAGATTTCCTGCAACCGGTCATACATCGCGAAGGTGAAGGCGTTGCGGGCCTCGGGCCGGTTGAAGGTGATCCAGCCGATGCGATCGCGCACTTCGTAGAGCAGTTCGTCGGTTTCGCCCATGGATCACCCCTAGCGGTACAACAGTTCGACGAGGAACAGCGGCACGACCGGCACGTAGGTGCACAACAATAACACGAGCAGAAGCACCGCGATGAAGTAGATGTTGATCTTGCTGACATCCCAGACATTTGCCCGCGCGATCGAACAGGCGGTTATCAACACGCTGGCGACAGGCGGCGTCTGCTGGCCAATGGCAAGATTGAGCGTGACCACCAGCCCGAAATGCACGGGGTCGATGCCGACCTGCGTTATCAACGGCACGACGATGGGCACCACGAGGATGATGGCCGCGGCGGAGTGCAAGAAGAAGCCGATCACAAGGAAAAAGACGTTCAGGATCGCGAGGATCGCCCACTTGTTGTCGGTGAGCTGAAGGAGCGCAGCGGCGAGATCCTGCGGAATTTGCGCGCGCGTGAGGAAACCGCCCATCAGCACCGAAGCGGCGACCAGCACCATGACGACCGCTGTCTGCATGGCGCCGTCCAGCATCGCGAGCCGGAGTTGCTTGAAGTTGGTCTCGCGGTACCAGAAGCCGATGATGATCGCGGCGAGCACGGCCAGGCCGCCCGCTTCGGTCGCTGTGACGAAGCCGCCGAAGATACCGCCAAGGATGATGACCGGCAGCGCGAAGGTTGGCAGGGCGGCGAGAAAAGTCTCGCCCAGCCGTTTGGTGTCGAAAGCAGCCTCCACCGGCAGGTTGTAGCGCCGCGCGAAATACCAGCACAGCAGCATGAGCCCGGAAGCGCCGATGAGGCCTGGCACAATGCCGGCAACGAAAAGCTGCTCGATCGAGGTCTGCGCCGAGACGGCATAAAGAATCATCGGGATGGACGGCGGAATGATGATCGCCAGCGAGGCGGAGGACGAGGTCAGCGCGGCGGCGAATGGCGCCTTGTAGCCCCGCTTTTTCATCTGCGGGATCATGACCGAGCCGAGCGCGGCGACATCGGCCACGGCCGAGCCGGAAATCTCGGCGAAGAACAGCGACACGCCGACATTCACCATCGCCAGCCCGCCGCGCACGAAGCCGATCAGCGCGGAGACGAAGTCGATAAGCCGCTGCGTGATGCCCGAAGCGTTCATGATGGCTCCGGCGAGCACGAACATCGGGATCGCGATGAGTGAGAACTTGGTTGCGCCGTTATACATATCGAGCGCCACCGTCACGAGCGCGCCCGTGCCCTCGGCGGCGACAATGCCGATCACCCCGGAAATCGCGAGCGCGACCGCGATCGGCACATTGATGAAGATCATGAACAGGAGGGCGAGGAAGATGACGAGGACAATCATGCCGGATCTTCCCCGATGATTTCGGGGTGTTCGAAAGAATGCCCGGCCATCGTCAGCTTGTAATAGTCCGGAAAACTGAGCAGGCTGCAGATGATGAACAGCGCGCCGCCGATCGGGATGACAGATTGCGTGAATTGCACGGGCACCCAGGTCAGGCTTATGAGGGACATGCCTTCGAGGACTTGCAGCACTTCCCAGCCCGACCACGTCAGGAGTGCGAAAAAGCCGATGACGAGAGCTTCGCTGAGGATCACCATGACCCGGCGTATTGGAATCGGAAGCGCGAGCAGAACGCCGTCGAAGCCGATGTGCCGGCGGCGAAGCGCGGCGAGCGCCGCGCCGTAATAGGTGATCCAGGCGAGTTGGATGGCCGCGATCTCGTCATACCAGCTCAGTGACGCGCCCATCTTCCGCGAGATCACGGCGTAGATGACCACGATCGCCAGGGCGAACATCTGGATGATCAGGAACCACTCCAGCAGAAACGCGAGCGTGCGGGCGGCCTGACGCATTTCGCTCAACCTCGGACAAGCGTGACGCGGCCGATGATCTCGACCGCGATTGCGGGGAAAGGGCCCCGCCCCACAGGGGGCGAGGCGGAGGGTATCAACGGAGGTTAGTTCGTCGGCGCGAGGCTCATGACCTGATCGACCAGTTCATCGCCACCTTCCACGGTTGAGCCGAACTCCTCGTAGATCGGCTGCGATGCGTCAATGAAAGCCTGCTTGTCGGCTTCGTTGACTTCCATATCCTTGTCGAGCTCTGCGAGAAGCTCGTTCTCAAGCCGGGACGCCGTCTCGTAGACGTATTCCTGCGTCTCGAGCGCCGCTTCCTTGAGCGCGGCCTGCACGTCTTCGGGAAGGCTCTCGAACTTGTTCTTGCCGGTCAGGATATAACCGGGCGTATACACGTGGCCGGTGATCGAGAGGTACTCCTGCACCTCCTGGAACTTGGCCGATGCGATCTGCGCATACGGGTTTTCCTGTCCGTCGATCACGCCCGTCTTGAGTGCGGTGAAGACGTCCGAGAAGGCCATAGGCGTCGGGTTGGCGCCATAGCTCTTGAACATCTTGACGCGCCATTCGCCCTTCGGCGTGCGCAGCTTGATGCCTTCAAGATCTCCGGGCTTGTTGATCGGGCGCACGTTGTTGGTGATGTTGCGGAAGCCGTTCTCCCAGAATGCCAGGATCTTGTAGCCGTTGCGCTCGGCTGCGGGCTGGAACGTATCATCCAGCATTTCCTGCGAGACGCGGCGGATGTGATCGCGGTTCTGGATGATGTAGGGCATCTCGAAGACGCCGAACTCGGGCGCCACCGAAGACATCACCGATGACGGCAGGGAGAATGTGACCTGTCCGAGCTTCAGCTTTTGCAAAAGCTCCTGGTCGTCGCCGAGCTGTGACGCACCGAAGACCTTGA
>CAYFTI010000270.1:0-2960 GCA_964346065.1 uncultured Hyphomicrobiaceae bacterium
GTAGCGGGCGTGGCTGAGCGAGATTCCCACGGCCCGCACCGACGCCCTCAGAACCACACTCCGGTCGCCGCCTCTTCCCGCATTCAAGCTGACCTGGAGCTGTCCCAAGCGCCGCGGAATCCACACTCGCTCGATATCGACTTTATCCGTAGCGGGTAGTGTAAATAGCAGCCTAGTCAGGATATGTCACGGCATCGTTGTCGAAAGAATTTTATCGAAACAGGTTGGCAATGAATTGCATTGACATGAAAAGGCGATCGGGGTTATCTGGAAAGCGCCTAAACCCGAAATGTTCGTAGAAGCTGGCTGCGTCGGTGTCCCTGGCCTCAACAACGACAGCGGCGGCTGCAATTTGTTCTGTTCCCTCCCAGGCTCGCCGCAGGGCGTCCACCAGGAGGTGCTTTCCGAATCCCTTGCCGCTGTACCGAGCGTCAAGCGCCAACCGGCCAAGCAGCACGGCTGGTACATCCGGGTAGCGGGGCAGTTTCTTGATAATATCGGCCGGAAGCTCCCCCGCCTCGATGCTGATCGCTGACAAAGTATAATAGCCGATTACAGTCGCCGACTCGGCTGTACAAAGGACGAAGGGCGCAGCAACGTTGCGCCGGGCGTCCTGACGAGCCTGGCGCTGGAGATATGTGTCAAGCTCCGAGGCGCCACACGAGAAAACCGCCCGGTCATGATGCTTGCCGAGCGGCTCGGTGATTAAGCCATCCTTAGCGGGATCCCTGATCATTCAGTATTTGCGCTCGACGGCGTCCTCATAGTCCCTCGCCGCGCGCTGAAGGGCGGCGTTGGGTTTGGCTTCACTGCGGAGGGCGGCGACAAACGCCTCACGGTCGCGTGCACTAAGCTGTAAGCTCTCATGTTCACGGATAACGCGGCGCGCCGCCTCAAGCACGCTGCTTACCACAAAGCCCGTGGTGGAGTACCCTGTGAGGGCCGCAGCACGCTCGAAAAGCCACTTTTCTTCGGAGGTTATCCGAGCATCGAGCCGCTTATCGCGGCGTTCGCCCTCAGTCGTGGTCTTGGTCATGGCTGCAAGCTCCTTTCATATTTTGGTTCGCTAGTGTACGGCATATTGCCGCACAATAAAAGCAAAGATGCACTTCTCGGCCCCAGCTCTACCCATCCACCGTCGCGACCACGGCTGAGCCACATTCGCGAGGTCAATACCGTCGGCAGCTCGTGTGTGTTGACCCGTCGGGGTGGTTGGCATATGTGCGGACACGGGATTCCGCACTATGTCCGATGCCGAACGACACGTACAGCTGTTTCGCAACGGCCGGAATCAAGCCTTGCGCATCCCGCGCGAATTCGAGCTCGCGGCTCGATTACCCCGCAGCCCGCTCCGTCAGGGCTTCACTTAGGGCGTCGGCGACTGGGCCCGAGGACTGCGGGTTCTGGCCGGTGATCAACCGTCCGTCGCGCACGACGTACGGCTGCCACGGCTCGGCCACATTCACCTCGGCCCCTAGCTCGCGCAGCCGGCTCTCGAGCAGGAACGGCACCTTCGGTAGGCCGCCGACGGCGCCTTCTTCCGCATCGGAGAAGGCGCAGACACGGAGCCCGGCGATCCACGGTGCGCCGTTCGCGTCGCGCAGGCCGACGAACACGCCGGGCCCGTGGCATACGCTCGCGATCAAAGCACCACGCTCGTTCATGCGCTGCAGCAGCCGCTGGAGCTGCTTATTGTAGGGCATATCGAACACCTTGCCGTGGCCGCCGGGCAGGTAGACGGCGTCAAAACCCTCGGCACTGGTATCCGCGAGCGACGCCGTTTCGCGCAAGGCCTCCAGCGCCTGGGACCACTCGCCAGCCTGCGCGTCGTCGGGCTTGCTGGCCGGATCGACTGCGACATCGCCGCCGGCGACGGAGACCACTTGGATGGTGTGTCCGGCCGCGCGCAGGCGGTTGTAGGGCACGGCGAACTCCTCGAGCCAGAGACCGGTCGGGTCACCGTTGAGGAGGCGATCGTAACTCGTGATGACTAACAGTACTTCGGCCATTGCATTCCTCCGCCACGTTGATGTGCCATTTTTTATGCACGGTACACATGATGACGCCGACACATGACCACTTGCTTTATTGACATCGACAGGCGCACCACAGGGGCGATCGTCAACCTGGGGACCGGCGAGAACCACCCCGCTACAGTTCTTGCCTCGAATACGCCGGCAACCGCTTCAAGAGCCGTTCGTCCATCGCTGCGATGCCTCGCTAGCGCTCGCACCGGATTCTTCCGGTTCCTCGAACAGCGACTCCAACATCGAGCAGTCGGGGGTGGCGCCGCCGGTGCAGCGCCCGACGAGCCCCGCGAGCGCGATTTCCATGCGTTGCAGATCCGCGCGCCGCGCGCGCACGTCGGCCAGGTGCGCCCGCGCGAGACTGCGCATGTCGTCGCAGGTGTAATCCCCGCCGTCGATCAGCGCCAGCATCCGGCACACCTCGTTGAGGCTGAATCCCAGATCCTGGGTGTGACTCACGAAACGCAGGCGCCTCAGGTGGGCCGCGCCATACTGGCGGTAGTTGTTCGCCGCTCACGCCAGGTCCTCGACGACCTGAAGCGGACCGCCAACGCCCAGCCTGCTGCCGGAGGCGCCTCGTGAGAACAAATTATTAACCCGGCAATTAAACAAATCATCTTATTTTGTATTTACTTTATTCGAAATTATTAACTTACCGGAGCCGCGACGAACATGAATGGTCGCCGGGTTAATAGCCGTGGCCCGGGACCCCGCCTGATTGACGCCGCCGGGATCCCATCTCTACGATGAGGCTTGATCGGGCCGGGGTTCTACGCACCGGCCCGATGCCCCGTTCGTCCGACGGCGTGTCCGGCGGGAGACCCAGCCCCCGCGGTTACGACGGGATACCCGCGCGGATCGCGCAGGGCGGAACCTTCAGCATGACGGATCGTTCGAGATCCACGACCCGCATGCCATCCCGCGGTTGGCTGA
>CAYFTI010000271.1:0-2949 GCA_964346065.1 uncultured Hyphomicrobiaceae bacterium
TGGTCCGACGGATCCGAACGCTCGGGTAGCGAGCGTTCGGGTCGGACCACTAGATAATCCGGGTTCACCTAATCGACGCGATCGGCATAAGAAAGGATGTCCTCCGTAGTCAGGGAGACGGCGTCGACGTCGCCCGCCAGCTGTTGCCGATACCACGCTACCGTTCGCGCCATCGTGGTCTCGAAGTCCCATCGCGGTTGCCAGCCCAATCGATGGAACGCCTTTTCCCAAGAAAGATTGAGGCGCTCGGCTTCGTGCGGGTCTCGGGCATCCGACCGATCGATCCACCGCCCCGGCCAGTGTCGAACGATCTCTTCCGTCAACGCCTCGACCGATTGATTCGAGACGACACTCGGGCCGAAATTATAGGGGCTCGAATAGACTGCCAAATCTTCTCCGCAGCGGTCGACCAACGCGCGATGCTGCCGTTCTGCGAGTTGTATATAACCACTTAGTGGCTCGAGAACGTGTTGCCAAGGCCGCGTGGCTGTTGGTCGCCTCACCGGGATCGGCTCGTTCCGCTGAAGATGGCGAATACAATCGGGAACAATCCGGTCTACTGCCCAGTCACCGCCACCAACGACGTTTCCGGCACGGGCCGACGCGATGCCGACTCGCGGCAAGGCGACCGCATCGACAGGATTGAAGTACGACCGTCGCCAGGCGCCAATCGCCAATTCTGCTGCTGCTTTGCTTGAACTATAAGGATCATAGCCGCCCAACGCGTCGTCTTCTCGATAACCATAAAGCCACTCGCGGTTTTCGTAACATTTGTCGGTGCTAATGAGTACACTCGAGCAAACCCGCTTTTCCGAGTCGTAGAGAATGGCCAGCGCGCGCAGGGCTTGCAGCAGGTTCACCGTGCCGAGCACGTTCGCGGTCCAGGTTTCAACGGGCTCCGAATACGACAACCGCACGAGAGGTTGCGCAGCCAAGTGAAACACGTAGTCGGGCCGTGACGCCAAAATCTTGGCTGTCAATGTTTTTGCATCACGAATGTCGATAATATTATGCTCAAGACGGCCAGTCAGCTTCAATTGATCGAATAGCGACGGGGACGTATTCGGCGGAAGCGCTATACCGACGACTTTGGCCCCGAGCGTCAGGAGCCAGTGGCTGAGCCAAGCGCCTTTGAAGCCGGTATGGCCGGTGATCAAGATAACCTTGTCTTGAAATGAGGATACAAGTCGTGATTGCAGGTTATACACGCCTCACTCCGATTTTCCGGTCAAAGTTGGGGGCGTCGGCGGAAGCATGGTTGGCCACGAGGTTTCATCCAAGCCAGGCTAGCGACCCGTGCCGCGCGGATACGACGACTGGTGTTGCCAGCGTAGCGGCGCCCACGAGCATGGATGCGGCGCTCGGCATTCCGCGGCAGCGCAGCTTGATCACGGCGTCCGGGTCGCGGTGCTCGGGCGCCTGGCCGTCATGCCGGTTCGGCCTCCGTGGCGGGTGTATTCGCCGACGAACGGTCCCAAATCGCCCATTTAGCGCGCCCGCTGTCCCAAAGATCCTGCAGAACGTGCTTGTCGCGCAGCGTGTCCATGTTCTGCCAGAAGCCATGGTGGCGGTAGACCGCCAAGTCGCCGTTCGTTACCAAGCGCTGCAAAGGCTCTGCTTCCCAGGTAGTATCGTCACCGTCGATCAACTCGATGACCTCCGGTTGACAGACGAAGAACCCGCCATTGATCAAATGGCCGTCGGCCATGCTCTTTTCGCGGATGCCGCGCACGCGACCATCGTTACCCGACAGGTCGAGAGCGCCGAAGCGGCCGGGCTGGCGCACCGCCGTTACGGTTGCGCGGGCTCCTTCGACGTGGTGAAAGCGGATCAGCGCGGTGACGTCGACGTCGCCGACCCCGTCGCCGTAGGTCAGGCAGAACGGCTCGTTGCCGATGTAATCGCGGACACGTCGAATCCGCCCGCCGGTCATCGTCTCGAGCCCGGTGTCGGCGAGGGTGACCCGCCAGGGCTCGGCCGCCACCCGGTGCATCTCGATCGCGTTCGTCGAGAGGTCGACCGTCATGTCATTGAACCGCAGGCCATAATTGAGGAAATACTCCTTAATCAAATAGCCCTTGTAACCGCAGCATATGATGAACTCCGTCAACCCATGAACTGCGTAGATTTTCATGATATGCCAGAGAATAGGCATCGACCCGATCTCGACAAGCGGTTTGGGGATGACGGAAGTTTTTTCGCTAAGGCGGGTACCGTACCCACCAGCGAGTATGACGACCTTCATCGGAAGCACCTCTTTAGCTCGCGACGTGGTAGTTAAAACGGTCGATAGCAAGAGAAGGATCCGGGCGGTCGAGCATCGCCGCTCGACCGAGGACAGCAGGCGTAGGTCAAACGATGGCGGGGTGACGTCGTGCGGCCGTCGCGCGAACTCGAACCCTCTCTGGGACCAAACTGCCGGTCTCTTATCAAAACTTGATGCCCCCGACGCCACCACCGCGGCGCTGGCATACCATGCTGCAGGACGGGCCTGCCTTACACCAAAAGGGACAGCCTGCGGATGGGCGGCGCACGGCGCATACCAGAACGCGCTGGCGGCCGAGCGGTCGGTGCCACCACGTATTCTTCCACTGCCATTCGCCTTGACCGCCGGGGCCTTTCGCGGTTGCTCTCGTTGCGGTTTCGAGGAGTCCTCTGCGATCATGCACGCCCCGTTCGGCCGTTCCCCCAGCGTTCCATGGCGCAATGAGTCGCTGTGTCGGCGGTGGCGGCGATGCGCCTCGCCATCTGGCCAAAGCCGCCGCTCGATCCTCGTGCCGTGGCGCCACGGCGGAGGGAGGCCCGCGGTGCCGGGAAGACCGTCATGACGACTTGGCAACTGATCATCATGGGAGCCTATACCCTAGCGCTGCTAGCAGTCCTGCCGCGTCTCATGGCCTTCCGTGATCTGCCGACCGCGTTCGTGTTCCTGGCCATCTGGGGCCGCTA
>CAYFTI010000272.1:0-2947 GCA_964346065.1 uncultured Hyphomicrobiaceae bacterium
AGAAGGATCGCGCGCTGGTGCGCCGCTTCCAGAAGATCGACGTCAACGAGCCGACCGTTGCCGATGCCATCGAAATCCTCAAAGGGCTGAAGCCGTATTTCGAGGAATTCCACGGCCTCAAGTATTCCAACCAGGCGATGCAGGCGGCTGTGGAACTGTCCGCGAAGTACCTCCATGACCGGAAGCTGCCGGACAAGGCCATTGACGTGATCGACGAAACCGGCGCGTCGCAGATGCTGATCCCGGAGACCAGCCGCAGCAAGACCGTGGACGTCGCCGAGATTGAAGCAACCATCGCGACGATGGCCCGCATTCCGCCGAAGACGGTTACCAAGTCGGACTCGGACCTTCTCAAGAACTTGAGCGGGGACCTGAAACGGGTTGTGTTCGGCCAGGATCAGGCGATCGAGGCGCTGTCCTCGGCGATTAAACTGGCCCGTGCCGGCCTGCGAGAGCCCGAGAAGCCGATCGGCTCTTACCTCTTCTCCGGGCCGACCGGGGTCGGTAAGACCGAGGTGGCGCGCCAGCTTGCGTCGCTGATGGGTGTGGAATTGCTGCGTTTCGACATGTCGGAGTATATGGAACGGCATACCGTGTCGCGGCTGATCGGCGCTCCGCCGGGCTATGTCGGCTTTGATCAGGGTGGTCTGCTGACCGATGGCGTTGACCAGCATCCGCACTGCGTGCTGTTGCTCGACGAGATCGAGAAAGCGCATCCGGATCTGTTCAACGTTCTCCTGCAGATCATGGACCACGGCAAGCTGACCGACCATAACGGCAAGCAGATCGACTTCCGCAACGTCGTGCTGATCATGACGACAAACGCCGGGGCCACCGACCTTGCCAAGGCCGCGATCGGCTTCAACCGGTCCACGCGCGAAGGCGAGGACGAGGACGCGATCAAGAAGCTGTTCACGCCGGAATTCCGCAACCGTCTGGATGCCGTCATTCCGTTCGCGAACCTCGGCAAGCCCGTGATCAGCAAGGTCATCGAGAAGTTCGTGTTCCAGCTTGAAGCCCAGCTTGCCGACCGCAGCGTGTCGATCGAGCTGACGGATGCCGCCAAGGACTGGCTCGGCGAGCATGGCTACGACGAACAGTTCGGCGCCCGGCCGATGGGCCGCGTCATCCAGGAGCACATCAAGAAGCCGCTGGCCGAGGAACTGCTGTTTGGCAAGCTCGAAGGCGGTGGAACGGTCCGGGTCGACGCGCAGGAGCAGGACGGGAAGATGCAACTCGTCTTCGAGATCGTCGAAAGCCAGCCGAAACCCGAAACGGAGGACCCGTCGGGCTCGGACGACTCGGGCGAATCCGGCGACGGCGAAGGTGGCGTCGAGCAAGCCGAGGGCGGCCAGGGTCCGTCGAACAATTCCGGAAAGTCGGGCGGTGACGGACCGTCCAGTCCGATCCCGAAGGTGCCGCTGGCACCGTAAGGAAAGTGCAGCACCGGGGAGGCCGTGCCGCGGCCTCCCCCGCAGTTTTCACTAAAGCCGCGTGACAATGACAATCGACCACGAAGCCGCGCGCAAATTGCTCCTCGAGCGTCGCGATGAATTGACCGCGCTCAGCGAGATGTCCGCCGACAGCCGCGACGCGGTCGCCCTCGACCAGCAGAGCGTCGGGCGGCTCTCTCGCATGGATGCGATGCAGGCGCAGGCGATGGCCAAGGCGAGCGAGCGTCAGCGCCGCGCGGAACTGTCCCGCATCGACGCCGCGCTTCGCCGCATCGATCAGGACGAGTACGGGGACTGCCTCAAATGTGGCGAGGAGATCGCGCCGGAGCGGCTCCGCGTTGATCCGGCGGCAGCCTTTTGCGTTCACTGCGCCTGAACGCTTCCCGTCCAGACCAGATGCGCCAGCCTCGCAGACAGTGCCATCCCGGCGAAGGCCGCGCGGATAACGGTTGTTTCCCGCTCGAACCGACCACGGCAGCGCTCGGCCGCCATACCCTCCAGCTTCAGCCAGTGCCGTCTCATCGTCTTGCCCCTGATTGCCTGATCAGGCTGGATCACCTATGCCTCGAAGCCGTGACCAGGCCGATTTGACGGGATGGGGATGGCGGTGAGCGAATTTGGCTACAAGCCGAGCGTGCTGCGTATGCGTTTGTTGATCTCGGCCGGCCTCACAGCGGCCGGCGTTGCTCTTTGGTATCTGGCGGGCTGGGGCGTTTCAGGCTTCGACGCGGTTCTCGGCGCGATTGTGACGGTCTATTTTGGCTTGAGGAGCGTCGGCAATCTGAGGGAGATTGTGTTCCCGCGGCCGGTCATACGGATCAGTGACGACGGCCTGCAGGATCGCCGTCTCGGGTCGCGCACGATTCCTTGGGGGGCAATCTCGGAGATACGCGAAGTCACGGGCCAGGTCGGCGGTGGCACGCTGTTTCTCGAAGTGCGGGAACCCGGGCGCTATATCGGGCCGTCCAAGGGGCTTCTCTGGCTCTTTTATGCGGTGCGCGGCCTGTCCGGCAAAGGGCGCTCTTCCACCGGATTTCTGCCGCTCAGCCCGCCAGTGGTGCTGGAACTGGGCGAGACGAGCCTTATCGAGGCGATCGACGCCCATGCGCCCGACGAAATCCCTGTCTCGCCTGCCGGGGCTAAAAGCTGACGTTATTGATGATCCATGCCCCGGCTGCCGCGCTCAAGCCCGCGATGAGGACCGGGGCCAGCGTGCGAACGATCGCGGTCAGGAGGGTGGCGAAGGCCGCCAGCGCATTCTGCCCCGCGTCAAAAAGCTCGCGGGCGGCGCGATACACGAGGTAGATCACCACGCCCGCAAGGATGACGAGCAATACCTGCTTCAGGATCGGAAGCTGACTGAGATTGCCCCACGGCACGGCACGGATCTGCTCGATTGACCAGGTCCAGATGATCTCGACAAACTGGAAAATTGCGGCGATCCCCTCGCGAAGAAACGCGAGCAACTGATCGACAAAATCCATCACATCCCT
>CAYFTI010000273.1:0-1717 GCA_964346065.1 uncultured Hyphomicrobiaceae bacterium
AGAGCCGGAACGCCGACGTCCTCGGCGACGGTCGCGAAGCTGCACCAGCGGTCTCTGTCGGGCCGTTTCGCCGTCACCATCGCCGTCAAAGCTGCGAATGCCAGCTATCATGTCGAATAAACCCCAAGTTCAAAAGCGTTCGGTCTTCTAACTCGGCGAGAGTGCGATAATTCACTTCGACCAAATCGTTTCCTTCGAAAGAGACCAAAACATAGCCATGGTAATCCAAAAACTGACACAAATCGCTAACTGATCGCGAATACCGCGCATATTGCGAGGGCGCAAATTCGATCTGCCCGGCGTAAACCAAACGACGCGAAAACAATTTTTCAGAGCCAAACAGAACATCCACGTCAGCGCCCTCGACGTCGATTTTTAGGAAACCGACGTTCTTAATTGATTGCTCCTCACAAAATTCATCAACACTCTGGACCTGAACCCTTTCGACTCGTCCACCTCCAGCAGAAAATTGGTCGATACGATGCATATGAGAAGAACCCGACGGTACGAGCTCCGCACTGCCTTCCCGGTCAGATAAAGCCTTACGCATGGGCAGAATATTTTCACAGCCATTCAACTTAATATTCTTCTCCAAGCGGCGAAAGGTATCAGCGCAAGGCTCAAAAGCATATACGGCACTACAAGGTCGTAGGCGGCTAAAATATAATGAAAACAGGCCGATGTTCGCGCCAACATCAAGTATAACCCCCTCCTTTGGGCATTTACTCTCGAAAAAAGAACGCTCCCCCGGTGTTGGAATAATTTTTGATACTGACCAAAACTCCGAAAAATTCGGGAAATCAGACACGAAAATATCATCAAATATCCGTAGCGGCTGACTTGAAACGCGACTCCAGTAAAAGGCGGCAAACTTCGGAAGCATGCGCGGGTGTCTTGCCAACGTCGCGACATTCGTAAAATTAAGAGCCAAGTGTGGCATGAGACCTCCGAGGTGTGCGCTGGCGTCGCCTTACCCATTACGCCGGCCGGACGTTGAAACAAAAGGAGGAAGTACGGAGATCTGAGCTTCCGGCGTACAGGGCCGTTGCTTGAGAAAATAGTGTAGATCGAAGGCGAGCAGGGACACCGCCCGGCGTTCGGCCCAGTGACCGGCGGCATACGCCAAGCCTCCGATCATACCCCGAAGGTGATGACGAAAACGACGCGTTTTCGCCATGTGCCGGATCCCAAGTAGGACGGTGCCGGGCAATCGAAAGAAAAGGCGACGAGCCGGCGCATTGAAACAGAGGGTGAGAATGTCATTGCGTCGGCCGTAGTAATCAGCGCGGGCAGAAACGCGGATCGGCGATTCACAGTGTTCGACTGGTGAAGCATTGCAAGCAACGGTCAAATAGCCGCGGTCAAGAAGTCTCAAGCAGAGATCACCTTCCTCGCCCATGTAAAAATAATGATCGCGATAGCCGCCTATCGCAAAAAACTGACTCTTTCTAACGGCATGCGCGGCACCAACAAATGCATGGAGTAGGTAAAGAGATCGCGCGTCCGGTGCGCTTTGATGGATCCGTTCGGGGCGGTGGGTCACGAAAAATGGCAAGGCTACGGCAGCAACTTGAGATTGTTCGAAAAGCTCAAGTGTTTTCCAAAAAAAATCCGTATTATGAATGATTACGTCATCATCAAATGAAAACACAATGTCGTGTTGAGCCAGTTCGATGCCGCGTTGTCTCTGAAATGCAGGGCCACGGCCGACGATGCC
>CAYFTI010000273.1:1817-2946 GCA_964346065.1 uncultured Hyphomicrobiaceae bacterium
GGTGTGGGCGCTCGCTGATGAAGGACCCTGCGCCGCTCATAGCCACAACATGTGTTGCCGTCATTGGCCGACCCGGATGCTCCGCCGTGCCCGAGGCGCTTGAGCGGTGCCCTTACGCATGACGTATCAGGGAATATTTGTAAGATGATGCCGAACCGCGGGTACCCGTGGATGCCGCGACGAGAGCGTGATGCGCCGGGATGCGCGCACCGCCAAGCACCCGCCGAAACGCCGTGAGCCACACTCCGTCGCCGATCGTGATCGGCTCAGCGAAGAGCGGAAATTCGGCTTCGACCAGGTGAGATTGCCATTTCCAATAGAGGACCAAGAGCGAACGAAAAGAGGCGAGCGGGCCGGAGAGCCTTCCTCCTGCTGCGGATCTCGTCAAACGCAAAGACGGTCGTCAGGCTTTGCGTGGCGCGCGACATGACAGGGGACGGAGAGGTATGCGCCGCCGGCAGGCACGTCTGGCAGAGTTCACCGTAGCCGATATGCTCCATGAAAGACCCGTGCACGTTGCGGTCCCGGCGACATCGAACGGGACGCTTGGCGTAAGAGTGCGCCCGTGCTCACCGTTCCACGGCGACACGTGAGGTGACGGTCGATCCCGATGGACCGCTCAGCTCACGGAAGTAGGCGATCGTCTCTCCCAGGCCCTGCCGCAACGGGATCTTGGGTTGCCATTCGAGGAGGGAGCGCGCGCGTGTGATGTCCGGCTGGCGTTGTGTCGGATCGTTCTCGGGCAAGGGATAGCGTAGACACGGAGAAGTGGAGCCCGTGAGTGCTAAAACCTCGTCAGCCAGTTCAAGAATTGTGAACTCACTTGGATTGCCGAGGTTGACGGGACCAGTAACGTCGTCCGGGCTGTCCATCAGCCGGATCAGCCCGTCGACGAGGTCGTCGACGTAGCAAAACGCACGAGTTTGGCTGCCGTCCCCGTACAAGGTCAACGGTTCACCCATGAGCGCTTGGACGATGAAATTGGAGACCACGCGGCCGTCGTCCGGATGCATGCGCGGGCCGTAAGTGTTGAAGATCCGGGCGACCTTGATCAGCAGGCCATGCTGACGACGATAGTCGAAGCAGAGTGTCTCGGCGCAGCGCTTGCCCTCGTCGTAGCAGGCGCGCG
>CAYFTI010000274.1:0-2925 GCA_964346065.1 uncultured Hyphomicrobiaceae bacterium
TCGGGGTCTATAACGGCCAGAAGCACATCCCGGTTCTCGTCACCGAGGACATGGTGGGCCACAAGTTCGGCGAGTTCGCCCCCACGCGCACCTATTACGGGCACAACGTCGATAAGAAGGCGCGGAGGAGATAAGGCGATGGGCAAGCCCAACAGCGAGCGGCGCCTGGCCGAGAACGAGGCGATGGCGGTAACGCGCAACCTGCGCGTAAGCCCGCAGAAGCTCAACCTGCTGGCCGCGTCCATCCGCGGCAAGTCCGTGGAGATGGCGCTGGCGGACCTGACGTTCTCGCGCAAGCGCATCGCCTCGGATGTGAAGAAGACGCTGGAATCTGCGGTGGCCAATGCCGAAAACAACCATGATCTCGACGTCGATCAGCTCGTGGTGAAGGAAGCGTATGTTGGTAAAGGGCTCGTCATGAAGAGATGGCGCCCGCGTGCACGCGGCCGGATCGGCCGCATCATGAAGCCGTTTTCGCGGCTGACGGTTGTTGTCAGAGAAGCCGAGGAGCAAGCGTAATGGGACAGAAAATCAACCCGATCGGCTTCCGGCTCGGTATCAACCGGACATGGGATTCGCGGTGGTACGCGGACGATGGTGAATACGGTCGCCTCCTGCTGGAGGATATGAAGCTGCGCAAGCATATCCTGAAGAACCAGCGCCAGGCGGGCATCTCCAAGGTCGTGATCGAGCGCCCGCACAAGAAGTGCCGGGTGACCGTTCACGCCGCACGGCCGGGGATCCTGATCGGCAAGAAGGGCGCGGACATCGAGAAGCTGCGCACGCAGTTGGCCGGGCTGACGGATTCGGAGGTGTTCCTCAACATCGTCGAGATCCGCAAGCCGGAGATCGATGCAACGCTCGTCGCTGAAGGCATCGCGCAACAGCTTGAGCGCCGCGTCGCCTTTCGCCGGGCCATGAAGCGTGCTGTCCAGTCGGCCATGCGCCTTGGCGCAGAGGGCATCCGGATCAACTGCGCCGGGCGGCTCGGGGGCGCGGAGATCGCGCGAACGGAGTGGTACCGGGAAGGGCGCGTGCCGTTGCACACGTTGCGTTCGAACATCGATTACGGCCAGGCTGAAGCGCGCACCGCCTACGGCATCATCGGGGTCAAGGTCTGGATCTTCAAAGGCGAGATCATGGAGCACGATCCGATGGCGCAGGAGCGCCTGGCCACGGCGTCCCAGGAGGCCGGTGGCGGCCGCGACAGGCGGCGATAGGCAGAACACGCGGACGCATGGCGTCCATTTCGAGGGGTCGAGGTTGCAATGCTACAACCGAAGAAAACCAAGTTTCGCAAGGCACACAAGGGCCGCATCAAGGGCCAGGCAAAAGGCGGTTATTCGTTGAATTTCGGCTCTCACGGGCTGAAGGCGATGGAGCCGGAACGCGTGACGGCCCGCCAGATCGAGGCAGCCCGGCGCACCATGACGCGCAAGATGAAGCGTATGGGCCGTGTCTGGATCCGCATTTTCCCGGACCTGCCCGTTTCGCAGAAGCCGACGGAAGTGCGCATGGGCAAGGGCAAGGGCGCGCCGGAATACTGGGCCGCGCGCGTGCACCCGGGGCGGATCATGTTCGAGATCGATGGCGTGTCGGATGAACTGGCGCGCGAGGCGCTGCAACTGGCGGCTGCAAAGCTGCCGATCAAGACGCGGATCATTGCACGCTTCGGCAGTGAAGGCTCCTGATGCACGGACTTACGCGTGTCGATGGTCACGGTGAAGGGCAGGAACGATGAAGGCGCAGGAGATACGCGACTTGACGCTTGATCAGCTCGACGACGAGCTCATCAAGCTGAAGAAGGAACAGTTCAATCTGCGGTTTCAGGCCGCGACCGGTCAGCTGGAGAATACGGCGCGTTCGCGCCAGGTGCGTCGCGACATTGCGCGTATCAAGACGATCCAGCGCGAGAAGCGCGTCGCCGCGGGCGGGGCGCAGATGGCGCAACAAGAGTGAATGAGGTGAACGGCTGATGCCCAAACGGATTCTGCAAGGTGTGGTGATCTCCGCCAAGAACGACAGGACGGTCGTCGTGCGCGTCGAGCGCCGCTTCACGCACCCGCTGCTCAAGAAGGTCGTGCGCCGTTCAAAGAAGTTTCACGCCCATGACGAGGACAACAGGTTCTCCGAGGGCGACCGGGTGCGCATACAGGAATGCGCGCCGGTATCGAAGTTGAAGACATGGAGGGTGCTCACCGACGACCAGCCCGCCACGTGACGGCGCGTTGTCGGTGAGCCCCTTGCCGCGGTCATCGGGGTGAAGGAGACCAACAATGATACAAATGCAAACCAATCTCGATGTGGCTGACAACTCGGGCGCGCGGCAGGTGCAATGCATCAAGGTGCTCGGCGGCTCGAAGCGCAAATATGCAAAGCTGGGCGATGTTATCGCTGTCAGCGTCAAGGAGGCGCTGCCGCGCGGGCGCGTGAAAAAGGGCCAGGTGGCCAAGGCGGTGATCGTGCGGACCTCGTTCCCGGTGAAGCGCCCCGATGGCAGCCTGATCCGCTTCGACCGCAACGCGGCCGTGCTGGTGAACAACAATCGCGAGCCGATCGGCACGCGCATTTTCGGTCCGGTGCCGCGTGAACTGCGCGCGCGCCGGCACATGAAGATCATCTCGCTCGCGCCGGAGGTGCTGTGATGCGCAAGCTACGCAAGGGCGACCGCGTGATCGTGCTGAGCGGGCGCGACAAGGGCAAGCGCGGCGAAATCCTGAAAATGGTGCCCAAGGAAGATCGTGCCATCGTTCAGGGTGTCAATCAGGTGAAGCGCCATCAGCGCCAGTCCGCGCAGTCGGAAGGCGGCATCATTGTCAAGGAGGCGCCGATCGCCCTGTCAAACCTGGCGATCGAGGACCCCAAGGACGGTTCGCCAACTCGCGTGGGCTTCCGCATCCTCGACGATGGCCGCAAGGTGCGTTT
>CAYFTI010000275.1:0-2881 GCA_964346065.1 uncultured Hyphomicrobiaceae bacterium
ATAAGGAGCAACGCGATGGCGCGCCTGTCGATCAACGACGTCATCGACTTCGCCGTCGTTTTTATGGCGGACGAGGCGGCGCCGCGTCTCCAGGACATTCCGGATCACATGCGCCAGTTGAGCGGCGGTTGGTTCTGTCCCTGCACGGACGTCATCCGCGGCCGGGTCGAGTCGCTCGAGGCGCGCCAGTTCGTGCGCATCCCGGATACGAGCGCGCACCGCGGCCGGCGCCGCGTCCACGCGACGGAGGACGGCGTGGCCTACGCCCGCACGCTGCCGTGCAAAATCGCGCCGCAGCCGTGCCTGGCGCTCTTGGTGTGGCGCGGCCTGCAGATGTCGCTCGCCGGGAACCTGCGCGGCGAGGCGCGCTCGGCCCTGATGCTCGAGCTCTCGCAGCACGAACCGGCGCTGCCGTCGATGGCGGACTTCGCCCAGGGGTTCGCCACGATCCAGGAGGGCGGGCGCCATGGCGCGCGATAAGCCTACGGCGGGAAAGGCGCCCACCATGCCCGCGCAACCGTTCGAGACGCCGGAGGATCCGGGCCGGACGATTGAAGGATATCGCGGCGCCCGCCGCCGGCTGGTCGCGCGCGTGGCGATCAGCGGCGTCGGGCCGTGGGCGTCGGCCGTGATGCTGGCGCTGGTCGCGACAAGCGCGCTCGTCGCCGGCGCGTTCGGGATCGCCACGGGATAGGGCGGCACGCTGTCGGGCCGGCCCGCCCCACGCGGCGGTCATCACGTCGTGCCGGGCGATGGACGGGACGTCGGGCAGCACGTTCAGGATTTCCGGTTCGCGATCCACCAACAGCACCCGGCATTGCTGCTGAGGGTCCGCTGTCGGCCGCAACGGGGACGAAGCGTGGCTGCCGGTGTTTGACCGGGATGGGCCACAGCGCCGTCGACGTACGCCTTCCGGGAGCAAGCGTCGCCGGCTTCAACGTCAAGATGCCTGCGTGCCGCGGGTCGCAGAATATTGGCGTGCGTCAGTTCACGACACCCTCAGGCTCGTTACACCGTTTTCTCCCGCCTACCGGAAAGCCGACGCCATATCCATCCGGCGGCCCTGAATGACGCGGTTCAGGGGATAGGTGAGCGATACGCATGTGCCGTGGCCGAGGTCGCTTGATACATGCAGTTCGCCGCCGTGAGCCTGTTGGATGCTGCGCGTGATGTATAGACCAAGACCGGTCCCACGTTGTGCCGTGTACGCCGAATTGGCTTGGTAACCCAACGGGGCGTGAACTTTCTGGATGTCCTCCGGCGTCATCCCTTCGCCGTTGTCGATAATGTCGATCCGCAAGCCCTCCAAAAGCGTGAGCCGAATTTCGATCTCGCCGCCTGGCGGTGTATGACGCACGGCGTTTGACAACGGGTTGAGCAGGGCCTGGCGGAAGCGGGTCGCATCGACCTGCAAGAATACATTTGAGAAATCGCCAATCCGCAAAAATATTCCTTTGGCATTTATTTTTTCTTGAAGTACCTTGGCACAGAACGCCGTGGACTCGCCGAGATTAACCCACTCTTCATTTAAATTCAATTTGCCTGCTTCAATCTGCGAGATGTCCAAAAGATCGCCTAAAATTTGATGGAGATGCTTGGCGGATTGAGCGATGATATTGCTGTACTCTTTGTATTTCGCGCTTGTATGCGAGCCGAATAGCTCGTCTGCCATTGCCTCCGAGAAACCGATGATACTGTTGAGCGGCGTGCGAAGTTCATGACTCATATTGGCTAAAAATACGGACTTGCTATAGTTAGCCGCCTCAGCAAGTTGGCGTGCGGTTTCTAATTCAGCTTTTGCTTCCATCAGATCAGTGATGTCGTTATGCGCCCCTAGCATCCGGATGGCCTTTCCGTTTGCGTCTCGTATTGCTAGGCCACGACACCGAACCCATTTCGTTGAACCATCCTTATGAAAGTACCTAACAACTTGATCGTACGGATTATCTGGGTCCGCGCAATGTTTATCGAAATTTTCGAGGGCCGTTACGAGATCGTCGGGGTGTATTAGGTCTTGCCATTCAGAAGCTAAATGCTTTTTTTCTTCAGGGTCGAAGCCTAATAGATGCCAAAAATCAGGGTTCAACCATTCCTGTTCTGGATTCTCCAGATCCCAGTACCAGAGCCCATCAAGCGTTGATCTTTGTATAAACTCAAAGATTGCCGGGTCTGAGGCAATCAGGCGTTCGAGCTCGCGCTGCAGGTAGTGCTTGGAAGACGCGTTCATGGACAGACCCGTCAGCTCGCTTTTCGTGACAGAACTCTTCGTCTCATGCGGGGAGTGTAAGATATGTTAACCCCGGTCGGCGCACGGCACGAGAGCGAAATCGACATCGCACGTTGCCATCTGGCCAAGCGGCTGCGTGAAAACGGCCGCTTCGGTTCGTCGGCGTTGCGTTTGCCCGTGCCGACGAACGGCGAGTTCGCGGGGGCGACCCGCCAGGTTCCCATGATCGCAGTCATCCAAGTCGTGTTCCCGGTCTTCGGGATTATCCTGTCCAGCGACTTGTGCGGGCGCTTCCGGCTGCTCGGCGAGGCCGGCACGGACGCGCTCAACCGCTTCGTCACTTACGTCGCGCTGCCGGCCCTGTTCGTGATCTCGATGGCGCGCGGGGGGCGCCGCCTTGGAACGCGTCGCGTCTGGACAGGCTTGCGGACAGGTGAGAACCTTTCACGCATCTAACCTAGACAGCGGACGCTTCCGCCGGTTTCGGCGGCGATCCGCTGCACATCGTGGAGGCTTCGATGAAACTCAAGTTACCAGCGGCGGCCCTGGGATCCGTCGCAGCAGGCGCGCTAATGCTCGCCGCCGCGGGACCCGCGGATGCGCGCGAACTCAACTGGACCTCGGCGGCGGACAGCCTGACCCTGGACCCGCACG
>CAYFTI010000276.1:0-2861 GCA_964346065.1 uncultured Hyphomicrobiaceae bacterium
GCCGGATCCGGCATGGAGCGCACGCCTTCATCCAGCGCCCATTTCCGCTGCGCATTGCCCGTATCAAGCGCGATTTGCGGCAGGCGCGTGCGACGCCGCAGCCAGATGACGCCGATCATGTCGTAAATCGCGATCATCAGGCGTCCGAAATTCGTGTATTTCGACTCGCCGGCCAATCGCGGACGGTCATTCACCGCGTGTGTTGCCGTCTCCAGGCCGTAGCAGCGAAACAGCATCGGCAGAAACCGGTGCATGCTCGTGAAGAACGGCAGGCGGACAAACACGTCGCGCCAGAACACCTTGATACCGCAGCCGGTATCAGGGCTCTCGTCCTTCAACAGGTAACCGCGAACCCCGTTGCCCAGCCGCGAGGCGATGCGCTTCCACCCGCTTGCCTTGCGCGTGACACGGTGACCACCAACGAGCGCCGCTCCCGCCCCGTGCGGCGGGGCGAGTTTCGACAGCAGGTTGACAATATCGCGGGGGTCGTTCTGGCCATCTCCGTCCATCGTGGCGATCACATCGGCGCGCGCCGCCAGCACACCCGTACGAAGCGCCGTGCTCTGACCGCACCGCTCCCCGTGGCGAATCACCCTGACTCGCGGCTCGCGCGCCGCGATCGCCGAGAGCACTTCGGGCGTGCCATCCGAGCTTCCATCGTCCACGACGATGATCTCGCTAAGGATAGCTTCGGGCACGACCTCCAGCGTTTCCTCAACAAGATTGGCAATGTTGCCCTCCTCGTTGAGCGCGGGGATGACGACGGAAATCCCGGGAAGATCAGGCTGTTCGACCGTTTCCATAACAGCTCGCTCGTTGATGGATTCGCCATAGCAGGCCGCAGTGACACGCGGCAAGCTTGTTGATGCCACACTCGGCAGGCAAAACAGCAAATCAAGGCTGTTTTAAAGCAAAGCAACGGGGCGCTAGGCACGCGCCTGACATCTTTGACGGGGCGGCAGATCAACGTGCAAACTCACCTTCCCGATACATCCGCAACCCATCACGAACAGCGCCTTCCGCACGGGCGCCCGCGACCCGGGCTCGCCGCAAGCGACCCGCGCCCCGTGTTTCCGGTCGACATGCTGCCACAAGGCTTCATCTGGCGGCTCGTGGTCTTCCTCGTCGCGTTAACAGTCATCCGCCTGGCCACCGTCGCCTTTTCCGGGACCGATTTGTTCTTCGACGAGGCGCAATACTGGGCCTGGTCACGGGAGCTGGCCTGGGGGTACTACTCCAAGCCGCCGCTGATCGGCTGGATGATCCGTGCTGCGACGGAGATCTGCGGTAACGGTGAAGCCTGCATCCGCGCCGTTTCGCCGATCATGCATACGGCCACAAGCGTCATGGTCTTCCTTCTGACACGCAAGCTGTTCGATGCGCGCTTCGGCTTCTGGGCGGCGGTGGTGTTCGCCACGCTTCCCGGAATTTCGCTCTCCTCGACGCTCATCTCCACCGACGTGCCGCTGCTGTTTTTCTGGGCCACGGCGCTTTTGTGCCTGGTCAAGCTGCTGGAAACGCGGAGCTGGGGCTGGTCGATCGCGCTCGGTGTGGCGGTGGGCATCGGGCTGCTCGCGAAATACGCGATGATCTATTTCTTTCTCGGGCTGGCGGTCTACATGCTGTTGAGCCCGCGTGCCCGCTGGCTGCTTGCCGACCTGCGCGGCGCGCTTGTTCTGGTGATGGCTGCGGGGCTGCTCGCGCCGAACATCCTGTGGAACCTTGAGCACGGCTTTGCGACGTTCTCTCACACGGCGGATAACGCCAACTGGAGCGGTTCGCTCGGCGATCCAGTCGAAGCACTGGAGTTCTTCGGTGCGCAGTTCGGCGTGTTTGGTCCCCTTCTGTTCGGTATCCTGATCTGGGCGACATGGCGCGCCGTTCGCGAAGGCTGGGGTGATCCTTATCGCCTGTTGCTATGCTTCGCAGTGCCGATCATCCTTCTGATCACCGTGCAGGCGTTCCTGTCGCGCGCCCATGCCAACTGGGCCGCGGTCGCTTACGTCTCAGCGTCGGTGCTGGTAGCCGCCCTTATGGTCGAGCGCAGTGCCCGCGGATGGTATGCCGCATCGTTCACGATTCACGTCGTCGCGCTCGCCGCCGTCTCTCTGGGAACCGTCTTCGCAGGGCAGTTTGCACTGCCAGGCGGCAAGGATCCATTCGCCCGCGTGCTCGGCTGGCAAGCAATCTCCCGGGCAACGCAAACGCGAATCGAGCGTGGCGACTTCGCCGCCATCATGACAGACCGGCGCTCCCTCTCCGCCGAGTTTATCTATTACCTCCGCGACAGCGATATCCCGCTGGTCAGCTGGCGGGGTAGCGGCCCGCCACGTGATCATTTCGAAATGACACGGCCGATTACCATGCAGACGCCGGACCCAATCCTTCTTGTCACACGCCATGGCAAGATCGGCTCGATCGGCGCCCGCTTCACGTCGGTCGAGAAACTGGGCCGCGAAAGGTTTGCGGCAGGTCCAACCCAAAGCCGAACACTGCATTTCTTCCGCCTTGAAGGCTTGAGAGCCCCTTAGAGAGGTGGCCTGTCCACATTCGACCAAAGGCGTATGGATCAGCCAATTTTGACTTAAAACTCTGTTTTTGTTTATTTTTCCGGGCAGGCTCGCTGGCGTGAACCGATGGCCGCAGACGTAGGTCTCTTGTCTAAGTCAGCCGCTTTGATAAGCTTTCTGAATACAAAGTGATCAGGGTAAGAGCAATCCTCGATGTCGGATGGAGCGCAACCGGTTTCTATTTTGTTCGTGTGCCTCGGCAACATTTGCCGTTCACCGATGGCCGAGGGCGTCTTCCGGCAAGTCGTAAGCGACGCTGGCCTGACACCCCATTTCAAGATCGACTCGGCG
>CAYFTI010000277.1:0-2858 GCA_964346065.1 uncultured Hyphomicrobiaceae bacterium
TGGACGACCCCGCAGGCGTTCCGCGAACACGGCTGGGAACCGGGCCTGATCATGATCGTGTGCATCGCCGCCTTCGGCGCGGCGATCTATACCGCGGGCCGATACGTCCGCCAGCGGTAGCGCTCAATCGATCCCGGCCGGTCCGCCCCGCTGGACTTGTTCCCGGAGCAAGGCCCGCAGATAGCTCGCATCCTTCTCGCGCAATTGGCTCAAGCCGACCTGTCCGTCGATCGCGAAGCGGATCGCGTCCACGTCGGCCTGGCGCACGTGATCGCGCAGCCGGTGCAGCAGCGTTCGCGGGTCGTAAAGCCGCGCCAGGACGGCCAGGCCAGTGGACATGCCTTGCTTCCGGTTGCCCGCGGCGTTCCACCCCTGAATGACGGCGCCGCCACACGATTGCGGATCGCCGGTCGGATCACCCACGGTGCTCGACCCATTCAGTCCGATGCACCCGGCTTGGCGGCAGTTTCAGGGCTGCGACCGTGCCGCCGACACGCGGGCTCACGATCTCCAGGCCGCCGCCATGCAGTTCCAGGAAAGATTTCGCGAGGTACAGACCGAGACCCGAGCCTTCGTGCGAGCGGCTCAAGCTGTCGTCGACTTGGAAGAAAGGCAGCGCCACCCGCTCGATCGCCTCGGCCGGAATCCCGGGTCCATCGTCGCTGACCGCGATCTTGAACGCGCCCGCGGGCGAGATGGTGGCGCGGACGCGCACGGTCGCGCCGGGAGGCGAAAACTTAACGGCGTTGGCGACCAAATTCAGCAACGCTTGCCGGAGCAAGCGGCGGTCGGCGAGCAGCTCGGCTTCGTCCGCCTTCTCCAGCCGGATCTCGACGTCCGGATAGCCGCTTTCGGCCCGCGCGAGGTCGAGCGTGTGCCGCAGGAAACCGTGGGCGGAGAACCAGTCGGCGGCCAGGTCCATCCGCCCGCTTTCGATCCGGGTCGTGTCCAGGATGGTATTGATCACGTCGAGCAGATGCTGGCCGCTCTGATGGATCAGGCGCGCGTACTCGGCGTACTGCGGTGAGCCCACCGGGCCGAACGCCTCCTCGGCGATCAGTTGGGAAAACCCGTTGACCGCGTTCAACGGGGTGCGCAGTTCATGCCCCATCGTGGACAGGAAACGCGACTTCGCCTCGTTCGCCGTTTCCGCGTCGCGTTTGGCGTTGAGCAGCGCCTGCTCCATGCGCTTGCGCTCGGTCACGTCCTGGACGATGCCGATCATTTCGATCGGGCGCCCGTCCGGGTCGTGTCGCACTTCCGCCTGCTCGTGCACGATCCGCTCGCTGCCGTCCGGCAGTACGATGCGGTGATCGAGGGCGTAAGGCTCGTGCCCGGCCAGGGCGTCGCGAACCCGCGCTTCGACGTCGACACGGTCTTCCGGATGCACCGCGGCGAGGAATTCGGTATAGGTTGGATCCCTACTGGAATCCATCCCGAAGATCCGGAAGATTTCCTGCGACCAGGTCAACCGCCCGGTCGCGATGTCCCAGCGCCAGTCGCCGACGCGGGCGATCCGCTGCGCCTCGTTGAGCTGGCGCTCGCGTACCTTCAGGGCCTCGCTCGAACGGACCAAGTCGGTGATGTCACGGCCTTCGGGGATCAGGTATTCGAGCGCGCCCGCGGCGTCGAACACCGGCCGGATGGAGTAATCGAAGGTCCGCTGACTGCCATCCGGCGCCTTGAGCGTCATCTGCCCGCGCACGAACTCGCCAGCCGCGGCTTTCGCCAGGGCCGTGCGGACGCTCGCGCGCGCATCCGGGCAGCCTTCGAACCAGGGCGTGTCGATAAAGTTTTGCCCGCGCACCGCCGCGATCGTGCCGTCGAAGAACCCCAGGGCCGTGTGGTTGGCTTCCAGTACTCGGCCGTCCGCCGTCAACAGACCAACGAACTGGTAGGTCAGGTCGAACACCGCGCGGTACCGGCGTTCGCTCTCCGCCAGCTTGCGCGCCTGCGCCTTGCGGATGGACAGGTCGCGCACCACCGCGATGAAGCCGTCGCCGCCCTGGCCCCCGAGACCGGCGACCGTGACCATGGCCGGAAACTCCCGCCCATCGCGATGCAGGCCCGTGACTTCGCCGCGCTCGGCCATGTGGTGCACACCGCCGCCCTCGGTCGCAAAGCCCTGCATGTGCTGCGCGTGAGCGGTTCGATGGCGATCGGGAATCAGCACCGAAAGCGGCTGGCCGAGGATCTCCTGCTCACGCCATCCGAAGATCCGCTCCGCGCCGGACCCGAACGACGTGATCCGCTGCGCGGCGTCGGTGACCACGATGCCCTCGGAGGCCGCCGCCATCAGTTGCTGGGTCATCGCGTGCAGCTGCGCCTCGCGGCGCTCGCGTGCCCTAAGCTCGGTCACGTCTTCCTGAATCGCGATATACCGATTTACCTGACCGTCCGCGTCGCACACCGGGGAAATCGACCATTTCATGACAAACGGTGTGCCGTCGCGCCGGTAGTTGGTCGTCTCGCCGTTCCAGGATTCGCCGCGCCGCAGCGCCGCCTTGAGATCGCGCATCAGCGCGCGGTCGGTTTGCGGGCCCTGAAGCACGCGGGGCGTACAGCCGACGATGTCCGCGCGCGGCCAGCCGGTCATCCGCTCGAACGCTGGATTGACGTACAGGATCCGCGGTCCGGGGGCTGACAGGATGGCCTCTGTGATCAGGACCGAGTGCGTCAGCCGCTCGAAATGAGCGAACGCGTCGATGGTGACGGACTTTTTGGATTTTAGACGGCTCATCGGTTCCCCCACCATCGACGCGTGCGCGCCTAGGGCAAGACGCTGAAACGTGGAATCACGTTTCAGCTGAATCTTGCCCTCTCTTCAAAAAGTTAGAGCGACATTCAGCCCGAAGGCC
>CAYFTI010000278.1:0-2846 GCA_964346065.1 uncultured Hyphomicrobiaceae bacterium
TTACGATTCGATGCATGGCACTGAAATGCGCGTGGTCAACAACGACCAGTATGCCTGCATTCCGGCCCGTGGATTTGCATCGACCTGCCGCCCTCCCGGTGGCCGAAACCTACCGCGATTGCATTTCGCCACAGGCTGTGGTCACTCATGTGGGAATGGAAAGGTTCAGTTCGCCAGCAAAATTATTGCCGGTTGTGACCACCGCTTGCCGACTAGCAATTTGTCCGGCCCTGATGATTGCAGCCGGACCTGCTCGATCTGTGGCGGTCGATCTCAATAGCGACTGGTGTTTCCCGCCCCGGCATGCGAAAACGGCGCCGTCGGGGCGCCGTTTTCGCGACTTGGCAACTTCAGCGTCGCGTCAGCGAACCGTAGGGTTTTGCACGGCGATCGTGATGTGCGCTTCCGGCGTAAGTGCGTCGGGCTCGGTGGCTTCAGTAAAGTTGATTTCGCCGAAGCGGATGTCGCCTGACGGGACGTTGTCGACCGTGATCTCGATCGCCTGCACCGAGGAGTTGGGTCGCGTATCCCCGGTTTCGGCGCCGTCGCGGAACAGCAAGTCGCGCTCGGCCAGCTCGAAGTCGGTCGGCGTGACCTGAACGTTGAATCCGTCTTCTTGAGTGCTGACCGTCCAGGAAGTCGGGAAATCCTGGCCGGCGCGTAGGGTGCGCGTCCAGGAACATTCAGGATCACAAGCGACGTCGCGCACCGAGGGCAGATTGAGCGTACGTACATCGACGCCGGCGGATGTTGCGGGGTTGGCGTCGCGAAAGTTCTGGATGGTTTCATCCATCACTAGCCCGGCCAGCAGCGCTCGCGTCAGCTCTACGCGGCCACTGCCAACATCGTCCCAATCCCACGGCGTTGTGCCGTCGTCTTTGAGGCCTGATTTCTTCGCGGTCATCTGTAGCGCGGACTTGACTTCGATCGGGCTCCAGTTCGGATGTGCCTGGCGTACAAGCAGCGCGGCACCGGCAACATGCGGGCCAGACATCGACGTGCCGCTGAGGAAACCGAATTCCACACCGTCGGAAACCGCCGCGAAAATGTCGACGCCCGGCGCGGTGATGTTCGGTTTTTGCAGATTCTGCAGCGGTGCCGGCGTCGGCCCGCGGAAGCTGAAGTTTGCAAGCAAGTCCCCCGGTATAGGCTCGAGTTCGAAATCGAAAGTTGCACTTGTGGAATTGGCGTCAATGAAATCCGCCATCGCCTGGCCTGCATTCTGAGGAATGCTGTATGCGGGAATCGCTGCCTGGCCTGGCGTCGACATGCCAAAGGCACCGGCTCTATTGTTCCAGATCACCACCATGTCCGCTCCGGCATCTGCGGCATTGTTGATCTTTTCGGTAAAGGTACAATCGCCGCGCTGGACAAGTGCTACCGAGTCTTCAAAGAAATCCGACGGAAACACCGGACCGGAAGGAACGGGAGGTGAACAACCTTCGGCGCCAACTGGCTGGTTGGGGTCGCGACGGATCGCCTTGTTGAAGAACGGTGCGCCCAGCGGCGAGTCGCTGCCCCGGTCCATGGCAACATCCTGGGTAAGGAGCGGTGGGGTGCCGGGCCCGCTGATCGATCCGATACCGTTGAAATCGCCGTCACGGGTAGAAGCGGCGACGCTCATAACCCACGGCCCGCGGTGGTTGACCTGGCCGATGGGACTCTCGCCATTTTGAAGGTCGGCATTTCCGGCCGAGGCTGCGACAAAAGTACCGGCCTCAACGAGATCGAGCATGACGCGGTCGGAGTCGAACGCGCCCCAGGGGTCGGTGCCGCCGGAAATCGAATAGTTCATGACATCGGCGTCGCCGTCCAGCAACAGCGTAGCGAAGCCGGCCTGCAGGTCGGCGCCGGGGCAGGTATCGCCAGGACAGACCTTATAGGAACGAATATGGGCGCAGGGTACGACGCCGGACATCTCAGTAAACGGCGCCGGAATGCCGGGCGAGGGGGTGGCAGTGTTGTCGAGCTGGTTGCCAGCCAAGGTGCTGGCGGTGTGAGAGCCGTGACCGTTGGTATCGTTGGGGTTCGGTCCATCGCAGAAACCGCCGAGGTCGGTCGCCGAGCAGTCGACCGCCGAGATCAGCTTGTCCGGCGTGCCGGGTTGACCGTGCCCGCAGGATGGATCGTTGGCAAACGAGGGGTGGTCCAGGTTGGTGCCGCTGTCGAGAACTCCGGCGATCATGCCTTCGCCCCGTAGTTCTGTGCTATCGGGCGTGTTCGTTCCATCCCATACCGAATCCGCACCGATGAATTCGCCGCTGCGGAACGTGTCCAGCGAATAGACGCGCTCGCGCTCGACCGACTTGACGGCCGGCAGTTGCGTGACCTGTTGAGCTTCTTCCGGCGTCAGCCGCGCGGCAATGCCGTTACGGGTCACGACGAAGTGATGCGAGACTTCTACCGACCGCGCCACGGCAGCGCTGATTGAATCTATGCGCGCGGCCTGAAACTGCTTGAGTTGACTCATTGCCCGCTCAAATTCAGGCGCTCGTGTGTCGAGCCGGCTGCCGGATTTTACGGCACCCCCTAAATCGAGCAATGCGGGTTCATCAAAATCGATCATGTAGCGAAAACGACCCTGCGCGTCGGCCGGCGACAACGCAATCGAGGGATCGCCTCCCCCGCTATCGGCCGCTGCGGGCAAGCCCTGGGCAAGGGACGTGGCTGCCATAAGTATGCCGAATCCGACACAAACCGCTGCGAACACGGTTGCGCGCGAATATAAGCTGCCGATCATATTGCATCTACTCCTACAGGTGATTTCTTGCAAGCTCCATAGCGAAGCAATAGTGCCTCAATTCAACCTGCGGCGCAATCGTTGTTCCTTCACGAAGGTGAAGCTT
>CAYFTI010000279.1:0-2831 GCA_964346065.1 uncultured Hyphomicrobiaceae bacterium
GCTGGCGGCCGAGGTTCTCGCGGTGGGCGATGTAGACCATCTCGTCGGTGATGATGCCGGCGCGCGCGCACTCCATCTGCGTCAGCGGCTGCTCGCCTATGCCGCGCAGCGGCTGCTGCTTGTTCGGGAAGTCGCGGGCCAGCCGGTCGCCGGTGGCGTTGCCGTTGTCCTCCGGCTTGACGTCGCGGCCTTCGTAGCGCGCGACGCTGCTGCGCGTCTCGACCCATGCCTGCCGCGCGCGGGGCAGGCCGCGCTCGACGTCGATCTGAACGCTCTCATCGGTGTAGGGGCCGGAAGTGTCGTAGGCGTGGAACGCCGGCTGATCCGGGTCGCTCAGCGCGATCTCGCGCAGCGGTACGGCGATGTCCGGGCGGTCTTCGGGCGCGCTGTGGACCTTCTTGCTGGCGGGCAGCGGGCCGGTTGTGACTTTCGGCGTTTGCAGTTCGTTCGGGCGAGTGACCTTGTTCATGGCGTCCTATCCTTGGTCGTGGTGCGGGTTCGTGATCCGGTAGAGCACGCAGGGCTGCAGCGGGTGATCGGGCGGCAGCGCTGGGTGAATGAAGTCGCCGTCCGGGTCATGCGTCATGCCCAGCCGGCCCATCAGCGCGCGCGAGCGGTGGTTGCCCGGCGCGGTGAAGGCGACGATTTCGCTCAAGCCCAGCGTGGTGAAGCCGTGGGTCAGGCAGGCGCGGGCGGCCTCCGTGGCCAGCCCCTTGCCCCAGAATGCGACCGGCAAACGCCATCCGATCTCGACAGCAGGTGTGAAATGCGCCTGAAACGAGACCACGATCAGCCCGGCAAGGCCCGCGAACGCGCCCGTCCCGCGCTCCTCCAGCACCCAGTAGCCGAAGCCGTGGCGCTCGTGATGCGCGGAGACGCGGTCGAGATAAGCAGCGATCTCGTTGTCGTCGTTCATGGGCGGGAGATAGGCCATGACGCACGGATCAGCGCACATGGCAGCAAACGGCGCATGATCGCCGTCGCGCCAGCCACGCAGGCGAAGCCGGTCTGTCTGGATTGGCGGTCGTGAGGCGTGCGTATCCATTCGTGTCCGTCCCTACGCCGGTGCAAGCCGGATCAGGTTCAAAGGGTGGCCGGATGGCATCAATCCGGTCTCAGCCTGCTGCCGCAGGCCCCCCTCGGTGTGTAAGAGTGTAGCAAAGCAGCGCCGTCCGCGCGACACCGAAATCAAAGGGGTGCGCGGACGGCGCCCGCCCGGCGGCCGGCTTCTACGGGGTCAGAGCATCGCGCAGGGGAGAGGGGAGTACGCAATACTCTGGACACGGCCGCCGCGCGATCAGCCAGATTTCGGCGCGTCGGAGTTGTAAAACGGAATCGTGCGTTCGGACGCCGGATTGTCGGAGATCTCCGACCAGTTCGACCGGGCCTGATCGATGTAGCCGGGGATGTCCTCTTCCCAGAACCCGACGACCTCCTTGGTAATGTTCAAGTAGAGCTGGCCATCGACGATTCGCCACAAGTCGGGATTGGCGGGCACCTTGCCGCCCTTGGCGACGCCGTAGGCGCAATGGCCGTCATAGGCCGGCACGTATTTCTCGGGGTTGGCCAGGAACGTCTCGCGGTTGTCCTCGCTCGCGAACGCCCAGGTCGCGCCGTTGTACTCGGCGGTGATGTCCTTGCGGCCGGGCACGGCCTCCGGCTGCTTCTCACCGACTGAAGCCTGTTTCAGCTCGTGATAGGCAACGACGTCGTGGCCGCTGAGGGCGTAGCCGGTTTCGTCAACATATTGCTCACCAGCTTGTGCCGCGCCGGCCCAGGCCAGGGCCGCAATGACGCCAATGAATTGAATGAAACGCATCATCTATCTCCCGTCACGGGATGGGGGTGATCGAAGCTATATCCCATACATAGGCGCTCTTGCGGACTTCGCGCCATTCAAAGCCGATCACAAGGGCGTGCGCGCGACGGCAGAAGCACCATTCGCTTTTGCGTCATGGCGATGTTGTGTTCGGCGAGCGACGGGTCCGCGCGGTTCCCGGTCCGGGAATACGCAATACTTCAGACGCAACGGCGCGTCCGGTGATCGGTTGCCGCTGAAGCGCCTGTGAGCCTCACGAGCTGGGGCGCGGCACGAAAAAGCACCGGCGCGTCCCGTCCGGGCGATGACAGCGCCAGTATTTGCCATCCTCGCTGGGGAGCACGTGATCGAAGGGCACGGTCTCGCCCAGGTGAGGAATTTCGTAGCCCGTCTCGCCGACGGTTACCTTATCCGCGGGGATGGCGAAGCAGTCATGCTTGCCGCAGCACCACTCGTCAGTCACGGGGCTGCGATAGCCGCCGCGTGAAATCCAGCTGTCATGCGCGAATCCGGCGGTCGACGCGCCAAGGAGGCAAACGCCCGCCAACAGCCCAGCGAGGCCGCGTTTGTGCATACTCGATACCTTGCAACCTGTTTGTCCGTACACCGCTCAAGGCTGGCCAGGAGGGAGGCGGCGCAGGCGGCACCAGCCGCGGGGGCATTCGGCCTTCGAGACGTCGTTGGCCCGGTCGGGCTGCAAGGCTCGGCCAGCTTGTCATGAAAGTGTAGCAGGGAAATGCTGCGGGGCAAAGACCGACGGGCATGACGGCGGCGCGCGCAACCTGTGGGCGAGATCGCGCGAAAGCGTGGGCGGCGTTGACCCGCGCAGTCGGCCGCTGCTAACGGTGCCAATGCGTGGACTCGCCGCGATTCGTCACATGGCGAGCGGGGATGCCGGCCGGCCAGGACGCGGGACCTGACAGACGCAGCCGACCGGCAGTGCGGCCCGGGGTTGCAGCCCCGGGCGCGCCTCTACCTTAGAGCGAATAAATGTGGCGGAATGTGATCGTCG
>CAYFTI010000280.1:0-2801 GCA_964346065.1 uncultured Hyphomicrobiaceae bacterium
GACACATCGAGAAACAGCCGCACCAGAGCCGCGTTGATGTAGTAATTGCTGCGCCCGGCCTGGTGCTTCTCCACAAAGCCGGTCTCGGCCAGCGTATCGAGATATTTCGCCGCCGTCTGGCGCGTGACGCCGAGATCGGCCACCACAAATTCGATGCGCGTGTAAGGATGCCGGAACATGTTGTTCAGCAGGTCCTGCGAGTAGATTTTCGGCAACTCCACCCTCATGCGGTGCTTCACCTCCGCCATCTGCCCGCGGATGCCTTCAACGATTTGCAGGGTCGTCGCCGCGGTCTGCGCCACCGCTTCGAGCATGTAGAGGACCCAAGGCTCCCACGCGTCGTCCTCGCGCACGGCCTGCAACAGGCGGTAATAGTCGCCCTTGGTGCGGGTGATGTGGCGGCTGAGATAGAGGACCGGGATATCGAGCAGCCCGGTCCGGGTGAGGTAGAGCACGTTCAGGATGCGCCCGATCCGGCCGTTGCCATCGGGGAAGGGATGGATGCTCTCAAACTGGTGATGGATCAGCGCCATCTTGATGAGCGGGTCGAGTGAGCAGAAATCGTCCTCGTTGATGAAGCGCTCCAGCGCCGACATGTGCGCCTCGATTTCGCGGGCATCCTGCGGCGGGACGTAGACGGTATCGCCGGTGCTTTCATTGCGCAGCGCGGTTCCCGGCGTCGCGCGGAAGCCGTCATCGCGCCCCTTGAGCAGGCGGTGCATGTCGATGATCGCGTTGTTCGGGATCAGCCCGCCGGTCTCGATGAGGCGTTCATGCCCGAGCTTGAGGGCGTCGCGATACAGCGCCACCTCCTTCGCCGCCGCGGAGTCCGGGCCTTCCGGGAAGAGATCGGCCTGAAACAGCTCGTCCTGCGTGGTGACGATATTCTCGATTTCCGATGAGGCCTTGGCTTCCTGTAATGCCAGCGTATCAATCAGAATGCCCTGGTTCGGAATGACGGCGGCTCGCCCCTTGAGTTCGGCAAGCGCCCGGTTGGCGGTGGCAAGCGCCTTCAGGACAGGCACGGTCTCAAGCACGACCGGTGGCGGCAGCTTGGGGATGATGTAGGTTGGCTTTAACATGTCGCAGCCATCATGTTAAGAAAATGCGGTTTCTTTAACATATCCAGCCGTCATGTATAGAGAAAGCCATTTTCGTTGACGTTTCATTCGGGCGACACGCTTGCCAGTCGCTCACGTATGGTGGCCGTCAGCCGCTCGGCTTCGGCAAACTGCTCCTCCAGCTTCGCCTGCAGCTCCGCGAAGCGCTCCGGGAACGGGGCGCCGTCCTCCTCTGCCGCGCCCGCGCCGACATAGCGGCCCGGCGTCAGAACGAAGTTGTGTTTTGCGATCTCTTCGGTGCTCGCCGCCTTGCAGAAACCGGGCACATCCTGATAGGCCCCCGCGTCCGGCTCTCCTCGCCATGCGTGATAGCTGCGCGCGATCCGGGCAATTTCCTCGTCCGACAACTCCTTCTGCTTGCGGCTGCCGGCCACCAGCGCGCCCATCTTGCGCGCATCGATGAACAGGACTTCGCCGCGCCGGTCGCGCAGGCGCGCATCCCTGGCGATGCCGTTCGACTTGTCCTTGGCGAGGATCCAGATGCAGGCCGGGATCTGCGTGCCGTAAAAGAGCTGGCCGGGTAGCGCGACGATCGCATCCACCGCCTCACCCTTGACCATCGCGCGTCGAATGTCACCCTCGCCTCCGCTCATCGACGACATCGAGCCGTTGGCCATCACCACGCCGCCAACGCCGGTGGCCGAGAGCTTGTCGTAGATGTGCTGGATCCACGCGAAGTTGGCGTTGCCCACCGGCGGCGCGCCGAACCGCCAGCGGCGATCCTCGCGCAGAAGCTCGCCCGACCAGTCGGAGATATTGAACGGCGGATTGGCGAGGACGAAGTCGAACCGTTCGTCGGGGAAGGCATCACGCAGCAGTGTCCCTTCCGAGTTCCAGCGGATGTCAGCGAAGATGCCGCGGATCGCCATGTTCATCCGGGCAAGGCCGAATGTCGTGTGGTTGCGCTCCTAGCCGAGCACATACACATCACCGCGTCGGCCGGCGTGCGCCTCCACGAATTTCTCCGACTGCACGAAGAACCCGCCGGTGCCGCAGCAAGGGTCATAGACGCGGCCCTTGGTCGGCTCCATCATCTCGACCATGACGTCGACAACGGATTTCGGCGTGTAGAACTCCCCGCCGCGCTTGCCCTCATTCGAGGCGAACTCGCCGATGAAATACTCGTAAATGCGCCCGATCAGGTCATAATCGGCCTCGCCGCCCTCCAGCTTGATGTTGGAGAACAGGTCAATCAGGCCGGAGACGACCGAGCTGTCGAGGCTCTCCTTGCCGTAGACCTTCGGCAAAGCGCCGCTGAGCGAGGCGTTGTCCGCTTCGATCGCGCGCATGGCATCATCGACCATGACGCCGATCTTCGGGTCCTTGGAGTTCGCGGATAGCCGCTTCCAGCGCGCCTGCTCCGGGACCCAGAAAATGTTATGCGCCAGATATTCGTCGCGGTCTTCCGGGTCAGCGTATTCATCAGCTGCCAGCTTGTCGTGCAGCCGTTCGAAGCTCACCGAAACGTAACGCAGGAACAGCAGGCCAAGAGCGACATGCTTGTATTCGCTGGAATCCATCGAGCCGCGCATCTTGTCGGCAGCGGCGAACAGGGTCTTTTCGATACTCACCGGCATTCCTCCCCGGCTCTTGAGCGCTCAGACTACCGATTTGCACCCTCTGATGCGAAAAGGTTTTTCCGAATTTTGGGAGTTGTTCGCCTCAAATCGATTGTTTTCG
>CAYFTI010000281.1:0-2798 GCA_964346065.1 uncultured Hyphomicrobiaceae bacterium
GTCCAGACGTCGTACGGGTCTTCCTCGCTGACGACGTAATGCAGCTTCAGCCCCGGCATCCGCTCGGCCATGTGCTCCAGTCGCCGACGGAAGATCAACTCGGAGGGGCGGCGCGCGCACACGATCAGCGTCACGTCGGGCTGCTCGCCGCGGTCGAACAGGTAGCCGGTCATCGACATCATCGGGGTGACACCGGAGCCCGCCGCGATGAACAGATATTTCCCGTCCGGCTGGGGCGGCAGCGTGAAGATACCCGCTGGGCCATGGGCGCGGATACGGTCGCCTGGGTTCAGGTTCTCGATCATCCAGCGCGAACCAACGCTTTCCGGCTGGGCCTTCACCGTCACCGAAATCGACAGCGAGCGCGACGGGCTGGTGGAGATGGTATAGGTCCGGTAGATCGGGCCGCCGGGGACAGGAAGCTCCAGCGTAATGAACTGCCCCGCCTTGTAGCGGAACCAACGTCCCGAGGGCGCGCGAAACGCGAAGGTGCGCACATTCGGCGCCTCCGGGATCACCATCACGCATTCAAGCGCCTCGCTGTCGTCCCAGGATGGGGTGTCTTCGCGCGGCAACGGGATCATTGTTCTACTCCGCGGCAATCATGGTTCGTCCGGTGAGGCGCCCGCGCATCGTGGCTTCGTACCAGTCGACGAACTGCATCACGCCGCTTTCCTGCACCGGCGAGTACGGCCCCGGCTCATAGGCCGGCGAGTTGATTCCGAGCTGGTTCTCCTCGACCACTTTCCGGTCTTCATCGTTGGTGTTGATCCAGACCTCGGTCAGGCGGTTCAGGTCGTAATCCACGCCTTCCTGTGCGTCCTCATGCACGAGCCAGGTCGTCGTCAGCTCCGTCTCGGTCGCGCTGATCGGCATCATGCGGAAGGTCAGCGCGTGATCCGAGAGGAAGTGGTTCCAGGTGTTCGGGTAGAGGAAGAACAGCACCGTTCCGGCGCGCTTGATCGGCATGTCTTCCAGCAGCTTGTTGACAGCGACCTTCCCGTCCATCGTGTAGCTTTCCGATGTGCCCACGAGCGGCACGCGCACGAAGCGCCACTGGTTCGCCGGGTCGATGGTGAAGTGTGAGGGCAGCCCCGCCTCTTCGCAGCGCTTGTGGTGCGCCTCGATCGCCGGGTCGGCCAGTTGATCGCCCGCGCCGGAGCCGGCGATGTTCGGGTTGTCGTCGAAGGTGCGGCACAGCGAGGGGTGCATCCCGGAGCAGTGATAGCACTCGCGGTTGTTCTCCATCACCAGCTTCCAGTTGCCCTTTTCGACGATGCGGCTTTGATGCGCGACCTTCGTCTTGTCCAGGCGGTGCGGCCCGGCGAAGCGCGCGGTCTGTTCCGCCAGCCCCTCGAACGGCGGCGCGACCGGGGCAAGGCAGATGAAGATCAGCCCGGACGCCTCGCGGCAATGCACCGGCTTTAGCCCGTGCTGCGAATAGTCGAACTCCGGCCCCATGTCGCGCGCGAAGATGAGCCGGCCGTCCAGCTCATAGGTCCACTGGTGATACGGGCAGACCAGCTTCGGCGCGCTGCCACGCGCGACTTGGCAGATGCGCGAGCCGCGATGGCGGCAGGAGTTGTGGAACGCGCGGATTTCGCCATCGGCGCCGCGCACGACGATGACCGAATACGCGCCGATTTGCAGTGTGATGAAGCTGCCGGTCTTCGGCACCTCGGCGCGCGAGCCGGCCAGCAGCCATTCGCGGTAGAAGATATGGCGCATGTCCGCGTCAAACACGCCGGGATCGGTGTAAAACGCCTGGGGCAGCGTATGATCGGCCTTGCGCGTCATCAGCTCAGCAAGCACTTCGGCATCACGCAGCATCGTCTTCCCCTGTTATCAACGACGAAAACCGTTCAGATATCCTTGACCAGCCGGAGCGCGTCATAGATCGCGGCGTGCGTGCTCCGCGAGGAGACGGCATCGCCGATCCGGTAGAGCTGAAAACCGCCCGCGCCATTCACAGGCTGCGGGCGGCCCGCGACCAGCGCCTCGTAATCCACCGCGCCGCCGTTGGCGGAATCCTGCTTCAGCGCGAAGTAAATGTCGTCGAGCGGGATCGTACCGTGATTGACGACGATCTGGTCGTATTCGCGCGTTTCGTTCAGCGGCATGTAATCGCTGCCGATATGCGCGCTGAGCTGGTTGCCGGACCGCTCGACCCGCTTCAGGCGATAGGTCAGCGTAAAGTTGACATCCTTGTCCTGCAGCGCGCGCATGTAAGGCACCAGGTTCATGCCCATGACGTCCGCCGCCAGGCTGCGGTCCGGCGTCATCACCTCGACATGCCCGCCCGCGCCCGCGATTACCTCGGCGGACTGCAGCCCCGCATGGTCGCCCGCGTCGTCATAGACCAGCACGTTCCGGCCCGGCTTGGCGTCGCCGGAGATAATGTCCCAGCTTGAAACCACCAGATCGTTTCCGTCTTCCAGCACGTTGTCGGGGGGCATGCCGCCGGTCGCGATGATGACCACATCCGGGTTCTCGGCGCGCACGTCGTCATCCTCGGCCCAACAGTTAAACCGGAATTCGACATCGCGCGCGGTGCATTGCGCCATCCGCCAGTCGATTATCGACATCATCTCGCGCCGTCGCGGGCTTTGCGCCGTCAGGCGAACCTGCCCGCCGGGATCGGGCGCGGCCTCGAACACCACGACCGAATGTCCGCGCTCCGCCGCCACGCGCGCGGCCTCCAGCCCGGCGGGGCCAGCCCCGACGACCACGACGCGCTTGTGCTCCGTCGCCGGCGCGATCTCGTGCGGCATCTCCAGTTCGCGCCCGGTCGCCGCGTT
>CAYFTI010000282.1:0-2783 GCA_964346065.1 uncultured Hyphomicrobiaceae bacterium
GTCTGCGCAGCAGCGGCTCTAGGGATTTAGCCCCCTACCCCCTGATCGGTGCGCACGACCCGCTCGCCCAGCCCGCAATGCCAACCCGCCAGCCAGTCATCCACCGCGCGCACCAGCCCTTCACGCACCGGCGCGCGATCCTCGTCCGCCATGATCCGGCGCACGCATTCCTCGCGCTGCGCCACGACCAGCACGATCTGCCCAGCACCAAGCGCCTTCGCCCAGCGCTCGCGTGCGCGGCCCTGCCCGCCGGTCACGATGAACCAAGCCCGCGGCGCATCGCTCTCGGCCAGCCCGCGCAGCATCGCATTGCGCCGCTGCATCGCCCGGCGCTTAATATCCAGCGGCCAGCCCCGCCGCGCCGTCCCGCTCACCTCAGCACAGATCGCATCGAGGTCGATCACCTCATCATCCGGCCCGGCCTGCGCCCGCACCCAAGTGCTCTTGCCCGCGCCCGGCGGCCCGCACACCAGGCTCAGCGGCGGACGGCTTGGCCGCAGATCGGGCGGGAACACCAGCTCCGGGCCCAGCACGCGCCCGCGAAAGCCGCCATCCTCGCGCACCGTCTTGCGCGAATGGCACGACCAGCACAGCGGCTGGTGATTGGCCGCATCCCAGAAGCCCGGATCATCCGGCCCCTCAACCGGGCGGATGTGATCCACGCACTCGGCCAGCCGGTCGACATCCTCTTCGGCGCACTGCACGCACAGCGGCGAGCGCTGCAGATACCCGCTCGCATACCGTGACCAGCGCCGGTCATAGCCGCGCTTGTGGGCGCTGCCGCGCTGGCGGTCATAGACGCGCTGGCGCTGGCGCTTGTCCCGCGCGCGCATCTCATCCGCGCCCGGCTGGCGCAATGTCGGCGCACTGCGCGGCATCAGACCTGCTCCAGCACGCGCACCGGCACCTTGACGATGCGGCGCGCTCCAAAAATCCGAATATCCATTTCGGCCATGCCCTTTCGCGCCGCCATCACCACGCCGGCCAGGCCGGACAGCGGCCCCTCGCCGATCTGCGCGCGCATCCCGGCGCGAATTGCGCTCTCGGGGTCCGGCGCATCGGTAACGCTCGGCGGCTGATCCGCCAAGGCGCGCAGCCAGGCGATCTCCGCACCACTCAGGCGGCTGATCTCTCCGCCGCATCCGGTCAACACGCCGATCACTGTGCGCAAGCTGGGCACGCCCGCCATGTCCTCGCAGAACAGGTAGCCGGCAAACAGCGGCCGCTCGACCATCACCCGCCGCCGGGTATGGCGCGAGGCGCGCCGCCAGTCGATCTCGACCGGCGCCAGCGCGCGGATATCACGCTCATGCAGCGCGTCTTGGGTAGCGAATTCGGATTGCGCGTGAACACGCAGAACAAACACGGGGGGGACGCAGCGCATACTGGACCATTCGGCCGCAGTGGCCCTGTTAAGGGCTTGCCGCCGTGTCGGCCCCGCAGCTCGGCCATCGGTCTGGCTGCTCGCGGATCGGGCCGGGTCATACGCTTGACTAGGATTGAGCATCTCCCATGCCACAGTTCGCGTGGGTTGTAAAGCCCCCTGCCGCACAGCCTCAGATTGTCCCCATGATGCGCCTTGCTTGGCTATCGTCGCTTCCATGATCCGCCCTCTTTTATCTGTCCGGCCCACATCCGTGGGCCGGTTTCGCGCTAAGCGCGGCGGCCGGTCGGCCTTACAGCCGCGCCGCGCGCAGCTGGGGCGCATCGCCGCCAACGCCTGGTCAAGATCGCCGTTTCAGCCCGCCTTGACGCTAATGACGCAAAAATACGCACCCTCAGGGATATTCGTGGTCTCCCGGATTTTGAGGAACAAAAAGAGTACAGACGCAACATATAGCGACCCCCAAAAGGGGCGGGATTTAGCGTCAAAGCGTCACGACCGTTCAAACCCATTGCTCACCAACGTTTTTACAGTGTCGCATGGTGGTTTTTGCTTTGCGTCACGCCCGACAAGGCTACCGCACGTTCTGAGGCGTGTGCGTCACGGTAATTGTCCCGCGCATCGCCCCCTTGCGCGGGCCGCCGCGCCCGATCTCGAACGCCACGCCCCGCCTTGACAAATCACCCTCAAACCGCCTCAGCTTTGTGATCAGGTGACCTGGCCGCTCCGGCAGAACAAACTCGCGCTCATAAAGACTGGCAGCCATATCCAGCGCGAGTTCCAGATCGCTGGCGGTCCCCCGCCATTCGCCAGCCTCGGCTGCCCAGCGCGTCACCAGGCTCAGAAACTCTTCGGCGCTCGGCCGCCTGCGTCTCTCCATCACACCGCCTCCAGCTTGATCGCAATCAGCCGCCGGCCCGTGGTCGGCTCGCGCATGTCCATCACACCGCCTCCATGATTGCGCGGCCGATACGCTCCACGACCTGCGGCACCACGGCGTTGCCCAGCGCCTTCAGTCGAGCCACCCGCTCGGGAACCCCATCAGCCAGCAAACGAAGTCCGGGTTGAGCGCGCCGCGCCTTTCCGTCGTGTCCGGCGATCCATTCGGCTGCGGCCCAATGCCCACGTTCGCCGCCACCCGGCCCAGCAGCGCGTTCTCCGGCACATTCGCCATTTCGCCGGTGTCCTTGTGGTCGCGCGTCGTCGCGGTCGGCCACATCGCCATGTTGCCGTGACTGTCCGGCGCGCCCCATTTGTTCGCTCGCGGCGTGGGCCACAATCCAGAGCCGCTTGCGCAGGTGCGGCGCATCGACGGCACAAGCCGGAATTTCAAGCGGGAGCGCCTGGTAGCCGAGAGCCTCCAGATCAGCGAGCACTCCGTCGAGCGCCATGTATCGCT
>CAYFTI010000283.1:0-2774 GCA_964346065.1 uncultured Hyphomicrobiaceae bacterium
GACTTCTGGCACAACCACTTCAACGTCGACGGCAACGAGGACGCCGTACGCAGCGTCATGGTGCATCACGATCGGGACGTGATTCGGCCGTATATCTTTGGCAACTTTCGCGCCATGCTCGAGGCGGGGGTCAAGAGCACGGCGATGATGTATTACCTGGACAATCGCCAGAACGCCACGCCGAATCCCAACGAAAACTACGCCCGGGAGCTGCTCGAGCTGCATACGCTGGGCGCGGTCGAGAACTACTTCGGCTTTACGCCGCCGGACGAGGTGCCGTTGAACGTCGATGGACAGCCGACCGGCTACGTCGAAGCCGATGTGCTTGAAATGGCCCGGCTGCTGACCGGCTTCGGGGTCGCCGACGGCGATGATAACGCCCCGGATACCGGCGAATTCCTGTTCCGCTCCGACTGGCACGATTTTGGCGACAAGAACGTGGCCGGTCTGAACGTCGTCGGCAACGGCGAGCCCGAACTCGACGTGATGCTCGATTACCTGGCCGCGCACCGCGGTACGGCAGAATTCATCTGCTGGAAGCTTGCCGTGCGCCTGATCGGCGACGGGTTCTCGGCCAACAGCCCGGTAGTGCAGCAGGCTGCCGATGTCTTCCAGGACAATTGGCAGGCGGGTGACCAACTCGAGCTTGTCTATCGATCGCTGATCGGTTCTGCCGAATTCGCCTCGACTTGGGCCGATAAGAGCAAGCGGCCGATGGAGATTATCGCCAGCGCCCTGCGCGCCGCCGGTGTTGATTTTACCTTCGAAATGCGCTCGGCAGCCGACGATGCCGGCCAGTTCGGATTTAGCTTTGACATCGCGCGCGCCGGCCAGGAACCGTTCGCCTACGGACCGCCGACTGGGTATCCTGAGGACCGCGCGATCTGGGAGGGTACCGGACCCTTGATCATGTCCTGGCGCGCGGTATCGCGCATGCTGCGCAATACCGCCGGGACCAGCGGGTCTCAGTTCGCCGATGTCGCCGGCATCACCAACAATGCCGGCATCGCGCTGACGCCGAATACGCTGGTTGATTTCTGGGCCGGCCGAATTCTTGGCAGTGCATTCGCTTTGGACGCGGCTAAACGCAACGTGATGGTGGCATTTGTGCAGGCTCACGGCCAGGCGCCGGGGCCGGACTCACCGCTGGGTGTGGATACCGGCGACACCGACGTGAACAGCGCCTACCAGCGCGTGGTCCGGGGCCTGGTGCTGCAATTGGTGTTGCTGCCCGATGTGATGGTGCGATAGGAGGCGGCCGGATGATTACCACAACAAGACGCGGATTCCTCAAAGGCGCGGCTGCAGGTACGCTGGCATCGGCCGCGCCGCGGCTGACTTTCGCGGCCGATGGCGGCAGTTTCAACGATGAAATCCTCATTTACATCTTTTTGCGCGGTGGCATCGACGGCCTGAGCCTGTATGCGCCGGAAAATGGACACCCCGATCGCAGTTTCTATGAAACGCTCAGGCCGAGCGGTAGCGTGCGGCTGCCGGTCTCCGGCTCCAACGCCATGGTCTCGCTGGCCGACGGTTTCGGCGTCAACAGCGCCGCGGCTCCGCTGGTTGATCTTTGGAATGAGGGCGACTTTGCCATTGTCCACGCCACCGGTCTGCCGATCGTTAATCGCTCACACTTCGAGGCCCAGCGCTTTATCGAGCTGGGCACGCCGGGCGCCGTCGAAGGCACGGGCGGCGGCGAAATTCCAGGCAGCCGCCTGACACCCGACGGCTGGCTGACGCGCCACCTTGCTACGGCCACCAACCTGCCGCAGCAAATGCTGATGCCGGTCGTCGTGACCGAAAGCCAGGTCACTTTCTCGCTATTGCGCGAACCGTCGGCGGTAACGCTGCGCTTTCCGGACCAGTTCGACTTGAACGAAACGCAGCTCGAGGAGCAGATCGAAGAGGCGCTGGCCGACATTTACGCCCAGGATGCCTCACTGCCCGGCGTGGCCGGCGAGCAGGCGCTCAATGCGCTTTCGCAGCTCGAACCGATTTTCGGCGTGCAAAGCAATTCTGATTACAACAAATATGTGCTCAATAATCTTTATCCGGTGCGCAGTGACGGTAACCCCGAAACCTTCAGCGACAAGCTTATTACGCTGTCGCGTCTGATCAAGGCCGATGTCGATCTTCGGCTTGCCCAGGTCGATGTCGGTGGCTGGGACGACCATGCCAATCAGGGGTCATTGCCGCTCGGCGTCAATGGTTCATCCGGCAACTTCTACGAACGGCTCGACGTGGTCGCGCGTGCACTGCAGGCTTTTTGGACCGACATGGCCGGCCAGGCCGACGACCCGACGGACCGGCGCAACAAGGTCACCGTCGTATTGCACTCTGAATTCGGCCGGCGGGCGTTCAACAACAACAACGCCGGAACCGACCACGGCTCTGGTAACGCCATGATGCTTCTTGGCGGCAACGTAAACGGTGGTCAGTTCCACGGCCAGTGGCCCGGGCTTGCGCCATCGCAATTGCTTAACAACGCCGACGTTCGTACGACCAATGATTTCCGACGGATCCTGAGCGAAGTGCTGATCCGGCGCCTGGGCAACAATCAGCTCGGAACTATCTTCCCGCTCTATTACAACTATCAACCGCTCGGTGTGGTCACTGGGCCGGACCAGTTACCCGACTATGGGCCCAACGACGAATTGCTCGTTGACGGGTTCGAGTCGTAATCCGCAGCCCCGCGGCTGCTTCGATTCACTCGGCTGCCTGGCCGCACTACAGGTACAGCGTCGGGCCCTTGCTTTCGAACTTGACCGGCC
>CAYFTI010000284.1:0-1495 GCA_964346065.1 uncultured Hyphomicrobiaceae bacterium
GCGGCCTGCGGCTTCGGAATTTTCGTTGGCCACGCGCAGCATGCGCGCCTGCATTTCGAATTCGCGCGAAATGCTGACCATCTCCACCAACGCCTCGGCCATGTTGACGTTGCTGCCCTCGAGCGCGCCGGAGACCAGCGTCACCTCGGCGTCGGGCGGCGGCAGCTCGCCATCCTCAGCCCGAAACAATCCGTCCGGCCCACGTGCCAGCGTTGTGTTGTCGGGCTGAACCAGCATGATCCGGTCAAGCACCGCCTGGGCTTCCGGCCCCTGGCCCAGCGGAACAATCGAGACGGTGCCGTCGCTGCCTATGGTGATGTCGCGATAAGGCGGTACCGCCACAGGCCCGCCGTTGCCGAGTACGGGCCGGCCGTCGCCCGTGCGCAGCAGGCCGTTGGCATCGATGCGCAGATCCCCGCGTCGCGTCAGCGCCGGTTCACCGTTGTTGTCCTGCACCGCAATCCAGCCCTGGCCCTCGATGGCCACATCAAGATTATTCCCGGTGGTCTTGAGCGGACCCGGCGTAAAGTCAGGGCTTGGCATCTCGGAGACCACATTGACCCGACTTGCATGGCCGTCGCCTTCGATGGGGCGGCTGACGGCGTTGCTGAGCGTAGCTTTGAACCCGGTGGTACTTAAATTCGAGACGTTCTGCGTGTTGATCGCCTGGGCGCCCAGCGTGCGATCCATTCCGGTCATGCTGATGTAGAGAAGCCGGTCCATCGTCATGCCTCCATTATTCGGCGTCGCGCAGCGTGCCCAGCGATCAACGCAGGTTGATCACGGTCTGGGTCACGGTGTCGGCGGTGCGGATCATCTGGGCGTTGGCCTGGAAGTTCCGCTGCGCAGTAATCATGTTGACCAGCTCGGCCGACAGATCGACGTTGGCGTCTTCCAGCGCGCCGGATTCGATGGCGCCGAAACTCGAGGTTCCCGCCTCACCCAGCAGGGCGTTGCCCGAAGCGAAAGTCTCGCCAAAAGTGGTATCGCCCAGGTTTGCCAGGCCCTGCGTATTGCTGAAGTTGGCCAGCGCCAGTTTGCCCAGCGGCGTTGATTGACCGTTGGTGAAGCGGGCGAACACAACGCCCTCGTCACTGATGTCGACGCCCGAAAGCCGACCACTGGCAAAACCGTCCTGCGACAGGTTATTGACGCCGAAAGCGCCGCCGAACTGGGTCAGATTGGAGAAATCCGTGGTGAGCTCCAGGTCGTCTGCGCCATTGCCCAGCGGCTGGGGCGGAAATGGCACTTCGCCGTTGGCCGGGGTGATCAAGGCACCTGATGAATCGAACACCAGCGGCTGCGGCCCGCCGACGACGTTGCCGTCAATGGTGAGCGATACGTCCCATTCGTTCGGATTGGCGCCCTTGACGAAAAAGTAGCTTGCCGAATGTTCTTGGCCCAGCGAATCGAAGACCGTCAACGACGTCGTCTGGTTGTAGGTATCCGGATCGGTGGGGTCGAACGGCGCGGTCGGCGGCGCGGTCGCATCAGC
>CAYFTI010000284.1:1595-2767 GCA_964346065.1 uncultured Hyphomicrobiaceae bacterium
ATCTCGATGACCTGGCTGAGCGGACGTTCGCCCAGACCCGGCAGATTAAGGCTGATCCCGCGCCCGCCGTCGAGCGCAACGCTGTCGATGCGGCTCCAGATCAGCGGCTGGGCGGCGACCGATTCACCCTGGTATTCAAAGCTGGCCTCGACGCTGAAAGTGCCGGGCTCGACAGGATTGCCCTGCTCGTCAGTTCCGTCCCACGCCACCGTTGCGCGACCGCCGGTGCCGGAAACCGGCAAGCGCGCGACGGTTTCTCCGGCCGCGTCGGATATTGTGAACGTCGCGTTCTGCGCGCCCGGCGGCAATTCCACCGCCATTCGCGCTGGATTGTCGCCATTCAACTGGAGCTCTTGACCCGGTACGAGGACGTCACGTCCCACCAGAGAGGCGGCCTGCAGCGCCTGATTTTCGGCCAGCGCATTCGAGCGGGATGCAAGGCTCTGTTGCAGGCCCTCGATGCCCGTAGCCGTGGAAATCTGCGCCATCTGCCCGAGAAATTCCTGGTTTTCAAGCGGGTTGAAGGGATCCTGGTTACGCAACTGGGCCAGCATCAGCCGCAAAAAATCCTCCCGATCCAGATCCGAATCAGAACGGGCCGATGGCGCTGCGAGGTCGCCGAGTTGCCGGATTGCTGAAAGTTCATTCATGGCGAGACCTCAATCGTCAGTTGCCAAGGTTCAGGGTGCGCAGCAGAAGGTCGCGCGTTGTGGTCAGAATTTCGGCGTTGGTCTGGAACGCGCGCGACGCCGAGATCATGTTGGTCATTTCTTCGGCCATATTGACGTTGCTGCGGAACACATAGCCCTGCTCGTCGGCAAGCGGATTGCCCGGCTCGTAAACGCGCGGGGGCGGCTCGCTGCTTTCTACTACGCCGAGGACGCGCACACCGGCGCTGCCGGCAGATTGCGCTTCGCCAACCGCGGTTTCGAACACCGGATGACGCGCGCGATACGCTGATTCGGCGTCAGTACTCGCCGTATTGATATTCGCCATGTTCGACGCCGTTGTATTCAGGCGCACCGACTGGGCGGACATGCCCGAACCTGCAATATCAAAGACCTTCATGAGACTCATTGACTTCTCCCTCGAAGCGCGGTGACCAGTGAATTGATGCTGCCACCCAGGAATTGCAGCGCCGCCTGATAACGCACCGCATTTTCGGCATAAGC
>CAYFTI010000285.1:0-2765 GCA_964346065.1 uncultured Hyphomicrobiaceae bacterium
GATAGCAGGCGCTCTTCAATCTATAAAATTCATTGTTAAGATTGGTTCGTTCTCTTAAATAGAAGGCATGGCCAACCTGAACTACAACCACCTGCGCTACTTCTGGGCCGTGGCGCATGAAGGCAATCTCACGCGGACGGCGGAGCGGCTCAACGTATCGCAATCCGCCCTGTCCACGCAGATCCACAAGCTTGAGCACCAGCTTGGCCACAAGCTCTTCGAGCGGCGCGGCAAGCAGCTCGTGCTGACCGAGGCTGGCCGGATCGCGCTCGATCATGCTGACTCCATCTTCGCCACCGGCGAGGAGTTGCTGGACACCCTGAAGGAAAGCGGCGGAGCCGCAAGGCAGATGCTGCGCGTTGGCGCCTTTTCGACGCTGTCGCGGAACTTCCAGGTCGCCTTTCTGCGCCCGATCCTGGGACGCGCGGATGTCGAGGTGATCCTGCGCTCGGGCGGTCTGGCCGAGCTGTTTCAGGCCCTGGAGGCGCTGCGGCTCGATGTCGTGCTGGTCAATCGCGCGCCCGCGCGCGACTCGGTCACGCCGTGGATTTCACATGCCATCGCGGAGCAGCGCGTCAGCTTGGTCGGGACACCCGATCGTGTCGGTGACGGTGGAGACCTGCGCGATCTCCTGGAGCGCCACCCGATCATCCTGCCCTCGCTGGACACCGGTGTGCGCACCGGCTTCGATGCGCTTGTCGACCGGCTGGAGGTGCGCCCGCAGATCGCCGCAGAGGTGGACGACATGGCCATGATGCGGCTGATGGCGCGCGAAGGGATCGGGCTCGCGGTCGTGCCGCCGATCGTGGTGAGGGACGAACTCGCCAACAAGCGGCTGGTAGAGGCCGCGAAACTGCCCGGGATCAGTGAGACATTCTACGCCGTCACACTGGCGCGACGCTTTCCTAACCCGCTCGTGCGCCAACTGCTTAAGGCGCATCAGGACGCCGAAGCAGGCCCATAACGGGGCGTTCCTGGCGCAGTCAGAACGCAAACCGCTCTATGGCTCTGTTTTTTCTCCGCGCCATTTATCCGAAAACCGATTCCCTTGGTTCGGAATGCGCTCTAATGCGGGACGCTGACCGACATCTCCGCGCCGCCGAGACCATGCACGCTATCATGCGCGCGCAGCGTGACCTGTGCGACATCATCCGGGATCGCCACACCTGTGAGCGAGCGGGTGAAGGGCTGCTCATTCACATGCGGATGCAGCAAGTTGCGCGAGCCAAGCACATCGCCATCCGGCCCGACCACGTCCCAGCGGTCGGCGTAGTGATCCCATCCCTCATCGGCATGGCGAACCGTCACGTCGAAGCGGAACTCGCCCTCGCCCTGCTTCGCAACCTCGACATCGACCACATCGGCCTCGCCGGCCATCGCCGGTCCGGCAAACACACACGCCGCAATCAAGAGCACACGCACAAACATCTCGCCTCCTTTTAAACCGGCCGGACCTCGCGGACGCCCGGCAGCGTCTTGAGCGCGCTCAGGGAACGCGGCGACAGATCATAGCCCTCGCCAAGCTCGAAGCGGACCTCGCGCCCCAGCTCGTCGAGCCGCAGCGCGAGGCTCAGCCGTCCCGAGCCGCCCGGTGACAGCCGCTTCACAAGCTCGTCGAGCGCGACGTCGCCATCAACGCAGATCGCCGCGCCCGCCTGTTTACGCCCCATCAGATCGTCAAGCGTCTGCACGCTCACGACCCGGTTTTTCAGGTTGTCGCCCTCGACATCACATTCCACCGTGAGCACAACATTGTGGCCCGGCTCCAGCGCCTCGCCCGCCGCCGCGAGCGTGTCGGAGAACACGACCGCCTCGAACTGCCCCGTGGGGTCGGAGAAGCCCGCGAAGGCGAAACGGTTGCCGGATTTCGACTTGCGCTCCTGCTTGTAGAGCACGGTGGCCGCGACCTTGCCGCCCGCGCCCTTCTGCGCGCGCGCCTTGGCCTCAAAACTCGCCCAGTCGGGAATGTTCAGGCTCGCGAGCATGTCACGGTAGTCATCGAGCGGGTGGCCCGACAGGAAGAACCCGACGGCGTCCAATTCCTGCGACAACCGTTCCATGAGCCCCCATGCAGGCGCGGCCCGAAGCGCCAGCGCCGGCGGCTCGGCCTCGCCCGCGCCGAACAAGTCGCTCTGGCCAGCCGCGCGGTCGACCGCCAGGCGCCCCGCTGCCCCAAGGATCACATCGACGTTCGCGCAGACCCTTGCCCGATCCGGCTCAAGGCAATCAAACGCGCCGGCCGCCGCCAGCGCCTCCAGTGCACGTTTGTTCACGATGCGCGGATTGATGCGCGCGGCGAAGTCGGCAAGGCTCTGGAATGGCCCGCCGCTGTCGCGCTCGGCGACGAGGTGCTCGACCACCGAACGGCCCACGTTCCGCAGCGCGGCGAGCGAATACCGGATCGCGCCGCCCTGCGGGAGGAACTCCACGCCGGACTCGTTGACTGACGGCGGCTCCAGCCCCACGCCCATGCGCCGCGCCTCCTGCACGAACACGCCCAGCTTGTCGGTGTTGCCCATATCGAGCGTCATCGACGCGGCGAGGAAGGCCACCGGATGGTTCGCCTTGAGATACGCGGTCTGGTAGGCGAGCAGCGCATAGGCCGCCGCGTGGGACTTGTTGAAGCCATAACCCGCGAACTTCGCCACAAGCTCGAAGATATGCGCCGCCCGCGCCTTCTCGACCCCGCGCTCGACCGCGCCGGAGATGAAGCGCTCGCGCTGCTTGTCCATCTCCGCCTTGATCTTCTTGCCCATCGCGCGGCG
>CAYFTI010000286.1:0-2744 GCA_964346065.1 uncultured Hyphomicrobiaceae bacterium
CTTCGCGGAGGCGCGGCTGGGCCAGCTCGCGAGCCTCATCATCGAAGAGCTGCGCAAGGGCCTCGACAGCGAGCGCACGGTTCGCGCCGAGCGCCTGTTCAAGGCGGAGGTCGAAGCCGGGCGCATTCAGTTCCGGCTGCGCCTCGACGGGCGCAACTGGCAGATGCCCTACACGGTCGAGACGACCGAGCCGCCGGACGCCCGCCAGCTCGTCGGCCGCGACGGCGGCCCGCTCGCCAAAAGCCTCTTCGCCCCGGTCTACGAGAACGAGTTCAACCGCGATGAGCGCGACGTGGCCGTCTATCTCGACGGCGCCGAAGCACTGCTCTGGTGGCATCGCAACGTCGCGCGCACCCAGTACGGCATCCAGGGATGGCGCAAGGCGAAGATCTATCCCGACTTCATCTTCGCGGTTCAGCGAGAGGATGAACGCACCCGCATCACCGTACTGGAGACCAAGGGCGACCAGCTCGACAATCTCGACACCGCCTACAAGCGCGACGTGCTCGATTTTCTCTCCGGCAAGTTCCAGTGGAACACCTACGTGTCTGCCGGCGAGCTTGAGCTCGTCCAGGAATCCGGCGAAACGGTCGAAGGCACCCTCATCCTCATGAGCGAGTGGCGAGCGAAGCTGCCGAGTTATTTGTGATTGGCTATGGATATTGATGAGGTTGCGCGACTTGCACAACATTGTATTCAGCACCACCCCGTGGTGGTGCTAGGAAGCGGCGCGTCTTCACCGCACGACATTCCAGGGATGGGCGCTCTTGCCGAAACGCTTCGAGACGAGCTGACTGCCGAAGTGACAGAGGAACAGGCGGCCTGGGAGGCCATCCTTACGGCGTTGGATCGCCGGGAGGGTCTAGAGGAAGCACTCCAACAGACGGCCGCGCCCGCCAGTCTTGTTCAAAAAATTGTACAGCATACGTGGCGGGCGATCAGCATCGCTGACTTAGCGTTGCTCCAACGCGCTGCCACCAACAGCGAGTTTCTCCCTCTCTCGACAGTATTCCGCGGTCTATTTCAAAGCACTAACCATACAATTCACGTCGTCACGCCGAATTACGATCGTATCGCTGAATACGCTGCCGATACCGCCGACTTCATTCATGCTACTGGCTTTGTACCCGGATTAATCCGACACCGTGAAGGTGATGACGCAATCAGCTTAATGCGCGGCAAATATCGTGCGCGGGTCGTTCGAATATGGAAGGTCCATGGCTCCCTAGACTGGTTTGAGGATGAGCAAGGAAGAGTCATATCGTTACCGCTCAGTGAAGAATTGCCTGTTGGTTTTTCACCACTCATCGTAACACCTGGCGTCAGTAAATACGAGCGCACGCACGACGAGCCTTTTCGCTCAGCGCTCCAAGGTGCGGATGCTGCCTTGAGAAACGCCACTGCGGTGCTTTGTATCGGATATGGCTTCCGGGATCGACATATTCAGCCTAAACTCGTGGAACGCTGCAAACAAAAGAATATTCCGATTGTTGTGTTGGCACGCACGCTGACTCGAGAGGCAAAGGAATTTGCCCATCAAAATGGTGGGACGGGATATATTGCAATGGAAAGATGTGAAGAAGGCACGAGGGTGTTCACGCACAGCCACACGGAGGGAGCCATAATTCCCGGGCGCGACATTTGGTCATTCAACGAGTTCAATGAGCTAGTATTTTAGGAAGGACAAAAGATGCCGATATTTGAATATCAGGATCACGAAGCGCTTGGTCGTATCATCGCGGTCGATAGCGCGGTAGTTGTCGTGCGGGTTGACGAGCTTGAGCGCCTGAAACGGGTGCAGGTCAACCGATTGCTTACGCTGCAAAGCAGCAAGGCGGGACAGTACCTCATTGGTGTAGTGTCGCGGATTACGCGGAAGGCGCCTGACGGCGGCGTCGAGCTTGAGCAAGAAGGTGAGGAACGAGCGGAGCTGCCAGAAAACAATCTAGTGCGGGTGGCACTGATTGGAACGCTGATCGACCGCGTCGGCGAAGCACGCGATGTATTCCGACGGACACTTGAGACGGTGCCAGAGATTGACGCGAACTGCTTCGCCCTGGAGGGCGAACGGCTAACCCGTTTTATGCAGGTGATTTCCAATGTGGCCGAGGGTGGGCCCCAATTGGAGTTGGGGAAGTACACGCTCGACGAAGACGCGATCGCGTATCTGAATGGCAATAGACTGTTTCAGCGTCATGCGGTTGTTGTAGGAAGTACAGGCTCAGGAAAATCATGGACGACGGCGCGCCTGCTCGACCAAGTAGCTGCGCTCGACCAGGCAAACGCGATCCTTTTCGACGTGCATGGAGAGTACAGGAGCCTACAAGGGGACGAATTCCGGCACTTCCGGGTAGCGGGTCCGGGCGATCTGGATCGCGGAGCGGGGCTCGACGACGGTATTCTGTATTTGCCGTACTGGCTCCTAGGGTACGAGGCGATCGTGTCCCTTTTCGTGGATCGCTCGGACCAGAACGCGCCAAACCAGGCAATGGTCATGGCACGCTGTATTACGGAGGCGAAGCGGACGTATCTGGAAGCCGGCGAGCACCGCGACATCTTGGAGAACTTTACCGTGGACAGTCCGGTGCCGTTCGATCTTGCGGTCGTGCTGGCGGAGCTTGAACGTCTCGACACAGAGCGCGTGGAAGGAGCGAAAGCCGGGACGACAAGGGCGGGCGACTTCAATGGAAAGCTCAGCCGAATGATTGCGCGCTTCGCCGCGAAGCGCATGGACAGGCGACTAG
>CAYFTI010000287.1:0-2736 GCA_964346065.1 uncultured Hyphomicrobiaceae bacterium
ATGAATGCCCTCTGTTGGTCTGCTACTGGCGCAGCAGTTGTTGCTCAATTTACCCGAAAACCGGTTTTCGGATAGCGCTTTACGCCAGCATCGTCACTGGCTCTTCGATATACCCCTTAAACGCGCCCAGCAATTGCGACCCAAGCGCGCCGTCGACCACCCTGTGGTCGCAGGAAAGCGTACAAGCCATGATGGTTGCGACCTGGATCTCGTTGCCTTTCACGACCGGGCGCCGCTCGCCCTGCCCGATCGACAGGATCGTGGCGTGAGGCGGATTGATGACCGCGTCGAAGCGCCGGATACCGTACATACCCAGGTTCGAGATCGAGGTGGTGCCGCCCTGATACTCATGCGGGGCGAGGCGCTTCTTGCGCGCGCGCTCGGCGAGGTCCTTCATCTCGGCGGAGAGTTGCACCAGGCTCTTCTCGCCAACATCGCGCAGCACTGGCGTGAACAGGCCGCCTTCAACCGCCACGGCGACCGCAACGTCCGTGTGCTTAGAGATCAGGATGCCGCTGTCGGTCCAGACGGCATTCGCCGTTGGCACGTCGCGCAATGCAAGCCCCATCGCCTTGATGATCAGGTCGTTGACCGAGAGCTTGTAAGCCCCTTCGCCTTCCTTCGGCGCGCGGGCATTGAGGCGTTGGCGCGCGGCCATCAGCGAGTCGATCTCGCAATCAATCGACAGGTAGAAATGCGGAATCGTGGTTTTGGCCACGGTGAGCCGCTCGGCGATGGTCTTGCGCATGTTGTCGTGCGGGACAAGCTCATAGCTGTCCGGCTCGAACATCGCCATGATCTGCTCGTCGCTCATGCCCTTGGGTACTGTGGCGGGCACGCCCGACGGCGTCTCGGCAGCGGCCGGCGCAGCGGCTTTCGGGCTCGGCGCAGCCGTCGCCACACCTTGCTGCTCGGCGCGTTCGATGTCGCGCTTGATGATGCGCCCGTGCGGGCCCGATCCCTCAAGCAATGACAGGTCCAGCCCGGCCTCCGCGGCCATCCGTTTCGCCAGCGGAGAGGCGCGCACCCGGCCTGACGGTGCTTGCGATGCGGCTGTTTTTTGCGCTTCGGTCTGAGGCTGGGCGCCATTGCCGGCGGAGGGCGCGGCCTGGCTTTGCGCTGCCGCGCCGTCCCTGGCTTCAGTGGGCTCGGCCCCGGAGGCTTCACCGGCTTCGGCCTTGTCAGCAGGCGCCGCGCTGCCTGAGGGGTCGAAGTTTTCCAGTGCGGACTCGTCCTCGCCTTCGCCCAACAGCACGGCGATCGGCTTGTTCACCGCCACGCCCTCGGTGCCCTCGCCGATCAGGATCTTGCCGAGCGTTCCTTCCTCGACGGCCTCGACCTCCATCGTCGCCTTATCTGTCTCGATTTCGGCAAGCACATCGCCCGGCTCCACGGAATCGCCCTCTTTCACGAGCCACTTCGCGAGCTTGCCTTCTTCCATCGTGGGCGACAGCGCGGGCATCAGGATCGGTATTGGCATGGCGATATCCGATTGAATTGCAAGTGGATCAGGCAGCGCCGGTCTGTTTCCAGCGATATCCGAAGGTAAGATAGGCAAGCGCGAGATAGACGGTAACCGCACAGCCCCAGCCGAGCAACGCGCCAATATAGTAAAACTGGAAGCTGCCGCCCCACTGGGCGAGCCACTCACGTACGGTCTGCTGGCTGCTCAGCGGAATGTCGGCCTGCTCCCAGTTCGTCACCAGTATCTCGACGAGATCACTGACCGTGAAGGCTATTCCGCCGAGGAATAAAAAGCTGACCGTGAGGACGAAGAAGGCCAGCAAACGCAGAGCCAGAGGGGCCACGCCGAGGAAGAAATAAAGCGCCGCGATGTAGGCGGAGCAGATGGTGAAAAACATCGAAAACAGACTGAGGATGAAGCTCACGGCGTCGATGCGCCCCTGCGTGAGTTCGCCGAGTGTCATCTCCATGCGCGGTCTCCGGCGCGATTCACGCGCTCTTCTCGTCCTTGGCCCGTTCCTTGAACTTGTCAGTCGACATACATGACGGATTTGGCGGCCGCCACGACCTGCTCGGCGCTGGGCAGCGCCAGTTTTTCAAGGTTGGCGGCATAGGGCATTGGCACATCCGCGCCTGTCACGGGCGTGGGCGGGGCATCGAGATAATCGAACGCCTCGCGCGCAGCCTGCGCGCAGACCTCCGAGGCGATCGACGCGATCGGCCAGGCTTCCTGCACGACGACCAGCCGGTTGGTCTTCTTCACCGATTCGAGGACCGTCTCGATGTCGAGCGGGCGCAGCGTGCGCAGGTCGACCACCTCGGCCTCATAGCCTTCCGCGGCGAGTTGGTCCGCCGCCTCCAGCGAATAGACCATGCCGCGCGAAAAGGAGACGATCGTGACCGCGTTGCCCTCGCGCGCCACCTTCGCCTTGCCGATGGGGACGAGCCAGTCCTCGACCTGCGGGACCTCGAAGCTGTGCCCGTAAATCATCTCGTTTTCGAGGAACACAACCGGGTTCGGATCGCGCACGGCGGCCTTCAGCAACCCCTTCGCATCGGCGGCAGAATACGGCGCGATCACCTTCAGCCCGGGCACATGCGCATACCAGGCCGAATAGCACTGGCTGTGCTGCGCACCAACGCGCGAGGCCGCGCCGTTCGGGCCGCGGAACACGATAGGGCAGCGCATCTGCCCGCCAGACATGTAAAGCGTCTTGCCGGCCGAGTTGACGATCTGGTCGATCGCCTGCATGGCGAAATTCCAGGTCATGA
>CAYFTI010000288.1:0-2733 GCA_964346065.1 uncultured Hyphomicrobiaceae bacterium
GCCCACAGAAGACGAACTGGAACCCGCCATTAAACGGCGTGACGTCGGATGCCTCTTCCGTCTCGGGCGGCTCGTCCAATTGCCAGGCACTGATGGAGAGTTCGTTGATCGGCGCGCCAAACGGCCCCGGCACGGATTCCGGCAGAAGCACGCGGTAGTCATCCTGCCCGAGGCGCGTCTTGATCTGGTCGATGTCGGCGCCGAATAGCTCCTCGCCAAACGGCTTGCTGCGGTCGATGCTTGCGAGGTCGTGCATCACGCGGTCGGCATAGTCCTGCCCCATGATATCCTTCTGGTGGGCGATCCAGCGGTCACTGCCCGCTTCTACAATGGCGCGGAGCACCTCGGGATGGGTGGCTTCCTCGACCAGGCGGCGGTTGTCGTGCGGAATCTGCCACGGGCCGCCGTCCTCCAGAACACGCCATGCGGCTTCGATCATGCGGAGGTCGCGGTACACCGTCCCCAATCCGTGCGGGCCTTGCCACCCCTTGCCCTCATTGGTGATCGCCGGCGTCAGGTCACGTTCGGCGGGCGTGAGCACCCAACAACGAGCCCTCTTGTAACCGGCTGGGCGGGAACGGCTGTGGCGGTGCAGCCGCCCGATGCGCTGCAGGAGCACATCCATCGGGCAGAGGTCGGTCACCAGTAAATCTGCGTCGATGTCGAGCGACTGTTCTACCGTCTGCGTGGCCACTACGACGCAGCCCCTATCGGTGGGCCGCTCGCCTGCTCCGAAGACCTGCTCGATGCGCGTATCGAGGGCTTTCCGGTCGTCGGGCGCGAAGCGCGAGTGATGCGGCGCGGGCGTGCCCTGAATGCCAAAGAGCAGGTCGGTATCGTCAGTCGCCGCAGCCTCCAACTCATGCTGTACTGCCCGGCAGTCATCCACGAGGTTGCGGATGACGAGTACGCGGGCGCCGTTGCGAGCGGCTTCTATCGCGCGTGTGGCAATCGCATTCGGGTCATTCGCGGTCGGATGCAGCGAGGACGCTACCGTCTTCTGCGACCCGGAAGACGCGGCATACGTGCTCTCTGGGGATTGTCGATTGGAATCTACATGCGTCACAAGCGGATACGCGGTGTCGACCGCCGACTCCAGCGACGGCACCTCGCCTTGTCCGCCGGTGGCAAGGTGCACCCGCGCCGAAGCGCCCAGCGTGGCCGACATCAGGAGCGCGTGCCCGCCCGCAGCCAAATGTTGATCGAGCACACGATCCGTGATAGCAGTCATGTAGACGTCGGAAGCGTGCACCTCATCGATCACAATAAAATGGCGGAGGAGCGCCGCGGCTCGCATGTGCGCATGGCTCGCCTGCAGGGCCGACAGCAGCACCTGATCGATGGTGCCGACCGCGATGGGCGCAGCGAGATAGCGCTTCGAGGTCTCGGCAGCCCAACCCCGGTGCTCAATGTCTTCATCCCACCGGACCTCAAATCCGGGTAGGCGAGTGCCCTCGGAGTCATCCGCTTTGACGTAGCCGGGCACGGCCTGTACGACGGGCGGGCGCTGCGCTATATCGGGGAAGATGCGTGCGACCGCCCGCGTCACGCGTCCGTGGAGCTGTGTGGCGGCGCTGCGCGTGGGGACGGCGAAGTACATGCCGTCGACCAGCCCTTTCTGAAAGAGGCGCATGAAGCAGGCGATCGCGGCCTCAGTCTTTCCCGAGCCGGTATCCGACTCCAGAATCGCGAGACTCCCGTTCTCGTGAATGGGTAGCGACCGCACGGCGCTCTGGATAGGATAGGGGTCCCACTCGCCCAGAATAGGACTAAACCCTACGGGCCCGTTCAGGGCCGATCGTGTCGCCCCAGCGTCGAGGAAGAGCGCATCGATGGCCTCCGCGGCGCGATCCCGTGCCCGGACCATGACGTTTTCTTCAGGGGCGTAGCCAAAGAACCGGGTGTCCGAGCCGATCCAGTCGGCCAGCGTGAGAATGCCGTTGAAGGCGTGTTGCAGTGCCGGATCAGCAGGAAACGAACGGGCCTGTCTCTCGAAAGCATCGGGAAACCAGCGGTGGACGTGGTCCGCGATATGCTGTAACCCTGCAACCGGATCACGGGCCTCGGTCGGTGCCCAGAGCCGCTTTTCGAAGGAACAGCCGTGATCGGAGACCGGCTTGCCGTGGTGGCCCCACGTAGCCAAAAGAAACCGGATAAGGGCCCGCTCGGGATCTGACTCCCCAAACCACTCCATCATAGCAGCCAAGGGAAGCGGCTCCAGCCAACGCATCGGCTCGGGCGCGTTCAACACGCCGACCATGGACCGGACATGATCGGCCGTTGGCTGCGCGCCAAAGGCAATGTTCTGAAAGCCTTGATTGACCTTGCCCGCATCGTGGAGCGCGGCAAAGACGCCAAGACGCGCAATGTGCACATCGGTGAGCATCTCCCAGCCGATGAGACGGGCGAGCCGGTCGTCCAGGATGGTGCGCGTCAGGAGCGCCTTCGTCACCGCGGCCACATCTGCCGAGTGAGCGAGGAGCGGGTGCCAGGCGGCGACCTCGCCGGTCGAGCGGTCGTCATTCTTGTACTTGAGCTTGGCCCAGAACTGATCGGGGGTAGGGGCGCCTTGCATATTGGGGGAGATGAACATGAACGTGATGACTAAAACGCCGTCCAATCGAGGTGCTTCACGCCCGCCTCGGCAAGCGTACGCAGGTCGCCGTGCTCGACCAGGGCCCAGAAGAGGGCTCGCGTGGCCCAAGCGTCACCGAGGGCCGTGTGAAGCTCTGA
>CAYFTI010000289.1:0-2730 GCA_964346065.1 uncultured Hyphomicrobiaceae bacterium
TTTCGTTTCGGGCTGACGCCCGTGTTTCTCGACAACGATGCGATCGTTGTTGAACAAATCCGTTCAACGCTGGCGACGGCCATGGGCCGACCGATCGAGTTGCTTCAGCGGCGCACCTATCAGGAGGTGACCGCGCTGCTGCTGGAGGGCGCGATCGATGCTGCATGGCTGTGCGGATACCCGTTCCTCAGGTGGAAAGAGTCCTTGTCCCTGGTCGCGATTCCAGTCTGGCAAGGCAGGCCGCTGTATCGGTCGTATCTGATCGCAGCGCGAAATGATCCGGCACGCGATCTGGCCAGTCTCGAAGGCGGGATTCATGCTTTTTCGGACCCCGACAGCAACTCGGGCTGGCTGGTAACTGCATCCGACCTCGCCCGCATGAACCAGACGCCCGGCTCCTTCTTTCGCCGCACGATCTTTACAGACGGCCATCGAAACGTCGTGCGCGCCGTGGCAAACGGTCTGACGCGCTCGGGCAGCGTCGACGGATATGTCTGGGAGGTCCTGTCGCAAGTCGAGCCAAACCTGGCCGGACGAACTCGTGTGGTCTCGCGCTCGGAATGGTTCGGCTTTCCGCCGATCGTATGCCGGTCCGACCGGGTTGACGCGCCCGAAATTGACGTCTTCTCGCGTGCGCTGCTGACCATGCAAGACCTCGACGCGGGTCGCGTCATGCTGCGCACACTCCATCTCGACGGCTTCGCCCGTCCGGAGCCGCAATTGTTCGACGGTATCGCTGCACGGATGGCGGAGGTCGGGCCACAGCCATGACCCGCATACTCGGACGCCTGCCAATCGCTGTACGGGTGCCGCTCATGGGGGCGGCCATGATGTTGCTGGCCGGGCTGGTCGCTTCGCAGCAGGTCCTGACCGCGCTGAAACGAACCCAGGAAGCGCGTCTCGAGGAATTGACGCGCCAGCATGTATCCGGCCTGTCGCTTGCGCTGGGGCCGGCTGTGCTGCGCCAGGATATCTGGGACGTCTTCGACACGCTGGATCGGGCCGCGCGCGCCGGCGAGGATCACAGGATGGTGCTGACGGTCGTCGCCAATGACGACGGAACCGTCATCGCGGCGTCGGATCCGCGTCGGGCCCCGGTCGACAGCGCGCTTTCCGATCACTTCGATCTTGGCGCCGTGCCCGCGCTGGACAAGATTTCGCTGGCGCAACGCGACATCCATATGCGTGTCCAGGCGCCGCTGACCTATCAGGGGCGCACCGTCGGTCGGCTCGTTTCCGAACTCGACGTCGCCGACCTCATCGATGAACGACGCCGTGCCGCACTGGTCCTGCTCGTCTTCAACACGGGGGCTACGGGTGCGCTCGCGCTACTGGGCTATTTCGTCATGCGGCACATGCTGCGGCCCGTCGGTTTTCTCGCCCGGCGTATGAGCACCGAAGATGGACCTCCCGCTAGGTTCACCGAGGCCGAGATCCCCGATGGCGACACCGAAGTCGCGCGTCTGTTCCGAACTTACAACGACATGATCGGTGCCTTGGAGGAGAAGGCAGACGTCGAGCGGAGACTGGCGGAACGCGAGCGTCTGGTCAGCCTCGGCCGGCTCAGCTCTTCCCTGGCGCACGAGATCAACAACCCTCTCGGCGGCCTTCTGAACGCGGCGGACACGATCGAATCCTACGCGGATCGGCCTGATGCGGTACGCAGATCCGCGTCGCTTCTAAAACGCGGCCTCGAACACCTGCGGGATGTCACCAAGGCTGCGCTCGACCACAACAGGATCGAGGATCGCGCCGCCAGCCTGAGCGCACAGGACTTGGAGGACATGCGGCTGCTCGTGCTGCCGGAGGTGCGACGAATGGAACAGGATCTGGGTTGGTGCGTCGAAGCGGCGGAGTCTTCGCTGGCACCGTATCCGGCCGGTCCGGTTCGACAGATCGTTCTGAACCTGCTGCTCAACGCGATCAGCGCAGCGGGCCGCGGCGGGTCCATATCGCTCGCGGTGCAGACGCGACCGGGCGGCGTGCAACTGGATATCCTCGACAGCGGATCGGGCCTGTCCGTGGCGGCACGCAAGCGCCTGATGACCTCGGCGCCGGCGCCCACCACCGGCGGGTTTGGACTGCGGGTGGTGCGCGACCTCGTGGAAGGCCTCGCGGGCGCAATCGCCTGCACCCGTCAGCACGGGATGACGCGCATCTCGATCACGCTGCCGTTCGCCGTGCCGGAGGACAGTTCGTGATGCTTCGGAACACCCGTGTTGTTTTGGTCGAGGACGACCAGATCATGGGCGACTCGATCACCCAAAGGCTCGAACTCGAGGGCGCCGACGTGGTCTGGGTGCGACAAGCTGTGCGTGCTCTGCACGCCATCCGCACGCCCCGCGCGCCGGTCGATGCGGTGGTCTGCGACATACGGTTGCCAGACGGCACGGGTGAAGACGTGTTCAACACGTTATGCCAGACGATGTCGCCGCCACCGTTCCTGTTCGTCACCGGACAAGGCGACATAGACCAGGCTGTCCGCCTGATGCGCGCAGGCGCCGCGGACTACGTCACCAAGCCGTTCGAGATGGGCGCCTTCCTCGAGCGACTGCGCGGGCTGATCCGCGACCGTGGCGACGGAATGCCGAGTTTTCCGGGCATATCGGAAACCGCATCCAGAATCGAGAACCAGATGCGCCGCGCGGCTGACATGCCTCACCCGGTTCTGATCCATGGACCGCCCGGCACCGGAAAAATCCGGATCGCGCGGCGCATCCATGACATGTC
>CAYFTI010000290.1:0-2721 GCA_964346065.1 uncultured Hyphomicrobiaceae bacterium
GCGACATGACGACCGGCGCGCCGCACAGATGGGTCACGCCTTCATCGGCAAGCGCATTCCAGATCGGCTCGGCCCGCACCTGGCGCAAGCAGACATGCGTGCCGATGATGGCGGACATCGTCCAGGGAAAGCACCAGCCATTGCAGTGAAACATCGGCAGGGTCCACAGGTAGACCGCGTGTTTCTCCATCGAGGTGGTCAGCGCGTTGCCCTGCGCCAGCAGGTAGGCCCCCCGGTGATGGCACACCACGCCCTTGGGCTTGCCGGTCGTGCCGGAGGTATAGTTGATCGAGATCGCGTCCCACTCGTCCTCGGGCATCAGCCAGGCGAAGTCCGGGTCGCCGCGCGACAGAAACGCCTCGTAGTCCACGGCGTCAACCGGCGCTTGCGAAGCGGAACATTCGGGATCGTCATACTGGATCAGCGGGGGCTTGGCATCCGCGAGCGCAAGCGCTTCCTGCATCAGCGGCATGAACTCGCGATCGACGATCGCCACCTTCGACATCGCGTGATCGAGCTGAAACGCGATGGTCGCCGCATCGAGCCGGGTATTGATCGAGTGCAGGACAGCCCCGGCCATCGGCACGCCGTAGTGGCATTCCAGCATCGCCGGGGTGTTCGCCAGCAGCACCGAGACCGTATCGCCCCGTCCGATGCCGTGCTCCTCGGACAACGCAGAGGCGAGCCGGCGCGACCGCGCGTAGAAGTCCGCGTAGCTGCGCCGTAGCGCGCCGTGAACGATCGCCGGGTGATCGGGAAACACGCTTGCCGCGCGCTCAAGGAAGGTCAGCGGGGTCAGCGGCTGGAAGTTGGCCGGATTGCGGTCCAGATCGGTGTTGTAGGGATTTGCCGACATGGGTTCATGAATCCTGCCATTCGGGCGCGCGCTTCTCGATAAACGCGCCGATGCCCTCTTCGGCGTCGCGGGCCAGCATGTTCTCGACCATTACGTTGGAAGCGTAGTCATAGGCCCCGGCCAGGTCCATCTCGCGCTGCGCGTAGAAGGCCCGTTTCCCGGTGGCGAGCGTCATGCTGGATTTCGACGCGATCTTGCGCGCCATCTCCATCGCCGCCTCGGGCAGCTCCTCGGGCGCGACCGCATAATTGACCAGCCCGATCTCGGCCGCGCGGTGCGCCGGGGTCATGTCGCCGGTCAGCAGCATCTCCATGGCGTGCTTGTTCACGACGTTGCGCGACAGGGCGACCATCGGCGTGGAGCAGAACAGGCCGATATGCACGCCCGGCGTGCTGAACTGGGCCGTCTCCGCCGCGACGGCGAGATCGCAACTGGCGACGAGCTGACAGCCCGCGGCAGTGGCCACGCCCGCGACCTCTGCAATCACGGGTTTCGGGCAATTCACGACCGCCTGCATGACGCTGGAGCATTGCGTCATGACCTTGGTGAAATACGCCCGTCCACCGTCAGGAGCGTCGCGGCCGGCCGTCATTTCCTTGAGGTCGTGGCCCGCGCAGAAGGCCCGCCCGTTCGCGGCCAGCACGATAACACGCACCGATGGGTCGTCGCCGGCTTCAGCGAAAGCCTCGCCGAGTTTCCCGAGCATCGCCTCGGACAGCGCGTTGCGCCGCGGCGGATCATTCAGGGTCAGGCGGAGAATACCGTGATTATCGAGATCACGCAGGAGAATGTCGCTGCCTTCCATGGGCTTGGCCTTTCCTCACTCCAGGAGAATATGAATATCCACGCTTTCTGCGAGCGTGTTGGCGAAGACGATTTCCGTCTTTTCAGTTCAGTGTCTGCGCGCCGCCCGTGTCCGCTGATTGGACGCCGGGATTTTCCGCAAGGCTCTGATCCATCTGGTATGTTTCAACCGCGGCGAGCTTCTTCTTCGGGTCGAAGAAGGGCCGCTCCACGATGGTGGCCTGGGCCGGCCCATCCGGCATCGACACCTCGACCACAGTGCCGATCTCGGCATGAGACGCCGCGATCATGGCCAGGGCGATATTCTCCTGCAAGCGCGGCGAGTAGACGGCGGATGTCACTTTGCCCAGCGGGCTGCCGTCCTTGGCGACCGGCCAGAAGGTTGTGTTCGGTCCCGCAAGCCGGGGCGCTTCGATGCGCAAGCCGACCTGTTTGCGGCTCACGCCCGTGTCACGAACGCGGCGCAGCGCGGCCTTGCCGATGAACTCGGCCTCCATGTCCGGGGAGACCAGCCTGTCCAGCCCAAGCTCGTAAGGGTTGGTGTAGATATCCGCATCGGCGTGATACGAGAGCATCGCGCCTTCGATGCGGCGGATGGTCGAGGTGTGGCCGGGCTGAAGCCCGAACGGCTGCCCCGCCGCCATGATCTTTTCCCACAGCTCGTCGCCGCGCGTCCCGTCACGCAGGTAAAGTTCATAGCCCAGTTCGCTCGACCACCCCGTGCGCGACACGATCATCGGAATGCCGTCCAGCTCGACCTCGCGCAGCCAGTAATAGCGCAGGTCCATGATCTCGTCGCCGAATAGCGCCTTCATCACATCGCCCGACCTCGGCCCTTGAAGCTGCAGCGGCGAAACGTCGGGCTCGCGGATCGTGACATCCATCCCCGAATTCACGGCCACGCCCTGCGCCCAGAGCAGGATGTCGCTATCGGCAAGCGAAAGCCAGAAGTGGTTTTCCCCCAGCCGCAGCAGCACCGGATCATTCAGGATGCCGCCCTCCGCGTTGGTGATCAGCACATATTTGCACTGGCCGACGCGCAGCTTCGACAGGTCGCGCGG
>CAYFTI010000291.1:0-2719 GCA_964346065.1 uncultured Hyphomicrobiaceae bacterium
TACTTCAGTCGCTGACAGAGTGTAAACCTAATTATCCTGAAAAATGAACCATCCCCAACCGTAAGGCGCAAAACACAAGGAGGCACATCATGCCAAGGCAACCAGCTTCGGAGGCCATCAATCGCACGGATTCCTCGGCGGTGGCGATGCGAGCGGTCGCTGCGACGTTGCAGGACGCCTTTATCGACGTCTGGGGAGTCGGGACGTGGCAGCAACGGGCGCTCAACCTGATCGCGAAAGCGGGGCGGCGCGCCACGAACGCCGCCATCGAGCGCTATGTGGCCGCCGAGGCGGTCGATCCCGCCCTGGCCCGGCGCATCACGACGAAGACGCTGGCCTCGTGGGCCACGTCGCTCTATCGCGATGTCGACGGCCCGCTGGACGCGGTGATCATCGGATCGCCCAACGGCGGCGTCACGCACCTGGCCACAGCGATGGGCGTGCCGTTCCTCTCGCAGAACTTCCTCATCAGCTTTCAGGATCCCACGCCCGTCGATGATGTCGCCGCCTATCAAGCCCACGGCGCGGAGATGGCTCGGCGCATTCATCGGCGCAACTGCGAGCTGGCCGTGGTCAATCACTACGATCCGCTCCACGACCGCTTCCTCGTCAAACACGTGAATCACCTGCGCCTCAAGCTGCTTTCGATGCCGAAGCATTACGAGTCGTTCATCTACCGGCTCCTGCCGCCGGGCGGCCACATCCTCTTCACCGATTGTCGATACGCCTGGCCGATGTACTTCGTCGATGAGCAGCAGTGGTTCCAGGTCGGCGGGCTGGGCGGCGCGCCGCCGCGCGATTTCATCGCGGGCCGCCACCCGGAGATCGCGGCGCTGCAAGCCGCGGCCGGATGCGCCGATCCGCCGGGCAATTGGGGCCTGCCGGGCCGCGCGGCCTTCGAGATGCCGGAATCCGAGTGGGGCGCGATGCCGCCGCTCCACAGCCGCACGCGACTTTTCGCGCGGGAGAACGCCTACGACTTCACCGCCATCGAGGGGCCGCATCCGGCCTACTTCTCGCGCCTGGCCTTCCGCGTCTGGCGGCGGCTCTTCGAGGCGGCAGGCGTCGAACCGCAGGGGATTCTGCTGGAGACCTTCACGCAAGTCGCGCCGTTGGCCGCGCGCCGCGCGGGGCTGCTGCCGCTGTGGCTGCCGTGGAACTGCACCGATTCGCTGGCGTTCCTGCGCGAGATGCGCGCGGAGTTCGAGGCGATCCCCGGCCTGCGGGAGAAGCCCGTCCTCTGGCTGCCGCTGCCCAACTTCACGGAGACCTTCGATATGGCGCCGTGGGAGGCGTGGCTCGACGCCCTGGAGGGCTTCGACGTCCGCCCGCTGGGGATGCGGAAGCGACGCTATCCGGCGGATGCGCGCGCGCTCTACGCCACGCGCCAGGCCGTCATCGATTGGGTCGCGGCGCACCCGGCCCCCGCCCCCATCGCGGCCACCGTCCCCGTGGGAACTGTGCTGGAGGAGATGCGCGCCCTGCGCATCGAGCGCCGCTGACGTGACGTCCGGCAACGGCTCTATTGGCTCTATTGGCATTGATGCCAGTCGCGCGATCAGCGCCGCGCCGACGGGCACCGAGGGCTATTCGTATCACCTGATCCGGGCGCTGCTGCCGCGCTTGAGCCCGCGCTTTGAGGTGCGACTCTACGCGCGCGAGGCGCCAGCGGCGGATACGTTCCCCAACACAGCCGAGGTGCGCGTGATGCCGTGGCCGCGCCTCTGGACGCACGTGCGACTCTCGTGGGAGATGTGGCGCCATCCGCCGGATCTGCTCTTCGTGCCCGCGCACGTCCTGCCGCTCTACACGCCCGCGCGCGCGCTAGTCACCGTCCACGATCTGGGCTACCGCTACTTTCCAGAAGCGCATCCGTGGCGCCAACGCTGGTATCTCGAATGGAGCACGCGCCGTAACGTCCGCATCGCCGCCCACGTCCTGGCCGATTCGCAGGCGACGCGCGATGACATCATCGCGGCCTACGACGTCCCCGCCGAGAAGATCACGGTGGCCTACCCCGGCTACGACAGCGACATCGCCCCGGTGCGCGATCTACGAAAGCAGCGAGCCGTGCGCGATCGCTACGGCGTCCCCCTAGACAAGCCCTACGTGCTCCATCTGGGACGCATCCAGCCCCGGAAGAACCTAACACGGCTGGCGACAGCGTTCGCCTATCTGCTGACCCGCCACCCGGAGATGAGGTTGGTGTTAGCCGGCCCCAGCGGCTGGATGGAGGAGCCAATTCTAACGCGGATACACGGCCTAGGCCTCGAGCGCCAGATCATCCTGCCCGGCTACATCGAGGAGGCGGATAAAGCAGCGCTGATCTCCGCCGCGACCTTCGTCGCCTTCCCCTCGCTCCATGAGGGCTTTGGCTTCCCGGCCTTGGAGGCGCAAGCGTGCGAGACGCCGCTGCTGGCGAGTAACACGTCGAGCCTGCCGGAGGTCGTCGGCGAGGGCGGGCTGCTCATCGATCCGAAGAATACGCCGGCGATGGCCGACGCGATGCAACGTCTGGTGGAGGACAAGCGCCTGCGAAAGCGCTTGATCGCGCGCGGGCGGGAGAACCTCGCGCGATTCGATTGGACGAGAACCGCGCAGCAGGTGGCATCTGTCATCGAGGCCGTCTATCAGGAGGATTTGGAATAAAGCGGGCCTTCCAACCAAATTTATTTGGAATAACTTGGGTTAATTTGGGATAATTTGGGATTTTATCCCT
>CAYFTI010000292.1:0-2683 GCA_964346065.1 uncultured Hyphomicrobiaceae bacterium
GGCGAAATATCGGCAGGATATCCGTTGGCTGGATCTGCACCAGCCCGCTGGCAGACTTATCTCCGCATTCGACAGAGGGAATGCCGGTAACGACTCTCAGGGATCCCGTACCAGACCACCCGGCGATGTCGGATATCGTGCAACCCCAGCGCGCAGCGGCTTCGTGAACAGTATAGAAGACACGTTGTGGCAATCCCATTGGTAGATTCCTCTCGTTTGCGTGCCGTCGCCGGACCAGGCAGGCCCGGTCAGCGGCAGTTTCACACTATTGTCAGAGGCCAAGACGTTTGAGCGCGCGTATTCCGTCAGCAAAAATCCCGCCTCGAGAGCTGACGTAGAGCGCCTGTGAGATCAGAGCCTTGCCCGGCTTTTCACCTGCTGATTGAAGACCACCGGACATGTCTTCTATGAGGTTCAGCAACTTTACCGGGTGGGTGAAATTGCCGCGGCGCGCCCGTGGGGTACCTCCTTGCACGACGTTATGGGCGAGTTCGCGATCGAGCAGCGCCTGGGGCGGTGCATGTTCTTCCAGTTCGCAGACCTGTTCAGAGGGGTGGTGACCAATGATGACGATGATCGCCGGCGCTGGTGGACCCGATCGTCGCGTTCGACGCGCGGGCATTTTGGCGCGTGGCTCAGGATTTCAGAGCCAGCGGCTGGCTGGAGATGGCGTGGCATCCGAGGTCATCTTGATGCGGTCGCGGAATTGCTCCCCCGGCTGAGCCCAGTGAAAACGGCCGCTCGCCATGACAGTCTCGACCGGCGGCTGTGCGCAGGATGCGGTCGCTGCAAATTGGCCGACCGTGGGCACCGTTCAAGACGCGAGTGACTCTTCTCGAGGAGAGCGTTGATCTGACTGTCACGAGTGATGATCCCGCCACGATTGCCCGGATCACGGGGCTTGCCTTCTTTGGGCTCATGGCGAGCAAGGATCACCACCGCAGTCACCAAATGGCCACCGAACGCGGCGAGATGCCCCATGACAGTCAATTCTATTGTAGGGCCCACGCGCATTCGTTAATTTCATAGGTATGAGACAACTGCTTTGCGCTTCTCTGTCTGTGGTCTTGCTTGTCGTCTTCAGCATGGATGCGGGGCATGCCGTGCCTCATCATTCCGCGTTCGACACACAAGTAGTAGGCATGGCTCATGACGATCATCGGACAACTGAGATGCCCTGCTGCGACAGTCTGTCGGGTCGAAAAGCGCCGTGCCTCGGGGACGTGGTTGTGCTCAGGTGGGATGTGTCGCAGGTCGCGTCTTCGGCGACCTCACTACAGGTGAAGCCAGCCGTTGCACTCATGTCGGTCGGCTACCTTGCTGAGCCGCCCACCGGCCCTCCGAAGGCCTGACGCCATCACATCGTCAGACTGCGTGCCCCGGTGCGCCCCCTTCGCTCAAGGATCAAGACATATGACCTCTCGTCGTACTTTTCTCTCCGGCCTCGGAGCCTTCACCCTTCTGACCGCAACCGGTGCATTTGCCGTCCGCGCCAACGCCGCCGCAGCCCTGCACGTCCTCTCGGCCCCGAATTGTGGTTGCTGTCACGCTTGGGCCGATCTTGCCCGCGCGCGAGGTTATGCCGTCTCAGTCGAGGACCTGACCGATCCCGGCGCGCAAAAAGCGGCGCGCGGCGTGCCCGCCAATCTCGCATCATGCCACACCGTGGAAGGCGAGGGCTACGTGTTCGAGGGGCATGTTCCCTTCGAGGCGGTTGAGGCTGTGCTGCGCGACCGGCCCCATATTACGGGCCTCGCGGTGCCCGGCATGCCCATGGGTTCGCCCGGGATGGGCGACGACCCGTACGCGCGGTTCGACGTCATTTCCTTTGGCGGCTTGGCCGGTGCCGGGGTCGTGTTTTACCGCGCAGGCACCACACGCCCCTTCGACGTCTGACCCATGCGCCGCTGGCTTGTCTCCTCAGTCGGTTTCGCCCGCGTGGCGGGGTCCGCCGTCGCCGCGGTGACCGCGGGTCGCTCGGGCGCAGAGACAATGCGTCTACGCCCAGACGACCCAAAGGAAGTCGCGATGAACCGCCAAATCTATGCGGAGACATGCGCCTCCTGTCACGGTGCCTAGCTGCAAGGGCAGCCGAACTGGCGCACAACCGGGCCGGATGACACGCTGCCTGCCCCACAGCACGATAAGACCGGGCATACTTTTCGCCAACCTAACGCAATGCGTTTCACGCTGACAAGGAACACACCATGAGATCACCAATCAAAACGCTTTGCATCGCCGCTTTTATGGCGGGCCTTGCCACCGCCGCAACGGCGCACTCCAAGACAACGGCTTACTCTCCCGAAGACGGATCAACCGTGAGCGAGCTGTCCGAGATCACCATGCAGTTCGATGATCCGATGCGGATCATCTACGTGGCCATGACCCGCGATGGCGAAGAAGCCGAGCTGGCGCGCGAGACCGGCACGGAGCCGGTGACCGAGTTCGTCGCACTTCCAGATGACGCACTTGCGCCGGGCGACTACAGGGTTGAATGGCGCGGGATGAGTAGCGACGGTCACCCGATGAAGGGCGGCTTCACATTCACGCTCGCCGAGTGACATGACCGGTCTCCAAGATATCGACGCGCTCGCACTGGCCGCCATCTGCGCCAAGGCGATGGGCTACGGTGCAGCGCTTGTGGCGATGGGCGGCGTATTTTTTGCCGCTGCATTCGCGCGGC
>CAYFTI010000293.1:0-2674 GCA_964346065.1 uncultured Hyphomicrobiaceae bacterium
CACGGCACGCTTGAATACACGACCATTTTCGCAGCCGGCCTGGTGTTGTTCCTGATCACGCTGACGTTCAACGTGATCGGCTTCTTCCTGCGCCGCCGCTACCGGGAGGTTTACTAATCATGGTTTCCACAGCAGCACCAGAGCCGCGCCAAGCGCCACGCGACACGCAGGAGCTGATGGGGGTCGTGCGCCGCAACGAACGTTGGGACGTCGTATTTTCAGTCGGCGGAATCTTCGTGCTGGTTCTCGCGATGGCCACGCTCGTCACGGTGTTCGTGGATCTTGCGTATGATGGCCTGGCCCGTATTGATTACGATTTCCTGACGAATTTCCCGTCCCGAAAACCGGAGGAAGCGGGAATCCTGTCCGCCTGGGTCGGGACCACGCTTGTCATGCTGGTCACAGCGCTCCTCGCGGTGCCGCTTGGCGTGTTCGCCGGGCTGTATCTGGAAGAATACGCGCCGAAGAACGTCATCACGGATGTGATCGAAGTCAACGTCAGCAATCTGGCCGGGGTGCCTTCGATTGTGTACGGCCTGCTCGCGCTCGGGCTGTTCGTGTATGGTATCGGGCTCGGTCAGACCGTGCTTGTGGCTGGCATGGTGCTGGCCCTGCTGATCCTCCCGGTCGTGATCGTCTCGACGCGCGAAGCAGTGCGGTCAATACCTCTCGAGATCAAGGAGGGCGCCTTCGCGATGGGCTGCGATCAGTGGCAGGTGATGCAGCACTTCATCATACCGGCCGCGCGCCCGGGCATTCTTACCGGCGCTATCGTCGGCATGTCCCGCGCCATCGGCGAAACCGCGCCGGTCATCACCATCGGCGCGCTGACATTCATCGCGTTCCTGCCCGATGCGCCGGTACAGGGCGAGTTCCCGTTCATCAGTTTTGACTGGCTGTTCGCACCGTTCACCGTCATGCCCATTCAGATGTTCAACTGGACCTCCCGCCCGCAAGCGGAATTCCACACCGCCGCGGCCGCAACCGGTGTTATTCTGATGTTGATGACCCTTGGCATGAACGCAATCGCCATATGGATTCGGCTGCGGCTGCGCCGTGCGGCGCGCACGTAAGGCGATCGTCGCGGCATGGAACGCCAAACCCGCCACAGGAGATGGACATGAAAGACATGGAACAGGAAAACCGGATGGCCGCCACAGAGGAGCGCCGGGAGAGCAGCGTTGGCGGCCTCAGGTCCGAGGTCAAGGATCTCAGCTTCTGGTATAGCGACGGCACGCAGGCCTTGACGTCGGTCAGCCTGCCCATCAGGAACCGGCAGATTACGGCTCTGATCGGCCCGTCAGGATGCGGAAAGAGCACCTTGCTGCGCTGTTTCAACCGGATGCATGACCTGTATCCGGGCAACCACTACAGCGGCGAAGTCACGATGTATCCCGAAGGTGATAACATTATTGGCCCTGAGGCGGACCCGGTCATGGTGCGGCTGCGCATCGGCATGGTCTTCCAGAAGCCGAACCCATTCCCCAAGAGCATCTATGAAAACGTCGCCTCGGGGCTTTACGTGCGCGGCGTCAACAAACGCTCGATCGTTGACGAAGTGGTCGAGAAGGCGCTGCGCAGCGCAGCCCTGTGGGATGAGGTCAAGGATAAGCTCGAAAGCTCGGCTTACAGCCTGTCGGGCGGCCAGCAGCAAAGATTGTGCATTGCTCGCGCTCTTGCGCCGAACCCGGAAATCCTGCTGCTCGACGAGCCGACCTCTGCACTCGATCCCATTGCAACAGCGAAGATCGAGGATCTGGTGCAGCAGCTGAGTAAAGAGATCACGATCTTGATCGTGACGCACAACATGCAGCAGGCCAGCCGGATTTCGCACACAACGGCTTTCATGTACATTGGCGAGCTCATTGAGTACGGAGATACAGACCAGATATTTCAGAAGCCTAGCGAAAAGCACACAGAAGATTATATCACCGGGCGCTATGGCTGAGCGGCGACAGCCGACGAGGACCCGCCAGAACCAGGAGGGCAAGCCCCATGGAACAACATACTCATACGGCCTACGATGAAGAGCTTAAGTCGCTGGACGCGAAGATTGCGCATATGGGCGGCTTGTGCGAGCACCTTCTCGGGCAAGCAATCGAGGCGCTGGAGAAAAACGATCCCGAGATGGCCGAGGAGGTGATCTCGCGGGACAAGGCCATCGACCAGCTTGAAGCCGATATTGAGGAACTGGCCGTGCAGATGATCGCGCGGCGCCAGCCGGTCGCGCTCGACCTGCGCCAGATCATCACCGCCATCCGCATCGCCGGGGACCTGGAGCGCATCGGCGATCTGGGCAAGAACATCTCCAAGCGCACGCTCGCCATTGCCGGCGAGCCGCAGCCCAAGCGCGCCATGCTCGGCCTGAAACACATGGGCCTGCAGTCGCTCCAGCAGCTCAAGGATGTGCTCGACGCCTACGCCTCGCGCGACGCCGAAAAAGCCAAGCGCATCTGGAGCGACGACTACGAAATCGACGCGATGTACAACTCCCTGTTCCGCGAACTTCTCACCTACATGATGGAGGACCCGCGTAGCATCACGCTGTCGACCCATTTGCTTTTCGGCGCGAAGAACATCGAACGCATCGGCGATCACGTCACCAACATCGCCGAGATGGTCTTCTTTATGAAAACCGGCGAGACGCTGGTCGAGGGGCGTCCCAAAGCCGACA
>CAYFTI010000294.1:0-2671 GCA_964346065.1 uncultured Hyphomicrobiaceae bacterium
AACTTCGCCAAGCTCTTCGAGCGGATCGCGGACGCCGCCATCCTGATCGACATTGAGACGGGGACGATTCAGGAGGCCAATGCTGCGGCGCGTGAGCTTCTTGGGTATGGCCGTGACGATCTCGGCAGATTGCGCGCCCAGGACATCCACCCGCACGAACTTCCGGTATTGAGCCAGTTCATCGACGATGTGATCCAGCATGGCGACTGGGAACGGGACGACATGGCCTGCCGGGCCCGCGATGGCGTGTTTGTGCCCGCACGCGTCCGGGCGACCTACATCGACGTGTTCGGCCGTCGTTGCGTTCTTAGCGTCATCCACGATCTACGTACCGACCGGCTCGCCGAACTCGGGCAGGCGGTGCGGAAGGTCTCCCACGATCTTCGTAACGTCCTCGCGAACGCCGTGATGCTGGCGGAGACGCTGAGCACACGCGACGACCCGCAGGTGCAACGGTTGGCCCAAGGCGTTCTAACGTCGGTCGACCGGGCGATCGAGATGTGCCGGCGCAGCTTGTCCGCGGGCTCCGCCGCGGAGCCCGAGCCCACACCCGAAGAGATCGCGCTCGCCGAGTTGGCCCAGGTGGTGGCAAGCGAAGTGCCCAGCCGCAACGTCAGGGTCAGCGTCGAAGTCCCGGCTGACCTGACCGTGCAGGCCGATCCGCAGCAGGTTCACCGGATCCTGCTGAACCTTTTACGCAACGCAGCCGATGCCGAGGGCACTCGCCAGATCCGCATCGAGGGGGCAGCACGCGACGACGGCTGGCGGTATCTGGATGTGGTCGACGATGGCCCGGGTCTCCCGGCCGGCGTCGAGACCACGCGTCCGTCCGAGCTCGCTCGGCGCAGTGGCGGCACCGGGCTCGGCCTGCAGATCGCCGAGGAGATGGCCACCTTGAACGCCGGTCAGCTGAGCCTGGTCGAAACCGCTCAGTCTGGAACCCGTTTCCGGGTCTGGCTACCCGGCTGAGCGAATTACGATACTGCGTTGCGCTGAAGGCAGCGTATCTCCCAAGGCCGATTCCGATACGCAGAGGCCGGATTTTCTATGTTCCCTGGCCTCGAAGAGGCGTGAGCCAGTCGTGATCTGCGCCAAGCTGAGCCATCTGGTACCCCCGGAATAACCGGCATCGTCCGGTTGTCAGGATGTGTTGCATACGAAGGGAGCAAGTCAGATGCGCAAGATCCAGATGACGTTGGCTGCGACGGTTCTCCTCGCGGCTCCGTCCGTGACCCAGGCGGATTCCGGCGCTCAAGTGGGGGTGCTGACCTGCAGTTCGGCCGGCGGCGGCAGCAACTGGGTGCTTTATTCCGAAACAGAAGTCACCTGCCGCTTTGAGACGCCGGACGGGCAGGAAAGCTACACAGGGACCCTGCATCTCGCCGGTCTCGATCTGACCTTCGACAGCGATCGGCAGCTGAACTTTGCGGTGCTCGAGGTGGGCGCGCAGGTTGCCATTGGTGACCACGCGCTCGCTGGCGATTACGCCGGTGCCGAAGCCACGGCCGGTATCGGTGTCGAAGGCGGGGCCGCGGTGCTCGTCGGCGGGAGTGACGACGGTGTCGCTTTGCAGCCCCTGGGGATCTCCAGCGGCACAGGGACCGGTCTGAAAGTCGGCGGCAGTTGGCTGGAGTTGGCCGCTGCTGGACCATAGATCACGGGTTGCTTGGCATCTGACAACCGGCCGCAACCCATAGGTGATCCGGAATCCGCAGCTTTCGCTTCGGCTTGGGGGCGACGCGTTTCGGCGGTCGCGGAGGAATCGGCGGCGGCAAGTTGTTGATCGCTCCAGCATCAACATGCCGTGAACTGTGATCACCGGCACAACGTGTGCGCGTGGCCCCGCCCACCCCGGGGACCTGTTGAGAAAACGGTTTCACCAGAGCCCCTCAGGAGGTGCTGGCCATGCCAAGCGCGATCGTCCACGCCCGCCCGCTGATCGCCTCCGCGATGCTAGCCGCTGGGCGCGTACAAGCCGTGCCGGCCGCCGCAACAGCGTTGGATGGTTCATCGGTGCGCACGCGCGATATCAGCGCCGATCCCACTGCCGGAGAAGCTCGGACGCGGACCTACAGCCGGGCGGACCTGCGCGGCTTCGTGGTCGCCGCGGTGCCGATCGATCGGGTGCAGCGGCAGCGCTCGCAGGCGCGTCCCTGCGAGAATACCGGATCGCAAGCCACCGACCCGAGCGCACGCATGCGCGCGATCATCGAGGCGACCCCACCTATGGACCGTGAAGAGTATCAGGCGATCGCCGAGGCCGTCCGGACCGATCCCGTGCTGCGCAGCCGGCTGCGTCAGGTGATCCAGGACCTGCGAGACGAGAAGCACGACGCGCTGCGTCCGTTAACCGCGGATACCTTGTGACCGCAGCCGGCCATCGCCGACACCGCACGCGTCCTCGCGGTGCATCAAAACCGGTTGAGAACGTGTTTCCCGACACAGTCCCTGCCTGTATTCCCGAGCCTGATAAAGGTCGTGGGGTAGGCAATGACATCCAAAACACCGATCAACTTGGCCCTGCAGGGCGGCGGCGCGCACGGCGCGTTCACCTGGGGCGTGCTCGACCGGATGCTGGAAGACGGCCGGGTGAAGGTTTCCGCGATCAGCGGCACGAGCGCCGGGGCGATGAACGCGGCGGCGGTCGCCGACGGCCTGACGCAGGGCGGCC
>CAYFTI010000295.1:0-2668 GCA_964346065.1 uncultured Hyphomicrobiaceae bacterium
CGGAGAAAATGCGCCGTTTCCTGGCGCACAAGCCGCCGTTCGAATTTCGCCCGATAGAGGCGCCCAAGTTCATCGAGCCGGGCGCACGCGAACCGGTCAAGAACATCTGGATGCGCGCCTGCGGCGAATTACCGGACGACCCGGAACTGCACCGCAACCTGCTGGCCTACGTGTCCGATTACGAATTGCTGGGCACGGCCACTCTGCCCCACCCGATCGATTTCAGGACCAAGCCACTGCTGATGGCCAGCCTGGACCACGCTATGTGGTTCCATCGCGATGCACGGGTCGATCAGTGGTTGCTATACGCGATGGACAGCACGATCAGCACCGGCGGGCGCGGCTTCTCGCGCGGGCAGATCTTTACCTACGACGGAATGCTTGTCGCATCCACGGCGCAGGAAGGCGTCATCCGAATCTGGCAGGAAGAGCAATGATGAATCATTTCATTCGAAAGTACTTGCCGCTTCTCTTGTTCGTCTCGCTCGGTATTCTGGCAGGTTGCCAGAAGACTCCTGAAGATCGCTTGCTCGGACAGTGGCGATCACTCGAACAAGTGCCGGAACAGGGCCGAGGCGACGAGAATCAAGCCGGACCCTGGCCGTTGCTGGAAATGGCCTTCTTCGAGGACGGTACCTGCACCTTCCGGCTCAACATGCCTGTACTCTTTGCCCGGAAAATACCCACCCTGCCCTGCGACTGGATACTCTCGGCAGGGCGGTTGCTCAAACTGGAGATCCGAATGCCGAGCGGCAACACTCTGGTGGAGACATACACCGTCACGTTCGACGGCGAGCGCCTCGAGCTCGAAGAGTCCGACGGTACCAGCACCAAGTTCGAACCCGTTCCTCTCCGCGGTTGACACGCCACGCCGCTGGCTCGCCGCCAAGCGACTCATCTACGCTCACGCCTGGCAATCAGAGTCCAACGGAAAATTCCAGGTCGAATTCGACCGGCACCTTAACCCGTGAAGTCTTGAGGAAACCCGCACGCTTACCCGTATCACCAGCCGGTATTCACGGGCGCCAGCGCCCGAGCCCGAAGCACCCGCCATCACCGGATGCTCGAAGCCCTCTACTGGCACGAAACCCCGGACTGGTGGCCGATGGCTGATTCATCTACCTAATCAGGCAATTTTTTGACCATATTTTTCGATTTGCGACGTATAGCTAAGGCAAGCTCAATACGCAAGTCAATCTCGTTTCCGACAATGCGCACTCAATCAAATCAATTCGTACACAAACGCTTGCGTTCGTCCCCATGAATTTCGCGACTACTCAACTGGGGAAGCTTTTCCCGGCTTCAGATGTCCTTGCCGTCCCGGCCGAGGTTGCCGACGAACTCGGGCACAGTGAGCGCGTGATCTGGATCGGCGGCCCGTCGCGCTGGGGGCTTTTCCGCGCCACGCCGTTCGTGCTGATCCTGGCCGGTGCGTTCGGATATCTGACCTATCTCGGCGCCGCCATCGATTCATCTCCGTGGCAGTATCTATTGTGGATGCAATCAACCCAGACCGGCACCGATGCGCTGATTCTGCCCGCTCTTGCGGCCGGTTACCTGGCAATTCTCGGCCTTGCCCTTCGCGACCCGCGGGGACGATGGATATACGCCGTTACGGACCGCAGGCTGCTGACGTTTTACAAGGGCATCAAGCTGCGCGAAGCCGACGCGTCGTGCCTGGAGCACCTGGAGGCGCTGCAGGGTATCGATGGCCGATTGCGCAACATCGGCGACGTCATCTGGACACGCGTGAACAGGGAACACGGTTCCGGAGGGCGTGGACCCGACCAGGGCAGTCACGGGTTTCGCGGGATGAACGATCCGCTCGCATGGAAGCAGCGCCTGCTGCAGTGGGGCGAAGCAGCGCGCCGCCACGCCGCTCGGGACGCAAAAGCATTCGAGAGTCGCAGCCGCGCGTCGGCAGCATCGGCCTCGCCGGCCGACGGGATGGCGCGGATCAATAACCGCCGTTACGGCATCTCGATAACGCTCCCTGAACACTGGGTGGGTCGGATCGGACTACAGGAGCGCGCGCCGTTCCATATTTTTGGCATGGAGATGCCGTTCCAGCAGATGATTCAACGCAGCAACGAACCTCTGCACAACCCCCCGGAATCGTGGAATTTCATCACGGTCGCGGGCCGGTCCGGGATGAAATTCCAGGTCAACGTCAACCCGGGTCCGCCCGTGGCGGCGTTCGAGAGGTCACGCGACAAGGTCGGCGAAAGCCTCATTGATGCCGACGGCAACTGGCGCTGCGGGCCGCTTTCCGGCTACCGCGTCGACTACCTCTACCTCGACAAACTCCACTGCCGTTTCGCAATGCTGGCCGGAGACGGATTCCACATGCTGATCAACATGACTATACCGCCCAACCAGGCTGACGACTTGTTACCTGGAGTCGACGCGGTTTTCGACTCGATTCGCGCAATTGACGATTAGAAATTCGCGGTCGCAGTTCAGTCCGCATCCTGCTCCAGCGCCACCAGCCAGGCCCGCGCCCGCTCCCATTTGCGCTGGACCGTGCGGCGCGAAATGCCGAGCGCCTCGGCGGTTTCTTCCAGCGTGTAGGCGGCGAAGAAACGGCATTCGGCGATGCGCACCATCTCCGGATCCAGCGCCTCGAGCCGCTCGAGCAACTGGTCGACCAGCGCCACCTGCTCGGCGC
>CAYFTI010000296.1:0-2667 GCA_964346065.1 uncultured Hyphomicrobiaceae bacterium
TGCCCGAGCAGGTGGAGCAGGTCGAAGGCCTCTTTGCCGCCCGCGAAGGCGTGCTCAGTTAGAACTCCTCATCCCCTTTCGGCGGCGTCACTCGATGTCGGCAACGCGTTGAAGATTGTCGTCCCGGCCGGCCACGAGCAGCGTGTCGGTGCGTTTCAAAGCCGTGTCGGGGGCGGGTGGCGAGTCGATGACATCGCTCAACGTCTCGTGCCGCGCGACGACCGAGATCTTAAACTTGCGGTGCAGGTCGAGTTCGCGGAGCGTCTTGCCCTGCCAGCTACCGGGCACCTCCATCTCCTGGATGCTGAATTCTTCGCCGAGGTGCACGTACCGGTGCACGTCGCGGCCGCGGGCGATGCGCGTGGCGAGGTTGCGTGCCGAATCGCGTTCGGGGAGCACGGTGCCGGTTGCGCCCAGCTTGTCCATGATGCGGACATGCGGGTCTGAGATGACCTTGACGTGAATCTCCTCGACGCCCAGATCCTGAAGGCTGAGGACGACCAGGATGCTCGCGCTCATGTCCTCGCCGGTGCTCACGACCCCGGCATCCGCATCGCCCGCCCCAATGCGCTCCAGCGTATCGCGCTCGCGGGCGTCGCCCACCACGGCGCGCGTCACGTCCGGTCCCACCTTGTCCACGCGTTGCTCATCGATGTCGATGGCGACCACCTCGTGGCCTTTCTCGAAGAGCGCGCGGGCGACGCTCGATCCGAAGGTGCCGAGCCCCACGACGATGAAGCGTTTCATAGATAGGGAAGAATGAGTGGATGGGAGTATGGACGGATTGTTCTCCTCGTGTCAGCACCCGTTCCCGGTTCAGCCTGGCAGAAAGCGGCGGGGTGGGGGGAGTCAGCGGCGGAGCGTGCACGATCGACCAACGCACCAGCGCCCGACGAATGTCCGTCATCCGATGGCGACGTCCTCGTAGGCGTAGCGGAACTGGTCTTCGTCGAGGCGGCGGCGCGTGAGGAGGGCGGCGGCAAAGGTGAGCGGTCCGACCCGCCCAATGAACATCAGCATGACGGTGAGGCCGCGGCCGATCCCGGAGAGGTCGCTCGTCACGCCCATCGACAGGCCCACCGTGTTGAAGGCGCTCACGGCCTCGAACATGTACTTGAGGAACTGCCCCTGCGCTTGCGCGGCGGGCACCCACGCGATTTCCGTGATGCTGAAGAGCAGGATGGCGGCGGCCACGACGCCGAAGGCAAACACGAAGAGGCCGACGGCGCGCTGTACGGTTTCGGGCGGGACGGTGCGGCCCTGGAAGAGGGTCGCGTCGTAGCCGCGCATCCGCGAGAGCGCCACGAGTCCGATGATGGCGATGGTCGTCGTCTTGAGGCCGCCGGCTGTGGAGCTCGGCGAGCCGCCGATCGACATCAGCAGCACGGTGAGGAAGTTGCTCCCGTCGGTCACCCGCGCGTAGTCCACCGTATTGAAGCCGGCGGTGCGCGTCGTCACGCTCATGAACAGGCTGTTCGTGAGCCGATCTCCCCACGGCAGGCCGGCGAGCGACACCTGCCACTCGAACAGCGCAAACAGCGCCCATCCGCCGACGAGCAGGATCGCTGTGGCCGTCAGCACGATGCGCGAGTGCAGCGAGAGCTGGATCCGCCGCGCGGGCCGCTTCACGGTCATCAGGTACGATTCTTCCAGTGTCAGGAAGCCGATGCCGCCGAGCACGATGAGCCCCATCACCACGAGGAGGGTGCCCGGCGCCTGTTGGAAGCCCATCAGCGAGTCGCTGAACGTAGAGAAGCCGGCGTTGCAGAACGCACTGACCGCGTGGAAGACGGCCGGCCAGATCGCCTCTACGCCGCCGAAGTGGGGCAGCCAGAGCAGGTAGAGGGCGAGCGCACCGATCAGCTCCAGGCCCAGCGTGAACCGCACCACGTTGCGTCCCAGCGAGGCGTAATCGACGTGCGGCGCGACGTCGGCCGGACTCCGCGAGAGCGCTTCGTGGTGCAGGGGCAAGCGCACGCCGAGCGACATCAGAATGTAGCTCGTGAACGCGATGATGCCGAGCCCGCCGAGTTGGATGAGGAGCAGCAGGAATACCTGCCCCCACGCCGTAAAGTACGTCGCCGTGTCCACCACGATGAGGCCTGTCACGCACACGGCACTCGTCGCCGTGAAGAGTGCGTCGAGGGGCGACAGGCTCGGCCCGGTGTAGAGGCCTGGCAGCGTCATGAGGCCCAGCGTGCCTCCTGCGATGAGGAGCAAGAACGAGCCCACGAACACCTGCGGCGGCGTCCGGCGGAGCCAGAAGCTGCGCACGCGCTGACGAGCCGTCAAAAGGAAGGAAGAAGCCATGAAGCAGAAGGGTGGGGTGGGCAAACGGTCCGGCGCGTCACAGCATGCGGCGAAGATGCGATGAGACGCGCCGGAAAGAGTTGCTGATCAGCGTTCTGTCTTCTATCTCATATGCGGGGGGCCGTGCACGCTGGCTGCACACAGGAGCAGTTCGGAACGGTATTGGGGGCAACATGTCCTGCTGGGGCGGCCCCTACATGCGCCCAGCGGCACCAGCCGCCAACCGGCCGATGGCACGATGGGGAGGCGCTCCGCGGCACCGTGCTTGATGATTCCACTACAGCTTATCGCTCCTCATGGTTCTGAACTGGAAAGCCGTCGCCCGCACGCTGGGCGGCCTGCTGCTTTTTCTCGGCG
>CAYFTI010000297.1:0-2643 GCA_964346065.1 uncultured Hyphomicrobiaceae bacterium
GCGGCCCGATCGGCATGGAGCTGGCGCACGCCTTCCGCCGGCTGGGCAGCGAGGTGGTCGTCCTGGAAGCGTTCAAGCCCCTGGCCAAGGAAGACCCCGAGTTGGCCGAGGTGGTGCTCCGGCAGCTGGAATCCGAGGGTGTGGAAATTATCCCGGATGCACGCGTGGAGCGATTCGAGCCATTCGGCGACAGCGTGCAGGTCGTGTTCGCAAGCGGCGGGCAGTCTTATTCCATCGACGGCTCGCATCTCATGCTGGCCACCGGCCGCCGGCCCAATATCGAAAAGCTGAATCTCGACGGCGCGGGCATCCGCCATGACCGCGGCGGCATCAAGGTCGGCGCGGGACTGCGCACCAGCAACAAGCGCGTCTACGCCATCGGTGATGTGATCGGCGCGTTACAGTTCACCCATGTCGCGAACTATCACGCCAGCGTCGTCATCAAGAACGCGCTCTTCCGCCTGCCCGCGAAGGTCAACAACGACGTCCTGCCACGTGTGACCTTCACTGACCCGGAACTCGCCCAGGTCGGCCTGACGGAGGAAGAGGCGCGCGAGAAACACGGCAATGTCCATGTTTATCGCTGGCCCTACAGCGAGAACGACCGTGCCCAGGCCGAGCGGGCGACCGACGGCTTTGTGAAGGTCATCACGACGAAGCGCGGAAAGGTTCTGGGCGCCAGCATGGTCGGCGAGCACGCCGGCGAACTGATCCAGATGTGGGGTTTGGCCATGCAGAAGAAGATGAAGATCGGCGCGATGGCCAGTATCGTCTCGCCCTACCCCACTCTTGCGGAGATCAACAAGCGCGCCGCGATCAACTTCTACCTGCCCAGCATGACCAGCCCGATAATCCGCCGCGTCATTGGCTTGGCCCGAAAATTCGGGTAAACCAGCGGCAGTTGACACTGCTCGCCTGTCCGCTATGGAAGGACGAGAGTTCCGGACTCTGGGGAACGCCGTGACCGTGTTGTTACCGGGCAGCGGCGCGAAGCAAAACGATCAGGCCGCAACGCCGGAGAGGAAGAACGGGGAAAAGCCCAGGCGCCGCATTATTCGCATGGGCCTTTCGGCCAAGCTCCTGTGGCTGACCATCCTGTTCGTGATGATCGCCGAAGTGCTGATCTTCGTGCCGTCGATCGCCAATTATCGCAAGAACTGGCTGAACGAGCGCCTGATGGCCGCGCGCATCGCCGCGCTCTCGGTGGAGGCGGCGCCGATGCGCAGCTTGCCCGAAAAGCTGCGCCAGGATCTCCTCGACACGGCGAAAGTCGAGGCCGTGGCCCTCAAGCGGCAGGACTTCCGCAGCTTGCTCCTCGAAAGCGACATGCCCAGCCAGGTGAATGCCAGCTATGACCTGCGCGCCGCGTCCTGGCTGACCACGATCGGAAACGCCCTGCACACCTTTATCGTGCCCGACGGGCGAATGATCCGGGTGATCGGCCCTGTGCAGGCGGGCAATGGCGCGTTCATCGAGATTATTCTGGATGAGACGCAGCTGAAAGCGGCCATGATGCGATACGCGTTAAACATCCTCGCGCTTTCGCTCATCATTTCGCTCATCGCCGCGACCCTCGTCTACGTTTCGCTGAACCGCCTGCTGGTCAAGCCGATCTCGCGGGTGACGCAGAACATGATGTCTTTCGGAGAGGACCCGGAAGACCCCGGGCGCGTGATTTCGCCCACGCGGCGGTCCGATGAAATCGGCATTGTCGAAAACGAACTGGCGGACATGCAGGGTCAGCTCAATACGCTGCTCCGCCAGAAAAGCCGGCTGGCCGCGTTGGGGCTCGCCGTCAGCAAGATCAACCATGATTTGCGCAATATGCTCTCCAATGCCCAGCTCATTTCCGACCGGATGGGCTCGATCCCCGACCCGACCGTGCAGCGCTTTGCGCCCAAGCTGATCAACTCGCTGGACCGGGCCATTCGGCTATGCTCCGACACTCTGAAATACGGGAGGACCGAAGAGCCGCCGCCAGCACGCGAGCGCTTCGCGCTGCGGCCGCTGGTGGAAGAGGTCGGCGACGCCCTTCTGCTCCCGCGTGACCGGATTTCCTGGCATGTCGACGTTCCGCAAGGGCTGGACGTTTTCGCCGACCGTGACCAGATCTATCGAGTGATCGCAAACCTCGTGCGTAATGCCACCGAGGCATTGGAAGATGCAGATCACGCGGGCAAGGCATTTGTCAGGGTGACAGCTCGGCGCGAAGGCAGCATGATCCGCGTGCATGTTTCGGACACGGGGCCGGGTATTCCGGCGAAAGCCGAGGAAAACCTCTTCGCGGCGTTTCGCGGGTCGGTACGCAACGGCGGCACCGGCCTTGGTCTGGCCATTGCATCAGAGCTGGTTCGCGCGCATGGCGGCCGGATCGAACTGGCCGAGAACAACGGCGGCGCGACGTTTCTTGTAGAGTTGCCCGATAACGCGGCCGCACCGGCACAGCAGGCCGACGGATAACGCAGCGACCTGGCGCCACCGGCATACTGGACTTGCCTAGCCGGAGCCAAAGGAATACAACGTCGCAACGCGTGTTCAAATATTGGGTCTTCAGAGCGGCTGATCGCGCGCTTAAGGATGACCATCGTTCAGCACCGGTAGCTCAGCTGGATAGAGCACCAGACTACGAATCTGGGGGTCGGG
>CAYFTI010000298.1:0-2624 GCA_964346065.1 uncultured Hyphomicrobiaceae bacterium
GTTCCTGCTTTCAGGCCATGGTCACGCCGACTTCTCTGGATGCGTCGCCGCGATGGCGGGATCGGCCTCGAACCGCCGCTGGAATTCGGCGAGCACCGGGTGATCTTCCAGCACAAGCCGCTGGCGGAACAGCGCCCAACTGAGAAAACAGCCAAGACGAATCATGCCGTCGCCCGACGCGTCCGCCCTACCCTCGATGCGATCTTCGAGCTCATCCAGCGTCTGGCCCACCCGCCGCTGCTGCCGCGCGAGATAGGCGCTGGTCTCGGGCGTTACGCCATCCTTTTCAAGCAAAAACAGGTTGACCGCGCTGTCCATGACGGTATCGACCAACAGGAATAGGTCGAACTCATCAATGCCCGGACAAAAGGCCTGCCCCGCCGCCTCGCGCAGGTAGCGCACGATACTGGCCGAGTCGGTCAGCATCCGCGTATCGTCAGTCAAAAAAGGCACCCGGCAGGTCGGCGACTGCTCGGCGCTTTGCGCGTAGTCGGTTTCGGCGAACTTGCAATCGAGCCCGGTCTGCGCCAGCACGATGCGGCAGTGGCGAACGAATGGCGAGGTGTAGCTTCCGAAAATCTTCATTGCAGCCCTCCAATCTGGGCGTGGCCAAAACTTTAACCGAACCAAGCTTTCATGATCGTTCCGGTCCCGGGTTTTCCGCAGACCGGAACTCCGAACCCGGAAACCGCCGCTTGTTCAAACCCCGCCGGCCGACGCGCCGCCGGCCGAGGCCGTTGCCGAGGTTGTCGCGGCCGAGGCGGCAATTATCGTGACGATGGCGGCGGTAGACTCGAAGTCGTCCTGGATCTTGCGGTACCAGGCGATCACGTCGGCGGCGCGCGAACCTTCGCAATCGCCGAGTCGACCCTCGAAGCGCGCCTGCCATGCCTCCTCGGTCTCCAGCGCCACGGCATACGGCAGCAGCTTCGCGAACTCGTCGACCGACGAGGTGGCGGGCGATGGATCTGCCATGTGCTGCCTGAGCGCCTCGATTTCGCGCCTGGCCGTAATGCCGGCGCGCGTCGGCGCCTTCATCAGTTCGAAGTAGACCAGCGGAATCACCAGGCCGGAGACAACGCCCAGGAAGCCCAGCGCGATCACGATTGGATCGCGCTCGATCACGCCACCCAGTTCGGAGATCAATGCGGTGATGCTGATCGCGACTACGCTGACGCCCAGCATGAACGATATGACCCGCTGGCGATTGTTGGTCTCGAAATGCCGCCCGCGGTGCTCCCGGCCCAGCGCCTTTCGGAGCGCACCGGATGCCTTGGTACCGACCGAGCTGCCCGGTTCGAGCTCGACCCGCGGGGAATCGGCGAACAGCACTTTTTCCATTGCCCGCTCGCCGCGCGATGCATCTTCCCGGTCCGAACCCAGCCGAACGATGCTCAGTTTCTTGTCGTCCTTGACCGGATCGAGCGATATTCGACCCTTAACCCGAAGCGACACCAACGCGGCGACGAAGGCCTTTTCGTCGAACCCCATGCGCTCGATGTAGCGCGCCGCGGCCGGCGAGATACCGGACGGCGGCGCGGCGCTGGCGCGTACCCGGCCGATCTCGGGATCGCGCCCGACGGCGCGCCAGAATGAATGGATCAGGCCCCATAGCGTGATGATTGCCAGCACCAGCAGCGTCCGCCATCCCCAGTGGGCGCGGTTCTTGCGAACGACGGAATCGGAAAACAGGCCCGGCGGCCACCGGAAAACGAGCGCTTGCCCGGCATCCGCGCCAGCTACCGAATCGACTGCAGCCTCGTCCAGTGAACCCCGGAACGCGATGCGCCAGCCGTCCTCGAACCGTTCGCCACCCGGCGGCAGTTCATCCGGCAAGGCGTCCTCGGGCCAGACAAGGGATACGCTTGCACGCCGCCACGGCAAGTCGAACTCGTCGATCAGCGGCAACCATTCCAGCCGGCTCTTGCCCCCTGCAATCTCGCGCAACGGCACCTGCGCCGTGTAATTCACCTGCATTCGGTGGGTCTGCTGAACGGCCAGCGGCTCCTGAGCCGCGACCACAATCGCGCCGTCGTCGAAATCAAGCTCGACTTCACGATCGTTTATTCGCGCCGTAAAGTCCGAAAGCGGCCCGACTTCATCCGGCAGCTCGAAGAAAAGCCCGCGGCGAATTTCGTCGCCGTGTGCGTGGAACTGGATATCGTGCCGGATTTCCAGCACACCTTCGGCGCTCAACCTTATCTCGGTGTCGAAGTTATCGATGTACTCCGGCCCCGATTCGTGCCCCCAGGCCAGTGACACTGCCGTTAACGCATACGCCATCAGGCAGATTCTCAGGTCCTTGTCGTTGATCCTCATCATTTTCTTATCCTCCTTGATGAGTCAGGCGCCGCCCGAAGCACTCATCAGCAACCACGTCATCAAGGCACCGGCACCCGCCCCGAGACCCGCTGCGGCCGCGACCAGCCATTCGACGCGCCGGGCCCGCGGGTCTTCCGGGCTGGCCGGGCTGGCCGGGTCGTCGACCAGCAACGCGCCGCGTTCGAGCTCGAAGACGGCGCACAGCGCGCTGACGCTCTCATTGGACGCCACGCCCTGCTTTTCGATTCGCTGGATGGTGCGCAGGCTGCAATCGGCCGCATCGGCCAGATGCTGCTGCGTCC
>CAYFTI010000299.1:0-2612 GCA_964346065.1 uncultured Hyphomicrobiaceae bacterium
GATATCGCCTTTACGCCTGAGCCAATTTCGAGCGGCGTCAGAACCGCGCCTGAAGACCGACCGTCACCGCCGCAGGTTCCCCGGGCGCAAAGATCGGATTGTCCTGTCCGCCAACATTGTTGCGCGCGCCGATAACGCTGGAGGCATATCGCTCATCGCTCAGATTGCGTCCTTCAACGAAGATGAGAAGCCGGCCCGTATCGTAGCTGACACGCCCGCCGATCGTCGCAAAACCATCGGCGCGCAAGGTATTGGCGTAATCGGCGAAGCCGCCATCGGGTATGTAGGTCACGAAAATATCGGCCGATACCCGGCCCGAGCGATAGGCTGCGCGTGCGCCAAAGCGGTGCTCGACCACGATCGGCAGGAAATTGTCGCCAAAAATCGGATCGTTTTCGAAGCGCGCGTCGGTCCATGTCCAGTCGGCGGAGACATCGAAGCGGTCGCCATCGCCCAAGAAATCTTCAGCCATCACCGCGCCAATAGAGCTTTCGATGCCCCAGCGGCGCGTATCGTCCGCATTGCCGACCGATGTGACATTCTGCGTGACCGCGTTGGTGGTGGAGACGATCTCGTTATTTATCCACGCACGGTAGAGGGTGAAGTCAAGCCGAACATCGCCGACCTGCCCCCGGATGCCCGTTTCAGCCGTGATAGCCGTCTGCTCATCGAGTTGGCGCACGACCGGACGTCGCGGATTGGGGCCGTTGAGCAGGGCGTTGTTGGGACCGGGCATGCCGGCAGCATTGATGAGCAACACGTCATAGGTCGGCGGCTCGATGACGTGGCTGATGCCGGCAAACAACGTGAGACTCGGCTCGATATCGACGGAGAACAGGGCCAGTCCGTTGAAGCCGTCATAGCTGTCATCGAGCTGCGTGGCCGGTCTCTCTGCTCGGATTCCTGCGAAATTGTCGGTGATGTTACGTTCATGCCAATCCCAGCCCGCGGCCACATCCAGGCGAATATTGTCCGCTGGCTTCACATGGCCCTTCAATTGCGCGGTCAGTCGATCGGCGGACAGATCATTATCCGCCCATTGATCGCCGCGTGCGCCGTTAAAGGTGGGCGGCGTCCCGCCGCCGTTGAAAAATTGCTGTTGGCGGCGATCGTTGCGCTGATAGATGATCGTTGCACCCCAGCCGAAAACCGCCTCGTGATTGTCTCGCAGCCGGACCGCGACTGCGAAATCATCATTGTCCTCAACCTGTACGTCGCGTCGGCGAAACTCGACGTCGGTAGCCATGTAGGCCGCGTCGACATCGATTCGCGGTCCACCGAGATCCACACTAATGCCCGAGGTCAGTCGATATTGATCGGTGAAGCGCCGCCAATCGCCCAGGATGCCGTTGGGCTGCGCAGCTTTTGAGCCGGCGTCAATCTGCGCGAGGGTCTGTGGGCCCGGAAGTTCAAGCTCGGAATCGTTGGCCGAGCCTGAGATGCGCAGCGTCACGCTGTCAGAGACATCATGGCTATAGCGGCCGTAGGCCCGCAGTGCTTCCTGAGCGCCATATTCGCGAAAGCCATCCTGCGAAAACCAGCTGACCGAGGCAAATCCCTCACCGTCATCGCTTGACCCCGCATAAGCGGCCTGTCCGCGCAGATAGTCAAAGCTGCCGATTTCGCCGCGTGCGGTGAAGCCAGGATCGACTGTGCCGCTGCGCCCGCGAAAGTCGACAATGCCGCCCAGCGTCGAGCCGCCTTCAAGCGCTCCGCGTCCGCCGCGCAGGATGCCAACTTCGCCAAAGAACAGGGGCTCAAGGAATTCGACAAAATCAAAGCTGGTATCGGCGTAGGTGATGGGAAGACCATCAAGCCGCAATTCGATACCGCGCCCCGCAGGCTGGGTGCCGCGCTGCAGACCTGAACCGCGGATCGAAAAGCGGGGATGGTCGATCCCGCCAAACACAGGCTCAATCTGGACCCCCGGTGTATCGCGCAGCAGATCTTCGAGGGTTGCAAGGCGACCTTCGAGGACAGGCGTTGTCACATCCTCGCTAGGCTTGGGGCGGCGCACCTTGCCAACGACGATGATAGTTTCGATCGGGGATGTCTCGGCGGCCTCCGCTTCGGGAGCACGATTGGTTATGTCTTGCGCCGATGCAAGCAGACAGGCAGCCAGCATCGCAGCGCCCGCCGAAAACCGGGCGAACAGACTGATTTTTTTCACGGGAGCTCACCAGTTATTTGCGAAAACGCAGGGTAAAACCCGCGTAAGGCCCGGACACCCGATAAAACCCGGACGACAAACCCGGCACACCCATACCTCGGGAAATAATCCTACCCGAATTCGGGGAGTTTTCCTATAGCCCAACCGCGGATTGCCCGCTAGCCTGTTTGCCAAACCCGGATATACCCATCAGTTGCATAAATATCGGAGCGCGAGAGCCGGGAGAGTAGTGTTTCCGGAGCGTGCGGCGCCAGTACCTGTGCGGACTCGATGCCCCGATCGCCCGACAGCCAGGCTCGGCGTTTTCCACAATTCCCGGTATTCAATTACCGAAATCACCGGACTGATTCGCTTGCTTTCCTGAATTGTCTATTCATGCGAACGGGGTTGCGCCAGACGGCTGGGCCGTCCGGCGAGGGCGCGCCGGCAAGAGAACTCAGCG
>CAYFTI010000300.1:0-2612 GCA_964346065.1 uncultured Hyphomicrobiaceae bacterium
GGGCTTGGCCTTCGACCTGGCTCGGACGCTCGTCGAGAGCACCTGCCGTGCCGTCCTGGGCGAGCGTGCCATCGCCTACGCGGAGGCCGATGATCTCCCCCGGCTCTTCAAAACGGCCACTCAGCATCTGCCCTTCCTGCCGCCGACGGCGAGTGACGCGGCCGAGGTCCGGCGGAGCCTCCAGCAGACCCTCGCCGGCCTCAACACGGCGCTCCAGGGCATTTGCGAGCTGCGCAACCAGTGCGGCTTCGCCTCGCATGGCGCCGGCGAGCCTCGCCCCGCCATGGAGGGCGTGCAGGCGCTTCTTGCCGCCAAGGCGGCCGACGCGATCGTCGGCTTTCTTCACCAGGCACACTGTAAGGACCGGACACCGCCGGCGCGGGCTGAACTCCGCTTCGACGACAACGGCCCCTTCAACGACGCGCTCGACGACGAGGTCGGTTCGGTCCGCATCCGCGAGGTCGAGTTCCGGGCAAGCGAGGTCTTGTGGACGATGGAGCCGGAGACGTACCGCATCTACGTGGCGGAGTTCGACGGCGGCGGGGATGCGGAGGTCTAGTTGTGGACCCAAGGATCACCGAGCTTCAGTGCATCATGCCGATGGCGAACATCGCCTCGGTCATGGCGCACGGCATTCTGTCGTACGAGCGTGCGGCACGGCTGCAGCACCGATCCGTGGCGCTGCAAGAGGTGCAGGAACGGCGGGATGCCAAGCAAGTTCCTCGTGGGCTGAAGTTGCACCAGTACGCGAACCTGTACTTCCACGCTCGCAATCCGATGCTCTACAAGCGGCTCAACGAAGCGGCGAAACTCTGCGTGCTGCGCGTGTCGCTCGATGTGTTGAAGCTTGAGGGCGTAGTTCTGACCGATCAGAACGCTGCCAGTGACTACGTGCGTTTTCATGCGCCGTGGGCTTGGTCGATACTACCTTTCGACGACATCCTTTCCATGGATTGGCGGCATCCTGACGACAGAATCGCGTATCTACGCCATCGGAGCCGCAAATGCGCAGAGGTGCTGGTGCCGCACGTCGTTGATCCGAAACTCTTGATAGGCGCCCACGTCGTCGACGCCGCGGCGGCGGAACGCGTGCACCGAGAAGGGTTTACGTTGCCGATCACCGTGAATCCGGTACTGTTCTTCCGGTCTGGGGGGTGAGGCTATGGCCAGTATCCAAGCTAAGATCGGTGACGTCCTCGCCAGCCGGGCGCAGACCCTGGTGAACACGGTCAATTGCGTCGGCGTGATGGGCAAGGGCGTCGCGCTCGAGTTCAAGAAGCGCTTCCCGGCGATGTTCGACGACTACGCCCGCCGCTGCGAGCGGGGCGAGGTGCGGCTGGGCGAGCCGTACCTCTACCGCGACCTCACCGGAGCGCAGATCGTCAACTTCCCGACCAAGGGGCACTGGCGCTCCGCGTCGCGGCTGCGGGACATCGAGCAGGGCTTGGACCACCTCGTCGCCCATGCCGAGGAATGGGGGATCACCAGCCTTGCTCTGCCGCCACTGGGCTGTGGCAACGGCGGCTTGGCGTGGTCCCAGGTCGGGCCGTTGATCTATCGCAAGCTCCAGCCACTGCCGATAGACGTGGAACTCTACGCGCCCTACGGCACGCCGAAGGGGGAGCTGACTGCGTCCTTCCTGGCGGCGCCGACCCAGTCGACGTTCCTGGACAAGGGCCAGCGCTTCGCGAAGCTGAACCCGGAGTGGGTGACGCTGATGGAAGTGCTGCGCGACCTCGCCGACCAGCCCTTCGCCCCTCGCGTCGGCCGCACGATCTTTCAGAAGATCTGCTACGTCGTCACGGAAATGGGGGTCGACACCGGGTTCGAGTTCGGCAAGGGCAGCTACGGTCCGTTCTCCGACGACGTCAAGCCCGCCCTTCACGACTTCGCGAACAGAAACTGGGTCCACGAAACACCTCTGGGCCAGATGGTGGCTCTTGAGCCTGGTCCTCAATACGAGAGGGATCGAGCAAAATTTCACGAGGTGATCGCGAAGCACCAAAGGCGCATCGACAAAGTCGTCGATCTGTTCAGTCGCATCAAGAGTACCGAACAGGCCGAGGAGGTCGTCACCACCCTCTACGCCATACGCCAGTTGAAGCAGAATGTCGGCGGGGAGCCGGTGAGCGAACAGCACGTGCTAGACTTCATTCTGGCATGGAAGAAGTCATGGAATACGCAGGAGAAGCGCCAATCGGTCGTTGCAGCCATTCGCAACCTGCAGCTTCTCAACTGGGTCCGGGTCGAGGTGAGCACAGATTTTGATGAGGCCGCCTGATCAGCGCCAGCATCGATGCGGCGGGACTGTCCAATGACGGACAGCGGCGTCACCGAGTCGGTGGTGGAGCAGGCGGCGCTCGCGTGGTTCGAGAGCGTCGGTTGGGCGGTCGCCCACGGACCCGACATCGGCCCCGACGGATCGGCAAGTGAGCGCAGCGACTACCGCCAGGTGGTGCTTACCGGTCGCCTGCGCGACGCCCTGGCGCGGCTGAACCCGAACCTGCCGAGCGAAGCGCTCGACGACGCGCTGCGGAAGTCGGCACGGCCGGAAGGACTCGACCTCATCCTGCAGAACCGCAGCGCCCACGAGATGATGGTGCACGGCATCA
>CAYFTI010000301.1:0-2599 GCA_964346065.1 uncultured Hyphomicrobiaceae bacterium
AGGGCGAGGACGGCGTCGGCGAGGGCGACACGCCGTTCGACCAGGTGATCCGCGAAAGCGACATCATTACGCTGCACCTGCCGCTCACGCCGGACAGCCGCGACCTGCTGGCCGCGCCTGAGTTCGCGCAAATGACGCGCCGCCCGATCATCATCAACACCGCGCGCGGCGGGCTGGTGAACGAGGCCGATCTCGCCGCGGCGCTGGAAGCCGGCCAGATCCGCGGCATCGGCTTTGATTGCTTGACGAAAGAGCCGCCCGTGGACGACAACCCGCTCATGGCCATCGCCGACCGTCCGAACGTCATTATCACCCCGCATTGCGCCTGGGCCAGTGACACGGCGATGCAGACACTGTGGGACCAGGTGATCTCGAACATCGAGGGCTTTCAGCGCGGCGAGCCGACCAACGCCGTCACCTCTGGCTGAATGAGCGGATCAGCCATGCTGGCACGGCTAAGCCTGGGCGGTTGATCTTGCCACCGGTTTCAGGTCTCAATGGGCTATGGCCCATTCCTGTGGCGCGGGGCGTTGCGCTGGAGGAGCGAGACTGAAGGAGACCGGATTGAGCGATCGCGTCACCCATTCCGACTTGCAAATCGCGCCTGAGCTTTACGCGTTCATCAATGATGAGGCGCTGCCGGGAACGGGCGTCGAGCCTGACGATTTCTGGCGCGGCTTCGCCGGGATCGTGGCTGAGCTGAGCGACGAGAACCGGGCCCTGCTTGCCAAGCGCGACGATCTGCAGGCGAAAATCGACCAGTGGCACCGGGACCGCAGGGGCCTCGGCTTCGACATGGCCGAATATGAAAGCTTCCTGCGCGAGATCGGCTATCTGTTGCCCGAGGGACCGGATTTCGCGGTGAGCACGGCCAATGTCGACCCGGAGATCGCGGAGGTCTGCGGGCCGCAACTCGTCGTGCCGGTCTCGAACGCGCGCTATGCGCTCAACGCGGCGAATGCGCGCTGGGGCAGCCTTTACGATGCGCTTTACGGCACGGACGTCCTTGGGGACACGCCGACCGGTCACGGCTATGATCCCGCACGCGGCGCTCGGGTCATTGCTTGGGCCAAGGAATTCCTGGATGAGACCGTTCCGCTTTCGGGCACCAGCCACTCCGAAGTGACGGCGTATGCGGTCGCCGATGGCCAACTCGTCGCCCGCACGGACATCGGCACCACGAGCCTGAACGACCCGGCCCGATTTGCCGGTCATCGCGGCGCGCCGGACCGGCCCGATGCCATTATCCTGCGCAACAATGGGCTGCACATCGAGATCCGCATCGACCGCACCAGCGAGATCGGCGCGAGCGACAAGGCTGGTGTCTCCGACATCCGCATGGAATCGGCCATGAGCACGATCATGGACTGCGAGGACTCGGTCGCCGCGGTTGACGCCGAGGACAAGGTGGGCGTCTACCGCAACTGGCTCGGCCTGATGAAAGGCGACCTCGCCGAAGAGATCGAAAAGGGCGGGCGCAGCTTCACCCGTCGGCTCAACGGCGACATCCCCTATACCGCGCCCGACGGCAGCGAGCGCACGTTGAAGGGGTTGAGCCTGATGCTTGTGCGCAATGTCGGGCACCTCATGACGACGCCGGCTGTGTTGGATGGCGAAGGCAACGAGGTCTACGAGGGATTGCTGGATGCGCTGATCACCAGCGCCATCGCGTTGCACGACATCGGCTCCTCAGGACGCCGCGTGAACAGCCCGGCCGGCTCTGTCTACATCGTCAAGCCGAAGATGCACGGGCCCGAGGAGGTGGCGTTCTCCGACAAGCTGTTCTCGCGCGTGGAGGACGTGCTGGGCTTGTCCCGTCATGTCCTCAAGATGGGCATCATGGACGAAGAGCGGCGCACCACGCTCAACCTCAAGGAGTGCCTCCGCGAAGCCAAGGCACGGGTGTTTTTCATCAACACCGGCTTCCTCGATCGCACCGGCGACGAAATCCACACCTCGATGGAAGCCGGCGCGATGATCCGCAAGGGCGACATGAAGAGCGCGCCCTGGCTCCTCGCGTATGAAGACAACAACGTGGATGTCGGCCTCGCCTGCGGGCTGCCCGGCCATGCGCAGATCGGCAAGGGCATGTGGGCCGCGCCCGACAAGATGGCCGACATGCTGCGCGAGAAGATCGGCCACCCGCAGGCCGGCGCGAATACCGCCTGGGTCCCCTCCCCGACCGCGGCGACGCTTCATGCGGTCCACTACCACAAGGTCGATGTGCGCGCGCGCCAAGCGGAGCTGGAGGGCCAGGCGCGCGCGACGCTCGCCGACCTGCTGACCGTGCCGGTCGCCGACCGCGCGAACTGGGCGCCGGAGGACGTCAGCGCGGAACTGGACAATAACGCTCAGGGCATCCTCGGCTACGTTGTGCGCTGGGTCGAGCAGGGCGTCGGCTGTTCCAAGGTGCCCGATATCAACGATGTCGGGCTGATGGAGGACCGCGCCACGCTGCGCATCTCCAGCCAGCATATCGCCAACTGGCTGCATCACGGCGTGTGCTCACCCGAGCAGGTCATGGAGACCATGAAGCAGATGGCACGCGTGGTCGACGAGCAGAATGTCGGCGACCCGGCCTATCAGCCGATGGCAGCAG
>CAYFTI010000302.1:0-2580 GCA_964346065.1 uncultured Hyphomicrobiaceae bacterium
GTCGAAAAGCGCACGCTGCGCACCAAGACATTCGACCTTGGCGGGGGCAAGTACACCCTGCGCACGGGCATCAAGAAGCCCTTGCACTATGTCGATGCGCGCGGTGAGCTTTGCGATATTGACGTATGCCCGTGCGAGGATCGCGGCCAGTTCCTGATCGACAAGGCGCCTTACACGGCGCGCATCGGGCGCGACCGTCCGGCCTATCGCTACACCGGCGCATCGGGCACGGTCTCCGCCGAGCTGGTCGAGATCGCCGGAGAGCCGGTGAAAATGGCTGAGCCGGAGGTTGCCGACAACCGGTTCTACTGGCGCGGGCTGGCGGCGGATTTCGATTGCACGATCGTCCCGCGCAATGCCCGGCTCGATGCGCTGGTCACGCTGCATTCAGACGATGCGCCGCGCGCGTTCGCCTGGGAAATTCTCGGCAACAAGTCCATGTTGCGCCCGGTGATTGGGCGGGACGCGAAAGGCCGCCCGCTGGAGATCGAGCAGGCGTGGGACGGCGACAGGCTGCGCATTCGCTGGACCGGGAAGGTTATTGATAAAAGCGGCGCGCGGCAAGGAAAGCCGATAGACCAGCCAAAATATCCGGTATGGATTGACCCGACTGTTAACGAGGCGGTTGTTGCAGGGGGAGATGATGCGCATTCCATTTACAAATACGGCTCTTTTAACGCCAGTGGCACCGAAATTACTGTAGCATTTTCTAATTACCTTTCTACAATATTTGGGGGCTGGCGTTTTCAGTCAGTTGCAGTACCGCAAGGCGTAACAGTAGACTCTGCGACGCTTACACTTGATGTTCTTGATGTTCGGAACGATGCTGCTAGCGTAGATTTTTACGGCAATGATACAGACGATGCGGCTGTGTGGTCTACCGGAAACCGCATGGGTGCCATCACGAAGACAACGGCTAAAGCCAACCAGTCCTTCTCCACAGCCTTTACGGGCACAGTGGGTGTTGACGTAACATCTATAGTACAGGAAATCCTTGATCGCACTGGTTGGGCATCCTCAAATGATATGGCTATTATAGGCAAAGGTCTGGATCTGGCAGGATCGTTCAACACTGTACAATTTGCTGCCTATGAACACGCTTCTCGCCAAGAGGCCCAGCTTGACATTACCTATACAGTGCCGGTTACTGTTGATGATCTCACCGGCGACGATCTCACCACCGCCGCGCCGGTACTGGATCAGGGATCACTCACCCAGACGCACGCGCTCACCGGCAACAGCATCACGGCTTCCGCGCCCGTGCTGGATGAGGGCGCGTTGTCGCAGACGGACGTGCTCGCGGGCGATGATCTGGCGGCGGCCGCGCCCGTGCTCGATCAGGGCGATCTGGGGCAAAACCATTCGCTGGCCGGTGATGACCTCACGGCGGCGGCCCCGGTGCTGGACCAGGGCGCGCTGTCCCAGCTTCACGCGCTGACCGGCGACGACGTGGCGGCGGCCGCGCCTGTGCTGGACGCGGGCGATCTGGGCCAGACCCACAGCCTGGCGGGCGACGATCTTGCGGCGGCCGCTCCCGTGCTCGACGATGGCGCGCTATCGCAACTTCACGCGCTGACCGGCGATGATCTCACCGCCGCCGCGGCGGCGCTCGATGAAGGCGTGCTGACGCAGCTTCACGCGCTTATCGGCGACGATCTGACCGCAGCCGCGCCGGTTCTGGATGAGGGCGCGCTCACGCAAAACCATGCGCTGACTGGCGATGCGATCGCGGCCACCGCGCCGGTGCTCAATCAGGGCGCGCTATCGCAGCTTCACGCGCTGACCGGCAACGAAATCACGGCGGCCGCGCCGGTGCTCGACGAAGGCGACCTGGGGCAGACGCAGGCTTTAGTTGGTGATGATTTGGCGGCATCAGCGCCCGCGCTCGATCAGGGCAATCTGGGCCAGACCCACGCGCTTTCCGGTGATGGCCTGACCGCTCCGGAGCCGGTGCTTGACACGCCGACGCTCTCGACAAGCGGCATCGATGCGCTCGCCGGAGACGACCTGGACGCCAGCGCACCCGTGCTCGATACGGGCGATCTGTCGACAACGGTTGGCCTGACAGGCGAGACTCTGGGGGCGGCTGCGCCGGTGCTTGAGGCGGGCGCGTTGACGCAAACCCATGCGCTTGCTGGTGATGACCTGACGGCAGCGGCTGCGCTGCTGGATGAAGGCGTACTGTCGCAAACCCATGGGCTTTCCGGGTCCGCGCTGACGGCCGCCGCGCCGGAGCTGGACAGCGGCAATCTGGGGCAGACACACAGCCTTGCCGGCAACGACATCACAGCGGCCGCCCCGGTTCTCGATAGCCCAGCGCTGAAACAGCTCCACGCGCTGTCTGGCGGCAAACTCACGGCAGGCGCGCCAATCCTCGCCGAAGGCGTGCTTGGCCAGGTGCACGCGCTGACGGGTGACGACTTGACCGCCGCCGCGCCCGAGATAGGGCAAGGGACGCTCGGGGACGGCCTGCCGGAGCTTATTCCGCCAGGCTTGAACGCCACGTTTGGGCGCGTTGGTGTGAGCGCCACGTTTGGGCGCGTTGGTGTGAGCGCCACGTTTGGGCGCGTTGGTGTGAGC
>CAYFTI010000303.1:0-2570 GCA_964346065.1 uncultured Hyphomicrobiaceae bacterium
AAGTCATTGATAAGTCTACAAACCCGATGTGCTGTTATGTGAGACGTCACAATAGGGCAAGATGCTGAAACGTGGACTCACGTGTCAGGTGAACCTTGCCCGCTCTTCAGGATGTTAGAGCAAACTTCCCGATGAAAGCCGAACAGGCCTTCATCGTTTTTGCTCTAGCTCTTCTTGCGGCCGCGGCCCCGGCCGGCCGACTTCTCCCCCAGGCCCAGGTCCTTGGCCATTTGCGAGCGCTGCTCGCTGTAGCTCTTGGCGACCAGCTTCATCGAGGCCGGCAAGTCCCAGCGGGCCTTGTAGTCGGCTTCTTCGAGCCCGTGCTCCGTGCGCAGGTGTCGCTTCAGGGTCTTGTACGTCTTGCCGCACTCCAGGCACACGACGTCGTTCTTCCGGACGCTGTTGCGGGGCTTCACCGGCGGTTCGTGCTGCGGCGTCGCCGTCGCCGACGCGCCCGACATCTCTGCGACTGCTTGACCGCCCTGGAGTTGCGCGAACTTGTCGTGAATCTGCTGCATCAGGTTGGGAACCTGATCGGGCTGCATCTGGTTGTTGTTGAGGTAGGACTGAACGACGCCCGCCGTCAGTTCGACGAGGGTCGTATCCGCAAAGGTTTCAACGTCCGGCTGCTCGGCCATGGTTCTGTGCGTCCTTGCAAAAGCGGTGGGGTCAAATGTTCCGACTCCGGGTGTAGCTGACAATTGCCGAAACGTCTACGGTTTAGGTCAGCTTTATCGACGAAACCATCTTGATATTGCCGGTTTCGTTGCCTGCGCATCTCATTCCCGGCGGCGAGTCGGGATCAATAGTGTTTTAGTGGTCTTCGTCGCGAACGCCGGAGACCGCACTGGCGCGCGCCGTATTGGGTATCAAAAGTGGTCGATCCGAAGCGTTCTGAGCGATCAAGGCCTGAGGCCGGTTCCGACTGGGGCGCTGCGCCGTTGTCGCACGTTTCTTTCCGCATTGATCAGCACAAAGCGTCCATCACATTTGTCGACGAGGGGGGCTGGTGATGGGCAATCGTAACGACGCACCACGGCGCTGCTATCCAGTGGAGGGGGTTATTACGTCAAATCTCTGCCGCGGGCGTGGGAACTGTACGGGTTCGATAATATGCGCGACGATATCATTTTATATACGGGATTGAGTTTCCGTATGAAATAAAAAGTGGTGTTGATGCGTTCCGAAATTCAGTCAACCACCCGAATACCAATCCGTTTTCACCCTTCTCGCGCCAGCTATTCGCCCTTTCCGGGACCCGTTTTACTCTCATCGGACGAACTCGCGGCCGCATGGTTCGTGTCGATCGCGGCGTCGGCCGTGACCTTCGCGCCGCCGACGCGGATCAGGTCGCCCAGCAGCACGACGATCCCCGCGACGCAGAGGAACAGGCCATAGAGCAGCGCGGCCGTCTGGAAGTGGCGCAGGACGTAGAACATCGCCGGCGTCTCGAGCGGGATCCAGAGGATCGGGGCCATCACGCCCAGAATGGCGACGAACGCGTAGGCCATGAAGCGGATGAAGTCGACGGGCAGCTGCTTCACGGTCAAACCGTAGACGATGGTCGCCACGATCAGCACACTCGACGTCGCGGAAACCGCGATGTGCGCGCGTTCTCCGATGAACACGAACCGGCTTTCCTCGTACTTGACGCTGCCGATGTCGCCGAAGACCGTGACCATCGCCGCGTTGGCGAGCAGGTAGGCCGGGCACAGCAGGAACGGCAGCCACATCAGAGGGTCCCGCCGGAGATACGCGAAGCCGTTGCCGCGCCACCAGACGATCACCCACAAGGCCGCGGCGGCGAGGTAGATAACGATCGCTACTGCTGACATGGGCCCCCACCCGCGCTTCCTGAAAACACCGCCGGACGGTCGATCACACCCCGCCCACGGTCAATGGTCGGCTGGGCGCGCGCCCGGAAACGCGTTGTGAATGCAATTTTATGCATATGTCGTTGCGGCCAACGCGCAGCGGCCGCGGTGTTACCGCGTCGTCGGTTAAACCAGAGGGGCGTTCGCGATGCAGGGGTGGCGGACTGCGCCTGGTGGTCCCAGGCGGGCGCGCAGCGGGTTTCGATCCGGGATGCGCAGCGTCTTCCGGAGTTCGCGATGGCCTGGGAGGTCTATCAGGTCTGGAGCCGCCTGAGCTGCGCCGGCCCGCCGGCGGACAGCGCCCTCGACCCCGTGCGCTTCGGCGCAAAAGCGTTGGCGAACATGGCGTTGATCGACCTGCTGGACGGCGGTCGCCACGACCGCTGGCGGCTGAGCGGCGAGCGGGTCAGCGCGCGGATCGGCACGCGCTTGACCGGCAAGCGGGTGAGCGAGCTGGAGGCACGGCTGCGTGGCGCGCTGCTGTTTCGCGGCCTGCTGAACCAGGTCACGCGCTACCGCGCGCCGCGCTTTTACGTGCTGCGCCACAGCACGCTGTTGGGGGTGCCCAGGCGGACCTTGGGCGTGCTGCTGCCGCTACGCCGCGGGCCCAGCCCGGCCAACGCGCCGGCGCCGGCGCCGGTGTCGACCATCTTGAGCGCCTGCGCCTTCGGCTGCGATGAGGCGGCGATCCGCTAG
>CAYFTI010000304.1:0-2565 GCA_964346065.1 uncultured Hyphomicrobiaceae bacterium
TGAAGCGTGCATTCCACGGCATGCAGCACGGCGTGGAACTGGTGATAGCCCGCAAGGATCTTCACGAGCCCGCTGTCGGTCTCGCCAAAGACCGTGAAATCCCGCAGCAGCGTGAGAAAGCGGCGCTTCTCGAACACGCCCTTGAGCAGCGTCTCCAGCTCCGGCGTGCCCTTGGGCGCGACGTCGTCGCCGTCGACCGTGCGCCAGGGCATGAAGCGCTCACGGTTGGCGGTCAGTGAGCCGATGCGCGCCTCGAGCCCGTCCGAGATGACGAGCGCCGCGTTGGTGCGAAAGAGCGCGCCGATCTGGTCCTTGTAGGTCTGGAGCTGGTTGAAGGCCCCATCCAGCGTGGCGTTCTCGTCGCCCGCGTTCTTCAGCTCGATCACGCCGAGCGGCAGGCCGTTGACGAAGAGCACGATGTCGGGGCGGCGGTTGGCCTGATGCTCGATGACGGTGAACTGGTTCACCGCCAGCCAGTTGTTCGCCTCGATGTCCTCAAAGTCGATCAGGCGCACATGGTCGCCCTTGATGAGGCCGTCCTCGTCGTAGAACTCGACCGGCACGCCTTCGATCAGGAGGGTATGCAGGCGGCGGTTCTCCTCGATCAGGCCGGGGTACTCGGCAAGGTGAAGCCGCCGCAGCGCGTCGGCGCGCGCATCCGCAGGAATACCCGGATTGAGGCGATCCACGGCGTCCGCCAGGCGGTTCTTCAGGAAAACATCACCGTAGCTAGTCCGCTCGGCGAAGGCGCTCTCCGGCGCGATTTCGGGGCCGTGGGCGACGTCATAGCCGAGCTCCTCCAGCCAGTGGAGCGCGGCTTCCTCGACATCGCTTTCGGCGAAGCGGCTCATCCTGTTCTCGTACCTCTCCAATCTTCGAAGCGAAGATATGGATTTTTATGAATGATCGCCGCTTCCACTTTTCCAGCAATGAAATCCGGCAAATTGGCCCTCTGCTCCAAAATCTGGACAATCTCTTTCAAATTGCTCAATACCATCACTTTCTGTTGAAGGAATTCCCGACTTTGCGAAATCGCCGGATCTGTATATTCGCTTGCTGATATGAATAAACCGCGCGCCTCCGCTCTTCCCATAAGCCTCACCAAGTGCTGCGAAATCTCCGGTACACCTACGGTTTTCCGGTACCATTTCATTTCGACAAAATAAAGATCACCCTTCAATTCAATCACGCCATCAATCTGTTCCACGATGCCATCGCTGTCCGGGGACACGATATGAAATGACTTACGAATTAGGATACCATACGCGGCAAAAAGGTTGTTTAGCGCAGTCTCTAATCTTTTTCCACGCGCCTGTGGCGTAAGTTCTGATGAAAAAAGGGCGTATATTTCGTTTTTTGCTTCATCAATACGGCCTAATTGTTCTTGCTTTGCCTTGCTACGCTCCCTTTCTTCTCTAAGCCTTTCTTGGCGCTCCTGTTCTCGCGCCTGATTCATGCGGGTGAACGCATCTTTCTGATTCACGATGTCTCGGACGGCGGCGACTGCGCCCTTCGCCTTCAATTGGTCGTTCGCCCAACAGGTATCGAAATTGGTGAACTCAACCACGCGTCGGAGGACCTCCCGACGTTCTCGCAAGGTTGCTTCCCCCTTCGCGTTCAGCCGTTCCAGAACAGTGCGAACGATCTCGTACTTGTTGATCTCCTCAGGCGCCGTCCGCAGACGTTGCGTCAAGTCAGCCGTCATGCCCGGTGCAACACCTGCTCCATGAAAAAACAATAACACGCCTTTCTTCGAGCGGTTGAGCAAGGGAATTGCATCGACAAGGAGATTGAAGAGCTCAGGTGGATAATGAAATGTGATGTCTCTAGGGTTTTCACTCATGCCGCAGCCTCCTCGGCGAGCTTCTCCGCGTCGCGGAGGCGGATTTCGCCGGACATGAGCTTTGGAAGGAGAAGATCACGGGCTTCAGCAAGAACAGCGTTCTCACCGCTGAATAGTTGCTCTTGGACCAGCATCGAAAAATCAAGAAATGCTTGAAGGATTGGTTCTGTCGGGGAGGGAATCTTGTGACTTTCCATCAAACCTTTATCATTTAAATTTGGCACAGATGTGCCAGATATATATTTCTGAATTTCGCCACTCACTTTCATTTCATGCAAATGTCGATCAACGTAGCACGCATGATAATTTGTTTTGCATGCAATTCTTTTTACAAAGTTTGAGTATATGGTTGGCGCTCTTCCGGCAAAAAATCCTTGCACACCAATCCAAAGCGGTCTTCCACAAGGGCCTGCGCCAGATGAAGCTATTAGGACATCGGTTGTTCGAACAGTCCGCTTTTCTATCGCAGCACGCTTGGCAAAGCGGCAGGGCGTTTTGAGAGCCGCGCCCTGCTCCCTTAGGTGTTGAAGATCAACCCCTCGCAGGCAAAAATACGGTTCATAGTCTGAATTCTCTGGCTCATCGTTACCCCACAGTCCTCCAATGGTGATTTCGCCAAAAGAGCCCAACGGAAGCTGCTCCCACCCCTCTGGTAGGCCGGTGGCGTCGTCGAGGCGGTCGGGGAAGAGGGCCCAGAGGTCGGGGGCGAGGTAGGGCGCGCG
>CAYFTI010000305.1:0-2545 GCA_964346065.1 uncultured Hyphomicrobiaceae bacterium
TGCCGCCGAGGCTCATGCGAATGAATTCGCGGCCGGTTGCGCGCGCGATTGAACGGCCCAGCGAGGTCTTGCCCACACCCGGAGGTCCCACCAGGCACAGAATCGGACCGCGGAGCTTTTTGACCCGCTGCTGGACCGCCAGGTATTCAAGAATTCGCTCCTTTACCCGCTCGAGACCGTAGTGATCGGCCTCGAGGATATCCTCGGCACGCTTGATATCATTCCGCACTTTGCTGCGCTTCTTCCACGGCACCGCCAACATCCAGTCGAGGTAATTGCGCACCACGGTGGCTTCGGCCGACATTGGCGACATCATCTTGAGCTTGTTGAACTCGCCTTTGCACTTTTCAAGCGCTTCCTCGGGCATGCCGGCCTTTTCGATTTTTTCCTCCAGATCACCCAAATCGTTTCCGGATTCGTCCAGATCGCCCAGTTCCTTCTGGATGGCCTTCATCTGTTCGTTGAGGTAGTACTCGCGCTGGCTCTTCTCCATCTGGGTCTTGACCCGACCGCGAATGCGCTTTTCAAGCTTGAGCACATCGATCTCGCCCTCGATCAGCGCCATCAGGCGCTCCATGCGCTCGCGCAGGTCGGCGGTCTCGAGAATCTGCTGCTTGTCTTCAATCCGGATGCCCAGGTGGGCGGCGATGGTATCGGCCTGGCGGCTGCGATCATGGATGCCCGAAAGCGTGGTTAGCAGTTCGACCGGAATTTTGCGGCTGAGCTTGACATATTGTTCAAACAGGCTCAGCAGGCTGCGGGCGGTGACTTCCAGCGCTTCGGTGTCTTCGTCGTCGGTTTGCGGTACAGTTTCCCAACTGCCCGCCAGATAGCCTTCATCCTCGTTCAGATTGGTCACGCGAACGCGCTCGACGCCTTCGACCAGGACCTTGGTGGTACCGTCGGGAAGGCGCAGCATCTGCAGTATCGTCGCCAACGTGCCGTAATCGAACAGATCTTTCGGCGCCGGCTCCTCGGTTTCCGGGCTCTTCTGCGTCACCAGCAGAATGCGCTTGTCGACGTTCATAGCCTCGTCCAGCGCGCTGACCGAACGCTCGCGGCCGACGAACAACGGAATTACCATATGCGGATACACGACCACGTCACGCAAGCTCAGCACTGGCGTGGGCTGACGCGTGGATTCGGCGGGCAGGTCGGGGGTCTTGGAACTAGCCATTGATTTACTCGCTGGGCGCGGCTCGCGCCGGATGTTAAAGTTCAGTCTTCGATATTGGCGCCGCAATGCACGGATTCAACCCGGCCGATCCCAGCTTGATCCATCGGCTATATGTATCGTAATGCCTTCTCACAGGTCGCCAGTGGTCCTTCGATCCGGTAAGTTGGGATTAGCTTAATCTGTCAGCATCCGGGGCAGCAGTGCCACGATTGTGAAGAGATACAGTGGGCTTTGATCATTCATCGAGATGCAATCAGTGCCCAAAGGCGGACCGGCCGGCTGAATCGACGAGCCACAGTGAACGAAACCTGGCGAGGCCTCAGGACTCGCCAGACGCGCGCTTGTTGCCTTCATAAATCATATACGGTGCGGCCTCGCCGTTGATGACGGCCTCGTCGACGACGATTTTGACTACGTTTTCGCTTGAGGGCAGGTCGTACATGCTGTCGAGAAGCACGTTTTCCATGATTGTTCTGAGCCCTCTGGCGCCTGTTTTGCGCGCCATCGCTTTGTGCGCAATCGCACGCAGCGCATCATCACGGACTTCCAGTTCGCAGTGCTCCATTTCAAAGAGTTTCTTGAACTGCTTGATTACCGCATTCTTGGGCTCGACCAGAATGCGTACCAGTGCTTCCTCGTCAAGCTCTCGCAGGGTGGCGACCACAGGCAGACGGCCGACAAACTCCGGGATCAGGCCGTAGCGAATCAAATCTTCGGGCTCCACCGTGGCAACCAACTCGGAGGGGTTGTAATCGCTTTTGCCCTTGACCTGGGCCCGAAACCCGATGCCGGCGGCCTCGGACCTGTCCTGAATGACCTTGTCAAGGCCGGAGAATGCACCGCCAACAATAAACAGGATGTTGCGCGTATCGACCTGCAAAAACTCCTGCTGGGGATGCTTGCGGCCGCCCTGCGGCGGCACTGAGGCCATGGTGCCCTCAATCAGCTTCAGCAGTGCCTGCTGTACACCCTCCCCGGAAACGTCACGGGTAATCGAGGGATTTTCGGCCTTGCGCGAAATCTTGTCGACCTCGTCGATGTAGACGATTCCGGTTTGCGCCTTTTCGACATCGTAATCGCACTTCTGCAACAGCTTCTGAATGATGTTTTCGACATCCTCACCGACGTAACCGGCCTCGGTAAGCGTGGTGGCATCGGCGATTGTGAACGGCACTTTCAGCATGCGCGCCAGCGTCTCGGCCAGCAAGGTCTTGCCCGACCCGGTCGGCCCAATGAGCAGGATGTTCGACTTGGCGAGCTCGACGTCCTCGCGATGCTTGTGCGACTCCAGACGTTTATAGTGGTTGTAGACGGCGACCGAAAGCACCCGCTTGGCCTCGGGCTGGCCGATTACATACTCATCGAGAA
>CAYFTI010000306.1:0-2540 GCA_964346065.1 uncultured Hyphomicrobiaceae bacterium
TGCAGGGCGGCGAGCGCAATTACATCATGGCTACGGTGACGCTGTTCGTGTCCATTTACAACCTGTTCATGAGCCTGTTGCAGCTAATGGGCTTCTTCTTCGGCGAAGAGTAAAAACCTGCACAAAACTACTGCGCGAACGGCTGACGGCGCTCGGCGGTGCTCGGAATCCTCATGTACACAATACGTACACTGCGGTTCCTGCGCTCCGGCGATCACCGTCAGCCGTCCGCTCGCTACGTTTTGAGCAGGTTTTTAACGATATTGGACCGGTTGCGCGGGCGAACATCTTCGGGGATTTTGCGCGGGTTCGTTCGCCTGCAAGCAGGCTCCTACGCTAGGATTCTGCCGGCCAGTGCTGGCTTGGCGCGCACTGCATACCTGCTAGAATCTTCGTTTGACCAGCTTCCGCCGGCGTCACACTGGCGGCGCATCTGAGGTAATGCCATGACCATCATCGACAAGCTCGATCAGCTGCGCAATTCCGGCGGCGAAATGCAGACCCTCGGCCTTGCCGACGAGGTTCTTGAGCGCTTCGCCGCGCTGGACGACCGTCTCGAACGGGCCGTGGACCAGGCGCTGGGCGTGGCCGAGTGCTGGAAGACGGCCTATCCTGTTCTGTGGAGGGCCGACGACATTACCCAGCAGGGCGAGCTGCAGTCGGGTTATGTGAATTTCTATGCCGACGACGCGGTCAACCCGTATGTGGCGCTGGCAGCAAAAGGTCCGTGGATCGTCACCAGCAAGGGCGCCGTGCTGCACGATTCCGGCGGCTACGGCATGCTCGGCTTTGGCCATGCGCCGGACGCGATTTTACAGGCCATGAACCAGCCGCACACGATGGCCAACATCATGACCCCAAACTTTGGTCATCTGCGCTTTGTCGAGGCGCTGCGCACCGAACTGGGTCACACGCGCAACGACGGCTGTCCGTTTGCGCGCTTTCTGTGCATGAATTCCGGCTCCGAGGCTGTCACCGTGGCCGGGCGCATAGCCGACATCAACGCCAAGCACATGACGGATCCGGGCGGCCCGCGTGCCGGTGCGGCAATCAGGCGCCTGTCGCTTGCAGGCGGCTTCCACGGCCGCACTGACCGGCCGGCGCGCTACTCCGATTCCACACGTAACACCTACGCAAGACATCTGGCGTCATTTCGCGACGACGACAGCCTGATGACCGTGGCACCCAACGATTCGGACCAGTTGCACGCGGCGTTTACCTGGGCCGAGGACAACAACGTTTTTTTCGAAGCCGCGTTCATGGAACCGGTGATGGGAGAAGGAAACCCGGGCGCAGCAATCGAGCCCGATTTCTACGCGCTGGCGCGTGAGCTGACCCGCAAGCACGGCACGTTGCTGCTGATGGATTCAATCCAGGCCGGTCTGAGAAGCCAGGGCGTTCTGTCCATCGTCGACTACCCCGGCTTTCAGGACCTTGACGCACCGGACCTGGAAACCTGGTCGAAAGCGCTCAATGCCGGTCAGTACCCGCTCTCGGTGCTCGGCATGAACCGGCAGGCCGCCGAGCTCTACCGCAAGGGCGTTTATGGCAATACCATGTCCAGCAACCCGCGCGCACTGGACGTTGCCACCGCAGTGCTCGGCCAGATCACGCCTGAAGTGCGCGCCAACATTGTTGAGCGCGGTCGGGAATTCCTGGAGAAATTCGAGCGGCTGAAAGGCGAGCTCGACGGCCGAATCACCCGTGTCCAGGGGACCGGCCTGCTGTTCTCGGTCGAACTCGACGGCAATTACAAGGCTTATGGCGCCAATTCCACCGAGGAGTACCTGCGCATCCACGGCATCAACGTCATCCACGGTGGCGAGAATTCCCTGCGCTACACCCCGCCGTTCACGACCACGTCGGCCGAGGTGGACATGATTGTCGAGGCCACGCGCGACGCCCTTTTGAATGGCCCCGTCAAGCGGGTTGAAGAGGCTGCCTGATTGCAGCCTCTAACCGTCTGCCCCCGCTGCGTAGCGGACAAGAAACCAGAAAAGCATTAACCACGAAGGGCACGAAGAACACGAAGAAAAATAAAACCCGGGAATCGAAGTAGGTCGGCGCTACGTCGCCTACAAAAATCTTATCGATTTTCTCTTCGCGCCCTTCGTATCCTTCGTGGTTCAAAGGTTTTGTTTCGACGGCAACCGGCAACTGGGAACTTTTCTACTCCGCGGCGCGCAGCAACTCGTTGACCGAAGTCCGCGAACGGGTCTTCTCGTCGACCTGCTTGACAATGATCGCCGCGTTCAGGCTGTGGCTGCCGTCCGCGGCCGGCAGGCTTCCGGCGACGACGACTGCGCCGGCCGGGACACGACCCGTCATCGTCTCGCCGGTCTCTCGACTGTAGATGCGGGTGCTCTGACCCAAAAATACACCCATGCCGATGACCGCGCCCTTTTCCACAATAACGCCCTCGACCACCTCGGACCTGGCGCCGATGAAGCAGCCGTCCTCGACGATGGTCGGGCTGGCCTGCAATGGTTCGAGTACCCCACCGATGCCGGCGCCGCCGGAGATATGTACATTCGCGCCGA
>CAYFTI010000307.1:0-2540 GCA_964346065.1 uncultured Hyphomicrobiaceae bacterium
AGGCCGGTTGAGCGCCACCTCGACCAGCGAAGCCGGCTCGGTGCGCGGCAGCTCGCCCACTTCGTGCGTGGTACACCCTTGGCGTCGCGGGCGCGGCCGACCAAAATCCCGGAACACGGTGATCGTGGCCATGCGCATGTCCTCGTCCCAGCGCCGCCACGGTAAGCTTGCCGTTTCCAGCAACGGAACAGGCTTTTGGAACGAAAACGAATGGTTGAGCGGGACGCGAGGCGGTGCCTTACGAGATCGACGTCTGGCGCGTTGCGCAGTTACTGATCAAGCAGCACGGCGACGATGCCGACGCCGAGGCTCGGAGGCACTACAACTACTGCGAGAGCGGCGGCCTACACGACGGCCGGCCGTTCTGGTGTCGGGTGGTGAGGGCGATAGCAGAGCTTCAAAACCAGAAGGTGCCGATACGGCCGAACTGACGGGCGATGACGGAAGGCGGAGATCCAACTATGCGTAGAGGCGAAGCCGGCCCGCTACGGCCGTAAGCCTTAATGCTGGGCGCGGCAGCAAAGGACGGGGAGCGGGCATCGCGGCATCGTCGCGGAGCGGCCGCTGTGCGTAGTGGAGCGGCCCCGTAGCGCTTAACGCTCAGCGCGCCCTCCGACCATCATCGGCCGCGTCAACGCGTTGCGCGGCCGGCCCGCCGTGGCGGCGTCGGCATGAGCGCGCGAGCGTTCGCAGCGCAGCCTTCTCGTGGCGGCGACCGTCGAGCTCTGCCGTCGCAAGACCAGATTGGGATCGGAATCCCGACGATCATGCTCCGAACCTCCGTTCTCACGGCTTGGAGCGACCGGATGCGTTTCCATTGAACCAAGAGCGGGCTGGCGACACGCTCTCCCCGCCCGCAGAGTGCCAGGGTAGTGTTCATCTGGGGAATGGTGGATTGGTGATCGTCTGAACGGCGGCTCAGCCCTTTTCGAGCAAGGAGAAAACCATGCTGGACGCCGGGAGTGTTATCACGTCGCAAATTGATCTGATATGGTCGGTTGCGCTTGCGCTCATGCTCGCCGAAGTTTACTTGGTTGGTCGATTTTTAGAAGGCGACCTCGCCATGCAGCGCCGGCCGATATCCTGGATAGTGTTGTTTGGTTCAATCGCCCTGCAGGTGGTTTCAATGCTCTTTGGCTATCTAGCCTATGGATCGGTGATAACGATGGTGCGTTGCGCGCCAGATGAAGGCGGCACAATTGAGGAATGGTGCATCGACAATTGTATGACGCAGGCGACTGCATTCTCTAATGCTGAGCTTGATTCACTGCTCCAGTTTGCAGCCTTTGGCATAGGACTTTTATTTTTTGTTGTCTTGTTTGCGATAGAGCGGAAAGCAGTGTCAAAGGCCCTGAGATCGAACTGAGCGAAAAGGACCAGAAGTGGGTAGTCAAGGAAGCGGGTTCTCCCGAACAAGGCGCGGCGCGATGGCGGCTGGCATCGCTGGCTTGGCTGCCCTCCGTGCGCAACCTTCTTTTGCTCAAGAAATAATTCTTCCAGATCTCGCAGAGACATTGGCATTGCTTGAGAGTGAGGCCGGCATTCGCTTGATCTATGCGCGCTATTCGCTGGCTTTTTCTATCACTTTCGACCTCCGCGTACGCTTGTCTGGAGCGGAATCTGGAGATCCCGGACCCACCGTAGAATTACCTGTGTTTCCTGATGAACGCCCGGAGTCCGAAGATCCATTTCGTATGCTCATAGAACTGCGCGACCTGGGACGACGACGAAATATTATCGAATATCTGAGTGGTCGTGCAGATCCACTCAGCGAACGTCGAGGCGAAAAACTTTCATCCTTACTCAATCAAATCGCAGCCGCTCTGCCTGATGCAGGATTTTTTTTCGATGGTCCGGTAGTCGCTGAAGCTTTTGCGGTTTGTGGGCATGTTGAACGGTTTGCCGCAGTCATGCGCGACACTTCCTCGGAGACGAGTTACTTTTGCGGGCGCTTCCCTTTCACTTTGTTCTGCTAGGAAACAACGTCGTCGACTCCGCATCGTCGGTGGCGGCATGAACCCGGTTCCGGCTGCAGCTGGACTCTGCCAGATACCTTTGGGTTTCAGCTCTTTGGCGTGATGCCATTGCCTTGTAAGGGGCGATGAGGGTTCAACTTCGACAACGCCAGCAGCTTCTCGTCGAGGCGCCTGTCGGCCTGCGCCTTGGCAAGCCCAGCGCCATGGCGGTCGTGAACTGCACCGAGTAGCCGGCGAGGATCGCCTCGCGTCCAAGCGCGATGGCGAGGTGCGTCTTGCCGACGCCGGGCGGGCCCAGTAGCAGCACGTTCTCGCCATGGGCGATCCAGCATAAGAAAACAATCGCTGCGGGCCGTCGATGGAAGGACTTGCCTGGGTCCGACTGGCGGGGTGCGGTCGGATAGTCCGCTTACGGCGGGTCATGGGTCGCGCGCACGCCGGGGCCTCATTTCCCAAACCGGCCGCCCTCGCCAATGCCTGCGGGCCGCCCTTGCGCTTCTTCCTGGCGCGAAGCCAGCGCGGGCATTGTGTGGCAGCGCGTACCGCTGGAGCCGGTCGGTTTAG
>CAYFTI010000308.1:0-2536 GCA_964346065.1 uncultured Hyphomicrobiaceae bacterium
CCCACGGCCGCGATTCGGTGAATCGGCTTCATCGAAGATCCTTGTCTGAGTCTGACAAACTTTACCCGAAGTCGACAAGCGAAGGTCCTAGCGATTGCCCCCAGCCTGAGCAAGCTCCCCATCGCCGGCAAACCGGCTCCCACGAACACCGGGTTCGGAGTCGCTATAGAGGTGTCCAGAAGTTTGCCATCGGTTAGGATGCCGTAACACTGCGGCCGAAAAATTGAACCATGGTCGATGCCGGCACGATGACCCGCGCGCGCTTCGAGGACATGCAGATCGATACGATCAATGCGCCGTCGGCCGGGGCGGGCGAGGTTGTGTTCGCGCGCCATCGCTTCGCGCTGACAGTCAACAAAGTCACATACGCGGCCTTCGGCGACGCGCTGCACTACTGGGATTTCTTCCCCTCGGGCGTCGATGGTTTCGGCCTGCTGCCGGTGTGGGGCTACGCTGATGTGGCCCACTCGAAGGTCGAGGGCATCGATCCGGGGCGGCGCTATTACGGCTATTTCCCGTCGGCCACGCATCTGATCGTTCTTCCCGGAAAGACTAACCCCGCCATCGGCCACGTCATCCGACTGAAGGACAGCTGATTCCCCGATCGGCGGTCACACGCTGCCCCCAGCCTTCGTCCCGCACTGGATGCGGGACAACAGAAGCAGCGGCGATCGAGTCAGGCAATGGCCCGCTGGTGCTGCAACAGCCATCGCTTTCGCTCGAGCCCACCGCCTTCACCCCAGCATCCATGGCGGCTCGTGCGCGGGCCGCGTCCCAGGCATTGCCCAGCAAGAGGGGTTTCCCGGGTACGTGCAACTCGGCAAGGTTCCGCTTGCGGTCGGTCGGGTCGAGGACATACCCAGGCGATAGGTGCAGGGCCAGAACTCACTCCGCCGCCGCAAGATACCGCTGCACGCACCGCTGCAACTGATGCCGATGGGTCGACTGAATCTTCTGCAGCAGCTCGCATTGGCACGTCTCAATACCGAACACGTGCGTGATTTCGCGCTGCAGCCGGATAAACAGGTGCGCCGTGCACTCGGCGTCGGCCAGCGCCCGGTGAAATCGCCCGTCCGATGGCAACCCCAGCGCCCGCACCAGCGTGGCCAGCTTGTGGTTGGGGGCGCCCGGAAACAGTCGCCTGGAAAGCAGCAGCGAGCAGATGAACGTACTCATTTCCAACCCCCGAATCGCCGTGGTCTCCCGTTCCCAGAACTTCCTGTCGAACGACGCGTTGTGCGCCACGATCGGCTGGCCGCCGGCAAACCGGATAGCGTCGCGCATTACCTCGCGAACCGAAGGCGCCTTGCGCACCATCGCGTTGGTAATGCCGGTAAACGCCTGGATATCACCCGGGATCGGCACGCCCGGGTTCATCAGGCTCTGGAAGCGATCGACGATCTCATCGCCGCGGACCAGCACCACCGCAATCTCGGTCGGCCGCGCCCCGTGTGCCGGCGACAGGCCGGTAGTCTCGAAATCGATTACAGCGTAGCTTTCCAAATCCCTTCCTGGCCGTTCCGATGAGTTGTTCAACGATAGGACAAAGGCACCTTCCGCCCGGGCTCCATTATCGTCGCCCGGGCCTGGCCCGGGGTCTCCTTGTTCTTGATAGTGATAATTACGGATTTCGTTGGTCTGTCAACGATCAGCGCGAATCGACACTTCCGAAACCGGGCAACAAAACTTCCTAATGGGTCTCCAGACCCTGCGCGAATTCGTCTGGCCACCGCCTGAGCGCCAGGAAGGAGCAATGACTCCTGGCACAAGCATTCCGCGTTCCGATCAGCCATGCTCCAGGCACATCGCGGTAAGAGGGTTCCAATGAAACAGTTCGACCGACTGAGGATCAGCCTGACCGTCCTCGTCACGCTGGCCATCTGGAGCCTGCTCATCTGGCAGCATTTCCACGCCGGCGTCCCGGCCCACCACTTGTTTCAAAACCCCGACCTGCCGCGTATGTCCAACTGGTTCGGCGGTCTGCTGCTGCCGGTGCTGACCTGTGGATTGCTTGGCCTTTCCAGACGCCGCATAGTGGCCACAGATTCCGGCCTTAAACCGGTGATCATCGGCCTGGTGGCCGGGCTGGTCTTCGGCGTGGGCATGTCGGTCACTTTCTTCGGCGGCTACCAGTCCATCACCAGCTACCTGTTTTTCAGCCTGCTGCCATTGGCGTTGTTCCTGCCGGTCTACCGCCCCGAGTGTCTACTTGGCTTCATACTGGGAATGAGCACGGCCTTCGGCGCCGTCCTGCCGACGCTGTTCGGCTTCATCATGGCGCTGGTTACCTTCCTCATCCACCGATTCGTAGGCCTGCCGCTGATGCGGCTGGTTGGTCGCCGGGCTGGCACATGAATACAGACCTGGAAGCCTGTATTCAAGCAGCCGATTGTTCCGCCACTGACTCAAATAGCTATAAGAAGTGGGGTCCGGTAGGTTCGCTAGATTCTCACCGCGCGCCCTAAGCACGCTAAGGGGCTGATTGCGATTCGAACCCGTTCTCGAACAGGACGTCCGAAAATTCGAACGCACCCAT
>CAYFTI010000309.1:0-2529 GCA_964346065.1 uncultured Hyphomicrobiaceae bacterium
CCCGCGTCGTCGCGATCGTCCCCGACAGCGGCGCCAGCTGCCTCGCGCGCGTGTCGATATCCGTGATCGACGAGTTCGGGCAAGGCTGATGGCTCCCAGGTGATAATCGTCGTGCTCGCTCCCGGCGCCTGCGAGCAGGCGACGATCAAGCTCCCGCTCGATCCGCAGAAGCTCTTATGAGCCCGGCACCGGCAGCGGCGCGCCGCCTCTGCCCCGGCTGCCGGTCGGCATTCCCCAACATCCGCGAAAGAACCGCCCCGATGAACGTCGATGTGCCCTACTCGCAGCCCAAGCCCGTCATCACCATCCCCGGCCACGACCTCGTCGGCGTCCATCTCACCCCGCCGGCCGACACCGACCTCATCCGCGAGGCGGCGACCGCCAGCGCGGTGATCGCCATCGTCCCCGACGCCCCCGAGCTGCTGGAGGTGGTCCAGGCGCTCGTCGACCACCTCGACGCCATCCGCACCGGCGACGCCGACCTCGCCTTCGCCGAGTATCGTGGCGCCATCCTCGAGCGCGGTCTCACCGAGGCGCGGATCAAGCTCCGCGACCAGGCCGAGCGCTTCGTCTTCAGCGGCCTGCACCTCATCGAGGAGCCCACCACGCGGCTGGTACAGGTCGTCGCCGTCCTGCCGGCGATCTCCCTCACCGCGGAGATCCGTGTGCCGAGCAAGCATTCGCGCGAATACCGAGCTCCGAGCCGAATGCGAAGCTGACGCGGAACTCAAAACCGATTGAGCATCATCAAAGCAGTTGCACCATCAGACTAGCACCGCGACTGGAGGTACCACGTTGACCGCGCCCGAGCGCACCAAAACCTGCCAAATAATCTATAAATGCATCAACCACGAATGTTGAAACGCAAATTTAATGATGACGCAATCCCAATCCTTCTCTTCCAGGCCTTATGCGAGCGCTGCAGAAATTTGAAAGCCGATGATCATCAAGGACTTGTGTTCTACGACTTTCTTCCGGCGAAATACCCAAAATAGCGGGGACCGATACCATTGATAAGAACGGTGTCGCCTCGAAAGCAACGTCGCTTAAGCGCTCTCGATAACGTATTGCAGTTAAATTAAGCAAATTTCCCTATTGCGGCTGGACAGACTGGTCCCTTGATCGGATATCATGACCGGCGTCTTGCCTTTACATTGCCATATAGATATTGGGGCAGCGTATCCTGATGCGAGGGTATCATGTTTATCGATGCTTTCCGAGCCAGCGCTTTCGGCGCCGTCGTTTCTTTAGCGATCTCGGCAGCTCTAGCCCAGCAGCCCGCGCTGATAACCCGCTCAGTTCCGCGCGACCCGACACCCCACGTCATGGGACATGCGGTGTTGAGCCCCGCGATCGTTACGACGTGGGGGGGTGTCGTTGCCCAAGCACATAGTTTGACGATGCATGGCGAGCCGCTGACAGACGTCAGGCTGACGCTCCGGCTCGACGAACCGGACGCCGAAGGTCTGCGCGTTGATTTCGGTGAAACAACACTATTCTATCCGATCGACTACCCTGATTTGGTTCCCATGGCGTTGTTCGTCGAGAGCGGTGGGACCGGGCTCTACACTGCCTTCGGTGATGACCGCCTCGGCGATGGCTTCAACGCGCAGGCTGGAACCGTTGCACTTCCTGATCACGGCGGCGATCGAATAGCTCTGGAATTCGCGGGAACGGTCTACGAAGACGCACTCGTCGAGGTTGATTGGTGTGGTGATTGCTTGATGGACGCGCCTCCCAACCTCCTGAGGCAGGCAAATGCTGTGGCATACGAGTGGCCGGAACTGAGCGGCTGGCCACTCGATGAAAATACCCCTTGGGATGGCAGTTACGTAAATACCGATTTCGGCTCAAATGTGCTCGCAGAGGCCGAGGGCGAGCGCCTAGCGCTCACGAGCACCATCGCGCGTTACGACTGGTCGGTAGTGGCCCACGAGCAGGACCCTCCCACTTTCGAGTTCGATGACGTTCATGTGTTGAAACGGCCGGATCGCCGCGAGATCACCGCAGCGGCTGCCGCAATCGACGGCGCGCGGCAGCGACACGAGGCGGCCACAACGCGTCTCCAGACCCTAGCCGATGGCGAACTGGCTTTTCGGTTGGGTGAGATCGCTGCTGAAGCAGACAACCTCTGGTCGCTCTTTGGAGATGCTCGCGGCGTTGCCGAAGCTCTGTTTGCTCTTGCTGAGGAGGTGCGCGACGCGGTTGAGACCGAGCGATCGACTTCGGAGTCGCTCTCGGAGTTGCAACCCCTCTTGCAGGCCAAATCTCTGGCCGACGGCTACTTCCTGATCGAAACGCTAGCGCTTTTGCGAACGGCGCGGACGTCGAATCCGGAGGCTTTCGACGAATTCATGGCCGCGATCCGGGACCCCGAGTTGGTCGAGGCCCGACTGGAGCCTTGGCGGCGCTACACGCGGTCATTCTGTGAAGCCTATCCCAACGACCGCGCGTGCGCCAACGGCTGAAGCGTACTAATGCTGCTTTATCACGCGTTCCCGCGGAAGACGGCCGGCAAAAGGGGGGAGT